>DAIUDF010000015.1:0-23685 GCA_036845785.1 Candidatus Moraniibacteriota bacterium | reverse complement strand
GTCGGACGTCAAGCCAGACTTATGTCGCAAGCGCTAAGAAAACTAACAGCCATTATCGCGAGGTCAAATGCGACCGTCATTTTCATTAATCAGATCAGAATGAAAATTGGCGTGATGTTCGGCAATCCGGAAACAACAACCGGCGGCCAGGCTCTGAAATTCTATTCATCGGTCCGCATTGAAGTCAGAAGAAGCGCACAAATTAAAAAAGGGGAAGAAATTGTCGGCAACAGGACCAAGGTTAAAATTGTAAAAAACAAAGTAGCGGCTCCTTTCAAAACGGCTGAATTCGACATCATGTATAATGAAGGAATTTCCTTGGCTGGAGATCTTCTTGATACGGGAGTTAAATATGAAGTTGTAAAAAAAGCAGGCAACTCGCTTTCGTTTGAAGATATAAAATTGGGCGCTGGCAGGGAATCAGCCAAAGCTTTTCTCAAGGAAAATCCAAAAGTGGCTAACAAGATTTTTAAAGAAATTTTAGATAAAGCCAGAATTTAAAAAACAAAAAAACGCATTCAAAGCGGTCGTTGTGTAAGTTTTTTGCAAAACTAGGGCTAAAATGTTTGACTTTTGCCTCCAAATGGTGTATAATGGAAGGGTATAGTAAAACGGGTGGCAAATGCCCGTTTTTTATATAAATTTATTAATTTAATATATAAAAAAAATGGAAAAAAAACAAAAAAAGTGTTCTTGTCCTCACTGCGCCAAAAGAGCTCAAGAAGATGAACGAAACGAAGAATTTAATTTCGCGCTTCTCTTGGCTCTAGTACCTCTTATGGTATTTACTTTTTTTGGCCAAATGGGACTGTTCTAAGTAGCTTAGTTAGTTTTGTTAGCTTGTTAGCAATATTAGGCCTAAATAAAAAACCGAGTAATCGGTTTTTTATTTTTCAAAAAGTTATTTTCAAAAAGAGAAGAAAATATTAAAGAAAAATTTTCTAGGCTCTGGAAACGTATGTTCCTGTTTCCGTGTTGATTATCAATTCATCTCCTTCGTTAATGAAAAGCGGAGCGGAAACTTTGAGGCCGGTTTCCATAATGACCACTTTTCCTCCAGTACCGGCAGTATCGCCTTTGATGCCAGGCGGCGCCTCTACTACTTTCAACGTAACCTTGATCGGCAATTCAATGTTGACCGGTGTGTCATTGAAATTGAGGACTGTGACTTCAGTGCCTTCCAGCAAATACAAATTCGCTTCGCCGACCACATCTTTCGCGAGTGAAAATTGATCATAGGAAGTTGTGTCCATGAAAACAAAGCCGTCATGTTCCGGATAGAGATATTGTGCTTTGGTTTTTGACATGTCAGCTTCATCCACCTTGTCCGAACCATTAAATGTTTTTTCCAAAACATTTCCGGTTAGAAGGTTTTTAAGTTTGGTGCGGAGCACGGCGCCGGCGCGGCCGGTTTTGGAATGTTCCGCATTCAAAACGACATAGGGAGCATTTTCCCAAAGAATATTTTTCCCACATTTAATTTCTGTAATTCCTAACATTAGTCGTAAAACGTAAAACGCGCAACCTAAAACGTTATGCGTTTTACGTTATAAGTTACGCGATTATTTAACGACAAACGGTGCCAAGGCCATCACGCGAGCACGCTTAATAGCTTGCGACAAAGTGCGTTGATGCTTAGTGCAAATGCCATGACGTTTTGGCGGATAAATTTTTCCTTGCGAATTCATGAAGCGGCGGATCAAATAGGCGTCTTTGTAGTCTATCTTGTCCATCTTTTGTTCGCAAAAATAACATTGCTTTCTTTCCATAAATATTATAATAAATAATTTTAAATTTTTAATTTTGAATTTTTAATCAATTTCAAATGTTTGAATATTTTAAACATTAAGAGTTCAATCATTCATTCGAAATTCAAAATTCGTAATTCTAAATTCTTAAAACGGTACATCTTCAATTTTTACTTCCTCTTTTTCGTCATCAAGATTGATGGTTGGGATCTCTTCGGCAATTGGAGTGGTGGTTGCAGCTGCTCCGCCGGCCATGGCTCCAGTGGCGGCGGCTGCGGCAGGGCGATTATAATTTCCGGATCCCTGTGGGCGTGAACCCATTTGCATATTTTCGGCAACTACTTCTGTTGTTCTTCTTTCAATGCCGTCTTTGCCGGTGTAGGTTCGCGTTTCCATGCGGCCTTCGAAATAGGCTTCTTGGCCCTTGGACATATATTGTCCGATAATTTCAGCTAAGCGTCCCCAGGCGACGATGTTGTGGAATTCGGACTTTTCCTGCTTTTGTCCGCTTTTGTCGTTCCAGGTGCGGTTAGTGGCCAAACTGACAGTGGCAACTGTTTGTCCGGAAGGAGTTGTTCTAACTTCTGGGTCGCGGGTAAGGCGGCCAATGAGTTGAACTTTGTTTAGATTCATAAAGTTTATGCCGATCCGAAACTACGAATGTTCCGCCAGCTGGCGGACGAATCTACGAATTTGAATTTTATTTGTAGATTCGAACGATATTTGTAGATTTGAATCGCTTTTAATTAAATATCTAACAATTTATCAAGTTGTTTGTCGATATCTTTGGTTTCCTCCTTTGTCGGCTGCGGAGCTTGAGCGGGTTTTGGCTGTTCCTGTTTTCTTGGTTGTCGGTAGGCTGGTTGTTTTTCAGCTGAGCGCGGTGTTCTTTGAGAAGATTGGGTTTGAGCCGCCATTTCACGAGCTTTTCTTTTTTCCTTAGAATCCAATTCTGGCAGATCATCAGTTTTGACAATCATAAATCGGAGAACCTCATTGGAAAGGTTGAGTTTTTTGGTTATTTCTCTAAGAGGAGATTCTTTTTGGTCATCAGCTTCAGGCAATTCAAAACGGCGGGTTACATAAACCCCTTTTCTTTGATGCTTGATTTCATAGGAAAGCTTTCTTTTTTCAGAAAGTTCCGGTTCAAGCAATTTGGCCTGGTGCGAAACCAAAAGAGATTTCACATTTTCTTTGATCGCTTCCAGATTGGCCTCCTGGCGTTCGCCTACAAGATAGAACAATTCGTACTGCATAATGTTATTGTTATTATTAATGAGTTAACTAAATTTGATTATAACCCCGCAACAAATTTTATTTGTTCGAAATTATTTTTTGTTCGCTTTTCATTTCCGCCTTACAGCTTACATATTTTTTTAGAGCACGTTTTGTGAGAAATTTGTGCGGGGTTTGTTTCTTATAGCAAAATCAGAGATTTTGATAAGAAACAAAAAACCACCAAACAAGAAAATCCCTTCTTCTGGTGGAAGTTATTCAGCCTGTCTCTAAATTATGCTTTAAAGCGGGCTAAATTTGGACTTTCTTAGTTGTATAAAGAGTATAGCAGGTTATTTGGATTTTGGCAACCCTCGGCCAACATAATACTTTTTATCAAATAAAAAACCCTTGAACATTGCAAGGGGAGAGGTGGTCATGGCAGCGAGTAGAATAACTCGCTGCCAAGCCGTAAGAGGGCGGCGCTTTTGCGCCTGAGGCACATGGGGGTGCCTCCAAAAATGTGTGCGTAAGCTCCCTGTCCTCTTCCGTAGGACGGAGCATTCAACACGACATTTATAATAATAGAAGATTTAAAAAATAATGTCAATGGTAATTAGTTAATGGACAAAAATGGGATAAAATTGTAGTATACAGTATCTTGTATGTAGTATTTTGTATTTCGTATAGATACTAAATACTAAATACCATATACTAAACTATGAAATTTCAGTTAAACAGCAAATTTAAGCCTAGTGGTGATCAACCACAAGCTATTGAGCAATTGGTTCAAGGCATTAAGTCTGGGAAAAAATTCCAGACGCTTTTGGGCGTGACGGGCTCGGGCAAAACATTCACGATTGCCAACGTGGTTCAAAAGGTGCAAAAACCAACACTGCTTATTGCGCCCAATAAAACTTTGGCGGCGCAGCTGACACAGGAACTTCGCACTTTTTTTCCCAAAAATGCGGTGGAATATTTCGTGTCTTACTACGACTACTATCAGCCGGAAGCTTACATTGCTTCTTCAGACACCTACATTGAAAAAGAAGCGCAGATCAATGACGAAATTGATCGCTTGCGGCACAGTGCCACCAGCGCGCTTTTGTCGCGGCAAGATGTGATTATCGTCGCTTCGGTTTCCTGCATCTATGGTTTGGGCTCGCCGGAATATTATCGGGAAATCAGTTTTGAAGTGAAAGTTGGCGAAAAATTTGATCGCGCTGAGAAAATTAAAGAGCTGATTGATTTGCAATTTTTGCGCAGCGACCTTTTGAGCCGGGGAAAATTTCGGGTGACCGGTGACACTTTTGAAATCATGCCGACCGGACGGGAAATAGTAACGCGTATTGATATAAAAAACGGAGTTGTCGACCGGATTCAGGAATATGATTTTTTGACTGGCGAAAAATTGGGGAATCTCGAAAAAACTTTGATCTATCCGGCCAAGCATTTCGTGGTGCCGGAACCGGTCATGCAAGCGGCTTTGGAAAATATCGAAAAAGAAATGCAAACTCAAGTCAAATATTTGCGTGATAATGGAAAACTTTTGGAAGCGGAAAGATTGGAAAGAAGGACCAAACAAGATTTGGAAATGATGCGGGAAATCGGCTATTGCAATGGGATTGAAAATTATTCACGTCATTTGACCGGGCGACAACCGGGTGAAATGCCATATACATTGGTGGATTATTTTCCCAAAGATTTTCTCCTCGTGATTGATGAATCGCACGTGACGGTGCCGCAACTTAATGCGATGTATAATGGCGACCGGGCGCGCAAAGAATCTTTGGTTAATAATGGATTTAGATTGCCGAGCGCTTTTGACAATCGGCCGCTTAAGTTTTCTGAATTTGAAGAACATATCAATCAATTGATTTTTACTTCGGCTACGCCGGGGCCGTATGAATACGGCAAATCACAAGATACAAGCAACGAGAAACAAACAAACTCCAAATCACAAATTACAAATAAATCAAAAAATACCAAATACAAAATACTAGATACTAGATACAATATTGTTGAGCAAATAATTCGGCCGACGGGACTTTTGGATCCGGAGCTTATTATCAAATCAGCCCGCCTCGCATCGACGAGCGGTCATCTCCGCGAGTCGAGGCGGGCCAAGGGACAAGTTAAGGATGTTCTGGCTGAAATAGAAAAAATAGTGGAAAAAGGCGAGAGAGTTTTAATTACGACGCTAACCAAAAAACAGGCGGAAGATTTGTCGGATTTTCTCAAAGAAAATAAAATCAAATGCGAATATTTGCATTCCGATGTGGAAACTTTGGATCGGGTGCGCATTTTGGAAGGACTGCGGCGTGGGCAGTTTGATGTTTTGGTGGGCGTCAATCTTCTCAGGGAAGGTTTGGATTTGCCGGAGGTTTCGCTGGTGGCAGTTTTGGATGCAGACAAAGAAGGATTTTTGCGCAGTGAAACGTCGCTCATTCAAACCATTGGGCGTGCGGCCAGAAATGTCAGCGGACGCGTGATTTTGTATGCGGACAATGTGACGGGTTCGATGCAGCGGGCAATTGATGAAACCAACCGGCGTCGTAAGCTGCAAGCGGAGTATAATCAAAAACATCACATCACGCCGGCGACGATTCAGAAAAATATCAAATCAATTATTGATCATGAAATTAATCCGGCGCCAACGGCTGATTATGCCAAACTGGAATCATTGGAAGATATGGTGGGGTATATAAAGCAAAGAGAAAAGGAAATGAAAGAAGCGGCACGGGCGCTGGAATTTGAAAAAGCAGCGATTATTCGGGATGAAATTTCTGAGCTTCGGAAATTGCAGATAAAATAGATAAATCTTATTTCTATAAATTTTATTTTTCAACTTTCTTTTTCCGCAAATTAGCATTAACTTTTCTTTCTAGGATAAAAAAAGTTACAAAACCCCAGAAGCAGAGCAGAGCTCGCTACGGGGCAAGGAAAGTCGCGCCAGGATGAAGATACTGATGGCAAGCGCAACGCTTCTCGCTAAAATTTCAATTCCGCTTCGCTCCTCACAAAATTTTTAACGCTCATTACTCGCGCTTCGCCCACGTACTTCATATGGCGCCTTTTAAATGCGGAATTCCAATTTAAAATGAATTTTGAATTTCGTATTTTTCCGCACCCTATGAATTTCGTCAGCAAATTCAAGCAAGTGAGCGTTAAGAAAAATCTCTGTCTGACCCCGGCTTGTCGGGGGAGTTAGATTTTTTAGCGAACGAGCTTAGAATTTGCCACAGAAATTCATCGGGGTGCAAGTTTCTTTTCTGTCCGCTTTTCTTTTGAAAGAAAAGCGGGCGAATGACTTTTGCTGAAAAAGCAAAAAACAAACTTCCTTGCGCATTTCAAGCACATATAATATAATGAGCAAAGGCTGAAAAGGCTTTTTAATTTGTAATTTTTTTATTTGATCTGATTGCAGATCATCTTTTCCTTGGTCAGGAGAAGAAAATAAGGAAAAATTAATCTTATGGAAAACGAAAACAAACCCGTGGAAGAAAAAACAGAAGAAATTATTTCTTCAGTTGTTGAAGAAACACCAAAACAGACAAAATGTTGCTGTGGAGGAAAATTTTGTGAAACCTGGAATAAAAATAAAAAAATGATTGTGGCAGCAATAATTTTAATCGTAGCTGTCGCTGCTATTCTGGGAGGAGTTGCTTTTAAAAAATATTGGAAAGAAAAAGTGGATGTTGGACCGGAAGCAATAAAAGTAAAATTAGAAAATTTAGTCAAGGAAAGCGGAGCTTCAGTAAAAGATGTTGTCAAAGAGGGAAACTTCTATAAGGCTACGCTTAGCTTTAATGGCCAGGAACAGCCGGTTTATACAACTAAAGACGGAGCAAAATTAATCCAAAGCATGATTTCTTTTGAAGAAATAGAGAAACAGCAAGAATTAGCCAAAAAGCAAGAAGAAGAAAACAGCAGGCCGATTCCAAAAACAGACAAACCAGCAGTTGATTTGTATGTAATGAGCTTTTGTCCTTATGGCAATAAGGCAGAAGACACGCTAAAGCCGGTCTACGATTTGCTTAAAAATAAAGTTGATTTTAATTTCCACTATATTGTGTCAGTCAGCGGTGACACTATCCAATCTTTGCATGGCGAGAAAGAAGTAGCGCAAAATGAGAGAGAAGCTTGCGTGCTGAAAAATTATGGAAAAGACAAATGGTTCGTCTTCGTGTCCTACGTTAATGCCAAATGCGGAAGTGACGGATCATGCTGGGAAACTGGCGCAAGAAGCCTGGGTATCAATACGGCCAAAATAACCTCTTGTGTGACTGCAGTTGGATCGGATTTAATGAAGGCTGATGAAAAAATTTCCAAAGAAGCTAATGCTAGCGGTTCTCCAACACTTAAAATCAATGGAACCAACTCGAAAGCCGTTTATCAATACGGAAATCCGGAAGCATATAAGCAGGCAATTTGCGACGCATTCAACACTGCTCCAGCAGAGTGTTCTAAGAAATTAGCCTCTGCTCCGGGCGCTGCAACTTCAGCTCAAGCTGAAGCACAAGGCGGAAGCTGTGGGAATTAGAAAATATACAAAATTTACGATATGAAAAAAGAGTCCTACTTTGGTAGGGCTCTTTTTACACAGGAAGGGAGCGTTGATTGCAGAATAAAAAGTTATTAACAGCATATTTTCCCTTTTTGAATATTTTATTGTATAATAAAAGTAAAGTTTGTCGTATTAAATAACTAATAACTTAAAAAAATGAAAAACACTAACAAAAATGTTTCTTCAAAACTTTTGCTGTTCGCAGCTGCAATTGCACTGTGTTTTTTTGCTGCTGAAAAAGCATTAGCGGTTGAAGAAACTGGTGTTAAAGAAAATAGTAATATTGAAAAAAGTGCCGATGGGGGAGGCATCCTTATTGCTGATGTGAATATTAGAAATGCGGAAATTAGAGAAAGTGAAAAAGGTATCTTCGAAATCAATTTTGATTTAGAAAATTCAATGGATGTCCAATCAAATTTAGTTTATGGACTAGAATTGATCAAAAAAATGCCTGAGGATGAAGTTGTCTTCGCTGATAGCAAAACTTATTATAATGACAAAATTACTATTAGAAAAAATGAAATTATTAAAAAAGCCATTACTTATAAAGCCCCTGATTTTTTGGGGGGAGACTTTGAATTGTGGATAAAAGTAAAAGATCAAAGCGGATTAGTGCTTGCACTTAGCGTTTTTGAAATTAATCTGTCCGGAACCGGCCAATATGTTGAATTTGGAAACCCTTGCTATCTGACAGTTGAAGGAGAGGGCGAAAAAAAAATATTCCCTTAACCATGGCGTGGATCTGAAAAAAGACGAAAAACTTTTTTTTGAATGCCAAGCCAGCAATGCCCTGGATGAAGCGATAACTTTAGCTCCTAATTTCGAATTTTATGTAAGAGATTATTTTGGAGAAAAATTGTCAGCTCAACCTGATGAAAATCAAAAAATAAGCTTTGCCGGCAAAGAAAATAAGCTGGTCAAGATTCAAATTCCTCTTCCGGAAAAACCGCAGGCTTATGATGTTAAAATTTCTTTAAATCAAGAGCAAAAAATATTTTCAAACCCTATTTTTGCTCATTTTGTTGTGGCTGGAGCCAGCGCGGCAATAGTCAGCGCCAGTTTGGATAAGAATTCCTATAACAATGGAGACACAGCCATAATCTCGGCTATTTTATCACCTTCGGCAGATAATTTTTCCGGAGCGAGAAACAGCAAAACAGTTCTTAACGATACAATAATAGATGTAACATTCAAAGATGCCAACGGTAACTCCTGCGCGGAAAAATATCAGTACAACTGGACAAAAAATTCCTATCCAACACCCAATGTAAAATTGGAAGTTCCGATTACACGAGATTGCTTTGAGCCGAGTGTCTCCCTTAAGATGCTTGAAAACGGGGTTTTGTTATATGAAAAAAATATCAACCTGAAGCCTAAAGAAAAAGTTGCAGAAAAGCAAAACGAGAACATTACGACTGGAGCGGTAAACAAAACAACAAAGATTATTCTAACTGTTGTTTTAGTTGCATTATTTATTTTTGTCCTGGGCTTAATTTTGTGGAAACTGCGCAGTAGGGGAAAAATAATTTCCATTTTTATCTTTTTTGCATTATTAACAATTGCTTCTGCTTTTCCATCGAGCAGGGCTCATGCTGTAACGAGGTTGTTAACAGGATATACAGCCTGGATGGATTCGGGATATGCTAACCTAGTTGGCAGTGATAATGCAGTGCCATTAAGAGCGTGCGATGAGGCCTATGGGACAAATTATAGAAATCTTCCCTTATGCGGTGTTTTTGGTCCTCCTCCTTTTCCGGGTGCTCCTCCGCTTAATCCAAACAATCCGATGTTTTGGCAAATCCTTAATAGTCAGCGTCCTTGCTTATCACCCCCAGATCTGAATTCAGATCCGCCAAAAGAACCAATAGTTTTTCTCAGCGACGGTGGTAGTTATAATTGTTACCAAGATGCTGTTAATTTCACATTCAATTTAAACAAAACTTCATATACCCAAGGAGAACAGGCCATAGTAACCGCATCTACCACAAATGCCAATACATGCAACAACGGAGTGACACTTGGGTTATTAGTGAAGCCATCAAATATTTCGTCATGGCAAGAAGTAATTGGACTTAGTTATTTTAATAAACAAAAAAATCCTTCAGGCTACACCACTTTCAGTACCGCTGGTTTGCCTCCTGGTCCCCATAGAGCTTGGTTTTATTTTCATTTTTATCACGGAACTGATACATCGGGTACTGATAGTGTGGGTATGTGGTGGATAGATTATTATGTTGCTCCTGGAAGCCCCTGCACTGATCCTTGGGGTAACACAATTAAGTCTGGGCAATCTATAACAGCTTTTACATCACCAACTGGACCTACTTGTGGCGCACAGTGCAGTCAAACAACATTTCAATGCGTCAACGGCGCATGGCAAATCAATGGAAAACCAGCAACTCCATATGCTTCCTGTAGTAATTTAACTTGCACAAATGTTTTGACTCTTGGTTGTATGGAAAACGGGGCATCTTTTGACGACGCTTTTCTTTCCAGCAGTGCTAATGGTTGTACAGAATCCTGCAAAACAGAAACAAGAGTTTGTACGAATGGGATTCTAAGTGGCTCTGCTAAGTATGCAACTTGTACAGAAGTTCCAAGAACTTATAGCAACTACAGTTGTCTTTATTCCAATTCTGTTGATTGCAACGAGATTGAAAATTGTGAAAAAACTAACATCAGAACAGCAGTGCGTTGTTTAGCGAGAAATAATTGTGGAGGCACTGAAGTAAGACTTCCCAGCACCGATTCTGTGTGTGCAGCAAAACTCTCAGATTGTTCTCAGCAATCAGAGAGCTGTCCTGCTTGTCCTCTCGAACCTTCCGGGTGGAAAGAGGTCGCTCCTAACTAATTTAAAATTGAAAAAATGGCAAAAACAGCTCAATCTGAAGCTCAAGGCGGAAGCTGCGGTAATTAGATTCATATAAAATTTCCAATACGGTAGAGGCCTCTATGGAGGCCTCTATTTTGTATAGATAAGTATTGACAAAATGCAAAAAGTATTATAGTTTCAGAGCGGCGGCGGGGAATAATTATTTCTATTCCTAGAGCGCTCTCACAAGAGACAAGAGAGCGGAACAACGGTTCCGCGTCGCGAGTTCTTCACCAAGACTCTGTGAAGGACTACTGCAGATAAATTTATTGTTTGCAGGTGTAAAAGCTAAGCCCATACAATTATGTTGTTGGGCTTAATATTTTTTATGGTTGATTTTTTCATATTTTCTTGTAATATACAATAGGATTCCTGAGTTCTGGAATTATTATCATGAATAAAGCGTAAGAGTATATGTAAAGTACCCAAAAAGGGGAAGTTTTTGGCGTTTGCGCATAATTTAATAGGGATTTCTGAAGAATAAAATTTTTCTGCGAAGCTAACTCGAACTCTATATTTTCCAGCTGAAATTTTTTGTGATCAGTCATGGGAAACAAAAAATTTCAGGGAAAATATGAATTCGGAGACTTGAACTTCTCGAAAAATTTTATTTTTCAGAAATTAAAGATATGCCAGATGAGATTATTATCAAAGGCGCGCGGGAGCATAATTTAAAGAATATTGATTTGATTTTGCCGCGCAATAAATTCATTGTCTTTACGGGAATTTCCGGATCAGGAAAATCTACGCTGGCTTTTGATACTATTTTTGCCGAAGGGCAGAGGAGATATTTGGAAAGTTTGTCGAGTTATGCGCGGCAGTTTTTAGGGCAAATGGAAAAACCGGAGGTAGATTACATTGAGGGACTTTCACCGGCAATTTCCATTGACCAGAAAGCGGCTTCGCACAATCCGCGTTCAACAGTCGGCACAGTGACGGAAATTCATGATTATCTGCGACTTCTATATGCCAAGATTGGAATCCCGCATTGTCAAATTTGCGGGCGTGAAATTACCAAGCTTTCAACGGATGAAATTGTGGCGCGCATTATTGAAATGTATGAAAAAAATACAGTTGAAATTCTTTCTCCGATTGTACGCCAAAGAAAAGGAGAATATTTGGCGCTTTTGGATGAGATGTGGAAGCGCGGTTTTTCAGAAGCGATTGTGGATGGAAAATTGCTTCGCTTGGAAGATTTTAAAGATATAAAACTGGAACGTTACAAAAAGCACAGCATTGATATTGTGGTTGATCGAGTGGATATTGATGAAAAAAATATTTCTCGGATTTTTGAAAGCGTGGAAAAAGCTTTGAAAATGGCGGAAGGAATCGTGAAAGTCAAAAGTAAAAAGTCAAAAGTAAAAAATTCAGCGGAACAAATTTTTAATCAGAAACTTTCTTGTCCAGTTCACGATATTGAATTTCCAGATTTAGAATCGCGCTTGTTTTCTTTTAATTCACCTTTCGGCGCTTGTCCGGCTTGCGAAGGCCTGGGTTTCAAGAAAGAAATCGACATTGAAAGGGTAATGCCGGACAAAAATAAAACTTTGGCTGAAGGCGGTTTGGCGCCTTGGAATTTCAAGAAGAATAATTATTACGGCGGAGTCATTTTGTCGGTGGCTAAATATTTCAACATTCCTGATAATGTGCGTCTGCGTGATTTGCCGAAAAAGAAATTAGATCTGCTCCTTTACGGAACAGCCGAACATGAGAGCATGGCAATCGAGGAAGAAGCGCCCGCCTCGACTCGCGGAAATGACTCGTCTACGCGAGGCTGGGAAGAAATTCCAATTGTTGTGCGTTCCAAAACCGGTAGCAATTGGAAGTTTTATATGAACTGGCAGGGAATTGTCGGATTTTTGCAGGAAAGATATTTCAAAACCGAATCAGACGCAGTGCGCGAAGGCATTGAAAAATATATGTCGCAAAAACCGTGTTCAACTTGCAAAGGTTCGCGCTACAAAAAAGAAGCCTTGCTAGTGACTGTTGACGGGAAAAATATTTTTGCGGTTTCATCGCTAAGCATTCGTGAATGTTTAGAATTTTTTCAGACTTTGAAATTGACAACGCGTGAAGAAATGATTGCCGGACGAATTCTTAAGGAAATTGTGGCGCGTCTGGAATTTTTGAACAATGTTGGTTTGGAATATCTGACATTGCAGCGCGCAGCCCATTCTTTGTCAGGCGGCGAGGCGCAGCGCATCCGCTTGGCTTCACAAATCGGATCACAACTGGTTGGTGTTCTATATATTCTCGATGAACCATCAATCGGACTTCATGCGCGGGACAACACAAAACTAATTGAAACTTTGCGGCAACTGCAAAAAATTGGCAACACCTTGATCGTGATTGAACACGATGAGGAAATGATGCGCTCGGCTGATTGGCTGGTGGATATCGGACCGGGAGCCGGCAAGCATGGGGGAGAAATTGTAGCCGAAGGAATTCCGGAAGAAGTGATTGCAGATCCCAAATCTTTAACTGGGAAATATTTGCGTGGAGAAAAAGAAATTGAAATTCCAAAATTTAGGCGTGATGCCGGCAAGAAAAAAAGAATCGTGGTGCGCGGGGCTGGCGAACATAATCTCAAAAACATCGTGGCCGAATTTCCGCTAAAAGTTTTCACTTGCGTGACGGGAGTTTCCGGCAGTGGCAAATCAACTTTGGTGGAAGAAACTTTGTATAAAGCCTTGGCCAACAAATTACATCGCACGTTAAATGTGCCAGGGAAGCACAAAGAAATTTTGGGCGTAGAAAATATCGACAAGGTGATTATGATTGATCAGTCGCCGATTGGACGCACGCCGCGTTCCAATCCGGCCACCTACACTGGACTTTTTACGCCGATTCGCGAACTGTTTGCTCAGACAAAAGATGCCAAGATGCGCGGCTACGGCCCAGGCCGGTTTTCTTTCAATGTTTCCGGCGGACGCTGCGAAAATTGCAATGGCGAAGGATTTTTGAAAATAGAAATGCAATTTATGCCAGATGTATATCTCCCGTGCGATGTTTGCCATGGCCAGAGATATAACAGCGAAACTTTGCAGGTGAAATATAAAAATAAAAATATTGCGGAAGTTTTGAAAATGACGGTTTCGGAAGGCAAAGAATTTTTTGCCGCTTTTCCCAAAATCCATGAACCACTTTCGGTGCTCGAAGAAGTCGGTTTAGGTTACATTGAGCTAGGACAAAGCGCCACAACGCTTTCAGGCGGGGAAGCACAAAGGATTAAATTGGCCACTGAACTTTCACGGCGCGCGACCGGTGACACGCTATATATTCTGGACGAACCAACAACTGGCCTTCATTTTGACGATATTAAAAAACTTTTGAATGTTCTAAATCGTTTGGTAGATGCCGGCAATTCGGTGGTGGTGATTGAGCACAACATGGACGTCATCAAAACGGCCGATTGGATTATCGATATGGGACCGGAAGGCGGCGACAACGGCGGCCGCATTGTGGTGACCGGTTCGCCGGAAGAAATTATAAAATATCACAAAGAAAGTTATACAGCCAAATACCTACGGGATGTTTTGAAGAAATAAAAAAGCGCGACATGCTTGGATAAGCAGTCACGCTTTTATAATAATCTTATGTTAGCCTTATGGGAACGGCTCCGCACCAATTAATCATTCTGTTTTTTTTCCATCCGGCATAAACTCCCAAAATGGAAACATTTTTGTTTTCCGATATTTTTTTAAGGTGAATGATATGAATTTGACCAGATATGTTATGAAAAACAATTTCATAATCTCCTTTTTCAAGTACTGCCATTTTATTTCCGTCCGGAGTAGTTGAATACTCAATACAAGTTGTTATCCTAAACGGAACATTGGCCTTAATACAAGGGCAGATTAAACCGAGATTTTCATTAGAGTGAAAGAACATATTTTCTCCGAATTTTTCACGGAGATATTTAATAACAGAAGAATCAGTATTCGGAACATTTTTTAAAACTTTTGGTACTGGATATTTCATGCACATAAATCAACCCTCCCTGTTTTTTTGCATATTAATTTATTATTAAGATTTTAAATTACTACGAATTTAAATTATATATGATTTAGAAAGTATGTCAATAATGTTTTAAAAAAATAAAAAAGCGCGACATGCTTGGATAAGCAGTCACGCTTTTTAAATAAAAAAACAAAAAAATTTCTAAAATTTCCCAGCCGGGACAATTCCCCGCCAGTTAATCATTCTTCCCCCCTTCCATTCGACAAACACATTAACAACTCTGGGTTCTTTTCCATCTAGCCTTTTTAGGCAAACAACATTAGTGCTATTGGAAACGCCAGTGAATATACTTTCATAAATTCCAGGTTCCAAGACAGTCATTTTACTGCCATCGCCTGAGATAGCGCATTCAAGAGGATATAAAATTTTGAATGGCACAAAATTTTTTACGCATGGGAAAATAGAGACTTCGTTTTCCATAATCTGAAAGCCCATATTGGAACCAAAGCTTTCAAATAAATACTTTATAGCATCTTTGTCCATGTTGCTTATACTTTTCAGAATTTTGCAAGACATACCATCATCCTCCTTCGTTGTTTGAATTGTTATGATTTAATCGAATAATTCTTATGTCCCTCATATAAAATTTTTAAATAGCTTGTATTTTACAACTTAAAAGTATAGCATATTTATATGAGCGAGTCAATACTTAGAGAAAAACTGAATAAATTGCCGGCCGAGCCCGGAGTCTATATTTTCAGGGATAAAGCCGGAAAAATCCTCTATATCGGCAAAGCGACAAATCTCAAAAGCCGGGTATCTTCGTATTTCCGAGGTACGGAAACTCGAAATCATATTGAGGCCATGATGCCCAAGGTGGAAGATATAAAACTCATTCAAACTGATTCGGTTTTGGAAGCTTTGATATTGGAAAGCAATTTGATCAAAAAACACCAGCCAAAATATAATATTGACCTTAAAGATGATAAATCATTCTCATATTTTATGGTGACAAAAGAGGATTTTCCCAAAGTAGTTATTGTTAGGGCTACAGAGATAAATAATCAAATTTCTAATTCTAAATTTCTAATTTCTAATAAAATTCCAAATATCAAATCCCAAATTAAAAAAATACGAAATACAAAATACGATATACAATATACGAAAATTTACGGTCCATATACTTCCAAAAAGCAAATGGAAATTGCGCTTAAGATAATGCGAAAGATTTTGCCTTTTCATTCAAACAAACAAGAAACGGAAAAAGGCTGTCTGGATTTTCAAATTGGGCTTTGTCCCGGACCGTATGCCGGTGCGATTTCCCAGAAAGATTATCAAAAAAATATCCGTGGCATCCGGATGATTCTGGAGGGCAAGAAAAAAAGTTTGGTCAAAAAGCTGGAAAAAGAAATGCAGATTTTGGCCAAGAAACATGAATTCGAAAAAGCGGCAGAGCTGCGCAATAAGATTTTTGCATTAAATCATATTCGTGATGTGGCACTGATTTCGAAAGAGTTTGAACCTAAAATACGAGACACGAAATACGAAATACGAAATACAAGAATTGAAGCCTACGATATATCCAATATTTCCGGAACGAATGCAGTTGGTTCAATGGTAGTTTTCTCAGGCGATGAACCTGACAAAAAAGAATACCGTAAATTTAAAATCAAAACAGTTTCTGGCAGCAATGATGTGGCAATGATGCAAGAGGTACTCATGCGCAGATTCAAGAACAATTGGGCAATGCCGGATCTGATTCTTCTGGATGGAGGGCAAGGGCACGCCAACATGGCAAGTGAACTGGTGATTAAATTAGGCCTGGCTGTTTTAGTTGTGGCTATCGCGAAAGGTAAGACGCGTAAAAATCTTAATTTCCAATTTCCAATTTCCAATAAAATTCCAATGTCTCAATTTCCTAAAGAAATAAAAAATATCTTAAATAATAAAAATCTTTTAAAGCGTATTATGGACGAAGCGCATAGATTTGCAATCAGCTATCATAGAAAAATCCGAAGGAGAGAGCTATTGACAAAAATCTAAAAATGATGTAAAAAGATAAGTTGGAAAAAATAAAAAATGAAGGGGGTTCTTTTAAAAAATGGCAGATGAAATAGCAAAAATTTTTATTGAAGATTGCGAAAAAACAATAGAAAAACAAATCATAAGCAGAAGGGGACAGTTAATTTTTTTTAAAAAACACAAAATCACTGCTTTTATATTGGGGAATATGATTGGAAAACTAAAAAAAGAAATAACTCTGCTGAAGAGCCAGAAGGTTACTTGTAGGTACGCTGCTGTTAGCTTGAAAATTTGCAGCGAGCGGAATAATCAAACACCAAGAGGAAAGGAGGTGAATTATTGTTGATGAAGCCCTTGAACAAGGGGAAACAAAAACTTTTTGTTGAAAGAGAATGAGAAGATCTAGCCGGGGAGGGAACATTATCCTCCTCGGTTCTTTTTATATATAGTTAAAAGAAAACCAAAATAATTAACAGATGAGTTGTGCAGGGGTTTACATTTTCCGATTTTTCTGATACCATGTTTAATTAGTTCACCCTGTTAAATTGTGGCGGAGCCGCATCATTTAACAGGGCAAACTCTTAAATCATAGCTTTATAATTTATATACTATGGCTTCAAAAAAAACAGCTGCTAAAAACAACGAGATTGTCATCAAAGGCGCGCGGGTTAATAATCTTAAGAATATCGACGTAAATGTTCCGCGCAATAAATTCGTCGTGATTACTGGCCTTTCCGGATCAGGAAAATCTTCTTTGGCTTTTGATACGATTTATGCTGAAGGCAACCGCCGTTATATGGAGGGCCTTTCTTCCTATGCCCGTAATTTTTTGGACCCGTCAATCAAGCCAGATGTGGATAAAATCGAAAACTTGAGTCCGCCTATTTCCATTGATCAAAAAAGCGTTTCCCGATCGCCGCGTTCAACAGTCGGAACACTGACAGAAATTTATGACTATCTTCGCATTCTTTATGCCAAGGTTGGAATTTTGCATTGTCCGAGTTGCGGCACTTCAATGCAAAAGCGTTCCCACAAGGAAATTCTGGATGAAATTTTGACTTTTTCCCATCATACCCAGGTAGCCATTTTGGCTAAGCCCAAAGACAGCGCGACTGGGACTGAGCTGCTGAAACACATTCAGCAAATGGGTTATGCGCGTGTGTGTCTCGGTGGAAAAATAATCACAGTAGCTGAAGCGCTGATGCTTGAAAGCAATGAAATTGACGATGAAATTGAAATAGTTATCGACCGCATTGTTTTGGATAAAAAAAATCCGGATGCAGAAAGGATAGTTGACTCTATTGAAACCGCCATGAAGATGGGCGGCAATTCAATGAAAATATTGTTTGATAATTCGGAAGAAAGAACCTATAATCAAGATTTTTTTTGCGTGAAATGCGGAATAAAAATCAAAGAAGTCACGCCGCGCCATTTTTCTTTCAATAGTCCGGAGGGTGCCTGTGAAAATTGCAGCGGGCTGGGATATATTCTGAAAGTCAGCGAAGATTTGATAATTCCCAATAAAAACCTGTCTCTTTTGGAAGGTGCAATCCAGCCCTGGAACAAATCAGGCGGGAAAATCAGCGGACAAGGCCCGCAATTCATGCAGCTCAAGGAGCTTTCCAAAAAATACAAATTTTCCATGAGTGTGCCGGTTAAAAAACTTTCTCCGGAACAGCTGCAGATTATTTTTTACGGCGCAGATGATTTTGAAGGCATTATTCCTTCTCTTGAAAAAAAATATTTTGAAACCAAGTCGGATTATGTCCGGGCAGAAATTGAGAAATATATGACTGAGCATGTTTGCGAGGCTTGCCATGGCAAAAGGCTGAAAAAAGAATTTCTGGCCGTGACTGTCCAGAACAAATCCATAGATGATTTAGTTTCTATGAGCATTGGGCAATTGGAAGAATTTTTTGCTGATAATGAAAAATGGAAACAAAGCGAACAAGAAAAAGATATTTGCAAGACCATTGTGCGGGAAATTTTGCAACGTCTTAAAGCTCTCAAAAATGTCGGTTTGGAATATTTAAATCTGGGGCGCAGCGCGCAAACTATTTCCGGAGGAGAGGCGCAAAGAATCAGGCTGGCTGCCCAGCTCAATTCGCAGTTGATGGGAATCGTTTATGTTCTGGACGAGCCATCCATCGGATTGCATAATCGTGATACGGAAAAACTGATAAAAACCATGAAAGACCTGCAAAAAGTCGGCAATTCAATTATTGTTGTTGAGCATGATGAAAGCATAATTAAAGCAGCAGACTGGATTATCGATATGGGACCGGGCGCCGGTGAAGAAGGAGGCACGGTGGTTTTTGAAGGCAATTATAAAAAACTTATAAATTCCAAAAATCTGACAGCCCAATATATTTCCAAAAAGAAAAAAGTTTCCGATAAGAAAAAATATCGCAGTGGCAACGGCAAGGCCATTGAAATTTTTGGGGCAGAAGAACACAATCTGAAAAAAATCGACGTGAAAATTCCGCTGGAAAAATTCGTGGTTATTTGCGGAGTTTCCGGCAGCGGAAAATCAACGCTGGTAAAGGATATTCTATCCAAAGCCTTAACCAGATATTTTTATGGATCTAAGAATTTGCCGGGCAAGCACAAGAAAATTAAGGGATTGGAAAATATAAAAAAAGTGATCAGCATCAATCAGACGCCGATCGGCAGGACTCCGCGTTCCAATGCAGCCACCTATACCGGAGTGTTTTCGCATATCCGGGAATTGTTTGCGCAGACTGAAGAAGCTAAAAATCGAAATTATACAGCCAGCCGTTTCAGTTTCAATATGAAAGGCGGCCGCTGCGAAGTTTGCCAAGGCGAAGGATTCAAGAAAATAGAAATGCATCTTTTGCCTGATGTATATGTGAAATGCGAAGCTTGCAATGGCACAAGATTCAGCAGGAAAACTTTGGAAATTGAATATAAAGGCTATAATATTGCCCAAATTCTGGATATGGACGTGCGTTTTGCGCTTAGATTTTTTGCGCGTCATCCGCTGATTGCGGAAAAACTGAAAACTATGGAAGACGTGGGTTTGGGTTATTTGAAATTGGGACAAAACGCCACCAATCTTTCCGGCGGAGAAGCGCAACGCATAAAATTGGCCACAGAATTGGCACGCAAATCAACCGGCAACACCTTATATATTTTGGATGAGCCGACTGCCGGATTGCATTTTGACGATATACGCCGGCTTTTGGCAGTCTTGAATGCGTTGGTAGACAAAGGCAACACGGTTATCGTAGTGGAACACAATCTGGATGTGGTGCGTGATGCCGATTGGGTGATTGAGCTTGGACCGGATGGCGGAGAAGTTGGCGGACACGTAACTTTTGAAGGCACGCCGGAAAAACTTAAAAAAGACAAAAAAAGCTGGACAGCAAAATATCTCTAGCGAGAAATTTTAAATTGAATTTCAGGCAGAAAAAACTACAAAAATAAAATTGCTATTGCCAGTACGGAGAGCATAATATCATTGGCTGAGTTGCGCAGGCTCCAGATCCTTTCTTTAGAGAAAGCCGGATATTTATGGCACCAGGCATGGAAATCGTGAATTTTATTGAGGATAAAACAATCAAATTCCTTGTTAAGGGCCGTCAAAAGATCGGGCAGCATGGAAGAAAACATACCAATGGAAATTTGCCAGATGACGTGACGATCTAAGTTTTGATAACGGATTATAAAGAAAACAAGCACTGTTCCAACAGAGAGATCCAGAACTATTTTCCACCAGGTGTTTCTAAAGCGCGAATCCTTGTTCAGATAATCTCCATGGCGAAGATGATCCATCAAAAAATGAAGGGGAATTGTTATGAAAGGAATGAGCCAAAGATTGGCAATATTTTTACCGACAGCGGCGCCGATGAGCGCGTGAGTAGTTAAAATCATAAATATTTGTATTTATTAAAACGTTCACGAGTTAACGAGTTTCAATCTATTAACCCTTTAACCCGTTAACTAATTAATATGATTAATGGTATTTTATACATAGTCGCCACTCCAATTGGCAATCTTGAGGACATAACTCTCCGCGCTTTGCGTATTCTTAAAGAAGTTGATCTGGTTGTTTGCGAGGACACGCGAGTTACCAGTAAACTCCTTTCTCATTATAACATATCAAAACCGCTCTTGTCTCTGCATCAGCACAGCAAAGAAACGCAATTTGAAAAAATAATTTTCCAAATCAAAGATGGAAAAAGCGTGGCCTATGTCAGTGATGCCGGAACACCGGGAATTTCTGATCCGGGCAATCAACTTGTGGCAGCGGCTGCCAAAGAAAATATTGTTGCTGTACCGATTCCGGGAGCATCCGCTTTGGGAGCGCTTGTCAGTGTGTCCGGAATTGACATGCAACAGTTTGTTTTCATGGGTTTTCCGCCGCACAAAAAAGGGCGGGAAACTTTTTTTAAAAAAATTGCAGCTGCTGAACATCCTACTGTGTATTATGATTCTCCTCATCGGGTTTTGAAAAATATCGAGCTGTTGGAAAAACTGGGATCTGGAAAAAAAATAATCATTGGCCGAGAACTGACCAAAATATTTGAAGAGATTGTGAGGGGCGACATTCCGGAAATTAAAAAATATTTCCAGGGCCATCCCGAAAAAATGAAAGGGGAATTTGCAATAATTGTGCATTGTGCATAACTTCAATCCTAAAAATTATGCAAAAATAGAATAATATTGTATAATAAACACAAGTAAATCTTAAAACAAAAACAATATGCAAAACAAAATCGTAATCAGTTTAATAGGCGTGATCGTTGCCATCACCATCTTGGTAATCGGCATCCTTATCGGAAAGAAATTCTCCGACAATGTAGCCGTAACTTCTGACAATACCCAAGCATCTTTCCAAGCCGGCTATAATGCGGCCAAAGCCAAATTCGAAAAAGTATATTCTGAAGTAATAATTCCTAGCAATGCAACAGACAGCTCTATTGTCGGCGTGATTCATGAAATAGACGGAAATAAAATAAAGGTTGCCATTAGGTCAAATGATCCATTGAATGACACCACACCATCTGAAACTAAAACAATCATAGTTACTGACAGCACTAAAATAACTATTGGTGTGCCAAAAGATCCGGAAGAAATCAAAAAGAAAATGCAGAAAGGCGATTTTGATCCGAATATTTTAATTCCGGAATACAAAAATTCAACCCTCTCTGATCTTAAAGTCAACCAATTTGTCGTAGTTTCTGCTGCTAAAAACAATAATGAATTAACAGCTACTGAAATCAAGGCCCAAAATATTAATGTAGAAGCCATTCCCGAAAAACCAACTACCGCTACACAGGAATAGCATTGAACATAAACATATATAAAAAACTTTTATGAAAATTATTTGTAAAAATACGAAAAACATAATCATAGCATTTGCCTTTGCTTGTATTTTTCTAGTTAATGCTTCACCGGCTGAAGCGGAGTGCCAATATAGTAATTGTCCCGCGGGATATACTTATACGACTAATTTTATTGGTTACTGGAGCTATGGAGGCCATTTTACTGCAGGATGTTTTCCTTGTGGTGGATATTGTTGGATTGGTATGGGTTATCCACAAGGACCTGTATGTGCTCATATTACTAGTTATTGGGGAAGCTATCCTTTGGCTGACAGTTGCATCAGCCCAGGTTCATATTTATTGTATTGCAATGCCGAATGCGCCCCTAATCATTTTGGTTGTAAAATTGGACCAGTTCGTGCACCAAGAAACGAAGCAACTGGGTGGGCATGGTATTGTGAAGGATATAATGGAAGAAATGATTATTGTTTTGAACCTTTTCCAATCAATGGTGTTTGTCAAACATTTCCAGGCGGTACAAATTCTCTGCCTGCTTCAATATGCGTAACCGGGACAGCATCAGCTGTTTCAGGAAATGGCACAAACAGTTCTCCGTGGACTTGGACATGCACAGGTTCGGGGCCGGGACACACAGATGCATCTTGCACTGCGAAAAAACCTTGTGTCTATGATAAATACAGCTGCGATAGGGCAATAAATGATGAAAAATGTGTGGATGATTATCTGAAGTATTGTGAAAAAACCCTTGCTGTCAACATGATTTGCAATGCAATTGATGTGAATGGCACCTGTTCCGCCGGAGCTTTAAGTCAAAGTGACTGCGAGGCCCAAGGAGTTCATTGCGCCAACTCTACAGAAACTTGCGCTCCCTGTCCATTGGAGCCTGGAAGGTGGAGAGAAGTTTCGCCATAAAATGAAAAAATGAATCAATTTAAAAAAACAACAAAAGGTTTTTCACTTACAGAAGTCCTTATCAGTATTGTCATAATGGCTATTATGGCGGGTGCTTTTCTTTTGAACAATAATAGCCAAAAAAAATCGCAAGAAGTGCAGTTGGCCACTCGAACATTGGCAGCTCAGTTGAGATTAATGCAGAATGATGCTTTGAACGGAAAAGTTATTGGAGGAGACAACATTTGTGGAATCAAAATGACTTTTAATAACGAAAGTCAATACGACATAAGATATTACAGTCAATGCTCGGGTTTTGACCTGGGAAGCGAAAAAAATATGGAAGCTTTTAATTTACAGAAAAGCAAACTCGGAGTAGAACCGGGAAGTTCAATAATATTTTTAGCTCCCTTTGGATTAGTAAAACCGTCGCTGGGAGGAGAAAATATTAGCGGAATTCTCTTGGAATCCAAAGATTCTAATGAGCAAATGGTTGTATGTGTCGGCCAAGCGGGCAATATTGAAGAAATAAAAGGGAAAGACACTCATTGTTTTGCTGTTGGCATGTGTGATCAAGAAAGTCCCACACAGTTCTGTACTCGTTTGGGCGCAAAGTGTGGCAGCGTAACAGGTGTTGATAATTGTGGCATAGAAAGAAAAGATGTTAATTGTGAACCTTGCAATCCACCTGAAATATGTTCAAACAATGCTTGCGTTTGTCCTTTAGAAGATGATGCAGCTTTCTGTGCTCGTTTAGTCACACCTTTGGGCAAAAAAAGGTGTGGCGAAGTCGAAGATAATAATTTATGTGGTACAAAGATAAAGGTTGATTGTGGAACCTGTGCTTCTCCTGATGTTTGCTATAATACGGCTTGCTGCACGCCTAATTGTGCTGGTAAAGAATGCGGAGATGATGGATGCGGTGGAATTTGTCCGCCGGGCTGTACCGATCCTTTACAATGCTCGCCCATCAATTTTGTTTGTACAAATCTTATTGATGATTGCAAGAAACTGCAAGATATGAAAGGAGACGGTAAATATGAATTAACAGGATATATTGAATGTTCAGATACAAAAAACTGGAATAGCGGAAGAGGGTTT
>DAIUDF010000014.1:0-24199 GCA_036845785.1 Candidatus Moraniibacteriota bacterium | reverse complement strand
ACCCGCCTCGACTCGCGAAGGTTGCTCGTCGACGCGAGGCGGGCGTGGAACATTAAAGGGTACGTTGTTAGCAGCGATATACAAAAAACCTATAAATAAGCCAATAATTGCAGATTTTGAAAATGTCAACAAAAGTGCAGTGGCTTGAATAAGGATAAATAGATGCATTAAAAATGTTCCACGTGGAACATTTTTGCCCATACTTTCTTTTAAATTGTTCCACGTGGAACAATTAGGCTCTGATGAGTTAAGTTTTGCCTGTGATAAATTTTTTTCAAAATGTTCCACCCCAGAAGTAAACAAAATGTTCCACGTGGAACATTTTGTTACTGCGGGGCACGCGTGGAACATTTTGAAATATAGCAAGGTTGCAATAATTGAAAAAATAAGAAAACCACCAAACACATTAGGATGTGGAAATAATCCATATGATCTTATATGAACAATTCCATCAAATATGATTTTGGCTACTCCTGATATTTCTGGAGATAAGACACTTTCTTTAAGCCAAATTAGGCCAAGAGAGCTATTTCTAAAAAACTGAAGAAATCCTATAATGCTTTGTATAAAGCCAGAAATGATAATTATAACTAAAAATCCTCCAAAAATATTCCACGCGTGCCCCGTATAATGTTCCACGCCTGTCCCGTATAATGTTCCACGTGGAACATTTGTACTGGGGTGGAACATTTGTTCTGGGGTGGAACATTTTTTATTTTCTATTTTTTCCAAAAATGTTCCACCCGCCTCGACTCGCGAAGGTTGCTCGTCGACGCGAGGCGGGCGTGGAACATTATAAATAATGTAAAAATATAACAAAATAAATTCAAACAATTTTATTGATCTAAACAGAGCTATTGGTTTATTGTTTGTCCACAGAATTGATAAAAAAGAAAAAATAGCTAACAATAAAGGAAAAATAATCGCATAATTGTTAATAATTTGTTGATAAAGCTTTTTTAGCATTATGAATGTTCCACTCCAGAAGTAAATAAATTGTTCCACGTGGAACAATTTATTACTACGGGGCAGGCGTGGAGCATTTGAAGCAGGGGTATCTTGTTTATCATACTTTTCTGACGAAATCTGTAATTGTTCATTTATGCCTTTTTTTAGCCTTTTTTTGAAAATGCTTTCTAAAATGTTCCACGTGGAACATTTTAATATTGACAAAATACTATATTTATTGCATAATATAATAAACCAGGAAATTATCGTAAGGAGAAGAAATATATCAGAAAGATATAAATATATGCCCGTATATTCATTAAAAGCATCATTGATTGGGTAAAAAAGCAAAACCTTTCTTGTGGTAAGCGGAAAGGTAAGTAAAAATCCTGAAAAAAACCAAAGATCTGGTCTTTTGAAAAAAGATGAAAGAATTTTTTTGAAAGCATGTGCCATAAGCTTATTATAGCGCGTTTTCAGAAAAAAAACATTGACCTAAGTCTAAAAGTTGCTATGATAAAAAGTAGTTAATTTGTGCGGGCCTATAGTAAAATGGTATTACACGTCCATGGCATGGATGTAGCTGGAGTTCGATTCTCCATAGGTCCACATTAATAATAATTTTTCTTTGCCCCTATAGCTCAACGGATAGAGCGGATCCGTCCTAAGGATACGATGTGTGTTCAATTCATGCTGGGGGCACAACTTAAAAAATGACTAATAAAATTCCAAAACCTATTCTTGAGGTTTTGATGACAATAGAAAAAAATAAATTCGAAGCGTACATTGTTGGCGGATGCGTGCGTGATTTGATTATGGATAACCCCGATTCATCGGGGCCAAAAGATTGGGACATCACCACCAATGCTAAACCGGAAGAAATTTTGAAAATTTTTCCTGACAGTTTTTATGAAAATGAATTCGGGACAGTTGGTGTGAAAATAAAAGAAGGTGACAAAACGAAAGAAGTGGTTGAGGTCACGACATATAGAATCGAATCAAAATATTCCGATCGTCGTCGTCCGGATGAAATTAAATTTGCCAAAACATTGGAAGAAGATTTAAGCCGGCGTGATTTTACCATGAACGCACTGGCACTCAAAATCCGAAATCATAAATCTGAAATCCGAAACAAATCTAAAATAAAAAATTCCAAATTAAAAACAGAAAAAGAAAAATTGGATTACGAGATTGTTGATTTGTTTGGCGGACAGAAAGATATTAAAAATAAAATCATCAGGGCTGTTGGAAACGCTGAAGAAAGATTTGCGGAAGATGCTCTCAGGATGATGCGGGCTGTGCGGTTTGCGGCGCAGCTTGATTTTTCCATAGAGAAAAAAACATTGGAAGCCGTTAAGAAAAATTCCAGTAATTTAAAATTTATTTCAGAGGAAAGAATCAGCGAAGAACTTAAAAAAATTATTCTTTCGGATAATCCGGCTGAAGGAATAGAACTGCTTCATGAAACCGGGCTTTTGCAATTTATTATTCCGGAACTTCAAAGTGGCTATGGTGTGGCGCAGAATCGTCATCATATTCATACTATATATAAACATAACCTTTTGTCTCTGAAATTTTGTCCATCGAAAAAATTGGAAGTGCGCTTGGCGGCGCTTTTGCATGATGTGGCCAAGCCGCAAACCAAAAGAGGCGAGGGGGAATTTTCCACTTTTTATAATCATGATCATGTGGGTGCGCGTGTGGCGGAAAAAATCCTGACGCGGCTGAGATTTTCCAGCGAAGTTATACAGAAAGCAAGACTGCTCATAGACAACCATATGTTTTATTATAATCCGGATGAAGTCGGGGAGAGCAGTGTGCGGAAACTCATAAAAAAAGTTGGGCTGGAAAATGTGAAAGATTTGATCGATCTGCGCATTGCTGACCGGCTTGGGAGTGGAACGCCGAAAGCTAAGCCCTACAAACTGCGCCATCTTGAATATATGGTCGACAAAGTTTCCAAGGATGCTGTTTCTGTCAAAATGCTCAAAATCAACGGCAATGATCTGATGCAAGAACTCAAAATTAAACCCGGTCCGAAAATCGGGGCTATTCTCGACGTGCTTTTAGCTGAAGTCATTGAAGAAGCTGAAAAAAATCGACGCGAAACTTTGCTTTTGCGCGCGAAAGAATTGAGCGGCAAAGACTTGCTGAAGCTGCGCACGATGGCTAAAGAAAAAATTGAAGAAAAAAAAGAAGAAGATGACAAGGAGATAAAAGATAAGCACTGGGTCAAGTAAAAAATTCAACCAGCATTAAATTACTGCGAAAAATAAAACTATTGCAAAAAGAAAAATGGTCAGGAAAATATATTTTTCCTGATATTTTTTTTTCGTAAAAAGATAAAACAGGAACAATGAAATTGCAATGGAAATTGGCAGTATTGAATATATTTTTAATATTAATGGAACAGCCACGATAACTAAGGAGCATAAAAAAGCTATTATTTTTTTACTTTTTTCAAGTCCGAAAACCACTGGCAAGGTATGCATGTTTTCTTTTTTGTCGCCTTCATAGTCCTTGATATCTTTTAGATTGGAAAGGAGGGCATAGGCTATTCCTATAATAACGATAGCTTTGACAGGAAAAGCTGAAACATGCTGATCAGGAGAAACCAGGAAAAAACCAGCCATAGCAGCAGCAATAGACCCTATTCCGATCAAAATAGATGAAAAAATAAAATGTCTTTTTAATCTCAAAGGTTTGGCAGAATAAATATAATAGGACATTTGTCCAAGAACAATAAAAAAGGCAACTGTTCTGTTCAGCATTAACACCCCAAGCACTACGAGTAAAGCAATGATTGTTTGAATTCGTTCCCAGTCCTCTTTATTAATGATCTTTTTTGCAAGAGGCCTATCCTTATTGGATATCATATCAATTTCAATGTCTTCCGCATCATTAATGAAAACAGCTAGCCAAATATTAAGTACAATTAACACAGAAGACATTAGTAGGGTAAGCAAATTAAACGGGTTTTGCAAATTAATATCACCGAATATTTTTTGATTTATAATAAGCCCAACTGAAGCGACTATAAACCAGTAAAAAATCCTGGTAGTTTTTAGATCATTCTTGAAAACATTCCAGATTTTTTTATTGGATATAAAAAATATAACAATTGTCTCGATAATAATTATTATCCAAAAGAAACGCGCCATTGTGATTTCGTGAACATAATCAATATTTGAAAAAATATTATTATTAAAAAAAGTAAGGAATGCGGGGGTAATATTTTCAATAGTCTTTGCTGTCCAACTTTGGCTTAGTAAATTACTATAAATGTGTGTATCAGCAGCATTTTTTTCAGCAAAAAAAATAAAGACATTCGGCAGTATTGCATATAGAAAGAGAACAAGATATCCAAAAAAAATTGAAAGCGCGCTTCTGAAAATGTTTTTAGTTTTTTTATAAATGAAAAAAGCCATTCCTAAAAATATAGACAATCCAACAACGTGTTGTCCAAAAGAGATTCCATTTCCGCTAAAAGGATTTATTGTTCTAAAAAAAGTTATCATTAAATTGCCACTTTCTACTTTTAGATAAGTCAAAGCATCAACGGAGGGTCCATTGAAAAGAATATCGATTATCGGGACCAATATAATTAAAAGAAATAGTTTGGTTAAAAAATTAAAAATATCTTCAAAAAAATCTTTTGTAAAAAAATATAGCAAAAGAGCAAAGGAAAGAAACATTGCAAAAAACATGGTTTGCGCATGGATAAATCGTTCCAAGAATGGAAAATAATTGTCAGCATTAGGATAAGCAAAGCTTTCAAAAAAATTTCTAATTAATACGATGCTAAAAATCGTTATTATAATTTTCAATAAAGAAAAATTTTCCTTAGCAGGGGATTTTTCTGATAAAATTGTTGACATATGCTCTAAATAGTTTATCTTAAATAATATTAATTATATTAACATTATGCGACTAAAATTCGAAAATATCAAGGAAAATCCGGTTAATATACTGCGTCGGGCGGGATATGCTTTTCAGCGCAACGAGGGGGATCAGATGAGTTTTGTTCGGCCATTAGCCAGAGCCGGATATCCCAGATTCCATATGTATGCCCAGTTGGAAGGCACAACACTGGTTATTAATTTCCATTTGGATCAAAAAAAGGAAACTTATGGTTCAGGAACCAGACATCATGGTGAATATGAAGACGAAGGGCCGCTCCGCGAAGAAGCTGCCAGGATTCAACAGATGTTGCGCTAGTAGTCTTGATATTTTCAGAAACATATTATACAATTTGGGGATTGTATAATTGTATAGTATAAAGCCCAGATGGCGGAACCCACGCACCAAAGCTTTGCTTGGTGCGGGGCAGGTTGGTATATTTACCCAGCACCAAATTTAGGGGTAGATGGCGGAATTGGTATACGCGCCAGTCTTAGGAACTGGTGGAGCAATCCATGGAGGTTCGAGTCCTCTTCTACCCACAAGTTAAAATAAAATATTTTGAAATTTTGGTGCTGGGCGCGCCAGTCTCCCCGCACTAGAAATCTTTCAGATTTCAGTGCGGGGCAAGTAGGAACTGGTGGAGCAATCCTTGGAGGTTCGAGTCCTCTTCTGGGCACTTATGGGATATTCCTGAAAAACAAAAATCTTGAAGAAATTTATTTTTCAGAAACAAAACAAAAAAGAAATTTTTATGTAGTTTATGTTTTGAAAATAATATTCTTCAGTGCACGCATTTTTTCTGCTGAAAAAATTCTCCGAGCTCGTGCCGTCGCACTCGCTAGCCACTTCAGAACATTATTTTCAAAATTTTCTTGTACTGTTTTATGAAAAAAATAATTATAGAAAACAATCAGGCGAATGAGCGTATTGATAAATTCCTGAAAACGGAGTTTTTTTCTTCCCGTAAAGCTATGCCACGGGATAAATATTCGCGTGGAGAAATAATCAAGAAAATCAAAGAGGGTGAAGTTACTGTTAATTCAAAAAAAACTAGACCCAGTTATATTCTAAAAGAAGGTGATGTTTTGCGATTGGAAAATTTTTCCAAAAAGAAAGAAAATAAATTGGTTGCTAATGACAAGATTAAACTTCAGATAATTTTCGAAAATGAAAATATTATTGTTATTAATAAACCAGCCGGGCTAATGGTGCATCCGAATCATAATGAAAAAACAGGCACTTTGGCTAACGCGCTGATAAAATATTTTCCCAAGATTAAAAATGTGCATGATGAATCAAAAGATGCCTTTTTGCGTCCGGGCATTGTACATCGCTTGGACAAAGACACATCCGGTGTTCTAGTGGTAGCGAAAAATAAAAAAACTTTGGTGAAACTCAAAAAACTTTTTCAGGATAGAAAAGTTACGAAAAAATATATGGCTGTTTGTGAGGGGATTTTTGAAAAGAAAACAGGCGTGATTGAAAAACCAATCGCCCGTTCAACCAGTTATAGCAAACAGGTGATTGCCAGAAAAAACACCAAGACAAAAATTAGAAAGGCAGTGACGGAATATAAAATTATAGGAGAAAAGGGAAAGTATTCCGTAGTGGAAGTTTTTCCGAAAACCGGCCGCATGCATCAAATCAGGATTCATTTGGCGTCCGAGGGGCATCCGGTGGTTGGCGATCTATTGTACACAGAGAAACACAGAATAAAACAGAGGAACACAGAGACACAGAAAAACACGAAAATAAAAGCGGAAAGGCAGCTTTTGCATGCCAAGGAAATCAAATTTGAAATTTTTGGCCAAATATACCATTTTTTGGCTCCAGTTCCTAAAGATTTTGAAGATTTTTTGGCAAAAATTTGAGACTATACCGGTTTTAGTGCGGGGTTGACCCCGCACTAAATTAGCACTGCGCCAAAGGCGCAAAATTAATAAAAACATGGCAAAGTTAATTTTTTTTGGGTAGTATTGTATCTTTATCAAGGGATAATTTTGATAAAAGTCCTAAATTAGTGCGGGGTTGACTAAAATTCTTTTTACTAGTATTATAGAATAGCTTTTTAATTTATCTAAAATAACTTCCTATACTCAATGAGGGCTCCAGACGGCAGTTTGCTTGGTGAGATTGTGGGATTATAAAAAAATGAATAAGAAATTATTGGATTTTAATGACTCGCAAAAAAAGGCTAAAATGCCTGTTTTTAGAGCTGGCGATGTGGTCAAAGTTTTCCGCAAAATCGTGGAAGGCGGCAAAGAAAGAATCCAGGTTTTTGAAGGCATGATCATAGCAGTCAAAGGCAATCAAAGTTCTTCTTCCATGATCACTGTGCGCAAGGTTTCCAATGGAGTGGGAGTGGAAATTGTGGTTCCGGTACAATCTCCAAATATTGAAAAAATAGAATTGGTGAAAAGAGCCAAGGTGCGCCAGGGAAAACTGTATTTTATCCGTGAAAGAAGCGCCAAATCACTCAAAATGAAATATAAAGATCTGGCTGCTTTTTCAAAGGTTGAAGAAGAAAAAGTTCCAGAAGAAGCAGTTCAGGAAACTGAAGTTGCAACCGAAGAAACTGCAGAAGCGGAAAAAACAAAATAAAAACCCTTTTGTTTTAATAATGAAGTGAGTTTCTATTAACTAAGGGCGGATGGCGGAACTGGTATACGCGCTACCTTGAGGTGGTAGTTCTCGCAAGGGATTGGAGGTTCGAGTCCTCTTTCGCCCACAGTGTTTTTGTAAAAAACGAAAAAGGACGAGAACAAGAAGGGGGTCGGGGAAACGAGAGTTTCACCGTGGTGGAAGTATTGAAACCGCAAGGTTTCAAAGAGGAGCGAAGTGACGAGTGAGATGTCCTCTTTCGCCCACAGGTTTGAATTTTTCAATTTTCAATTCACAATTTTCATTGAATTTTCAATGTACTAATTTTAAAAATTAGAAATTTAGTCATTAGGAATTGATTAAAAATTAAAAATTGGAAATTAAAAATTTTCAATTGGATGTTTAGCTCAGTTGGCTAGAGCACTTCTCTTACAAAGAAGGGGTCACTGGTTCGAGTCCAGTAACATCCACACTAATGGAAAAAATAAAAATGCCGAAGTAGCTCAGTGGTAGAGCGAAGGACTGAAAATCCTTGCGTTGGCAGTCCGATTCTGCCCTTCGGCACCAGAAATTTATGCGGGATAAACTCCGGACTGAAAATTTTACCCCGTACCAATCCTTTGGATTTGGTGCCGGGGCGTTGCGTCAGCAGTTCAACTCTGCTCTTCGGCACCACGTAAAGAAAATGCAATACAATTGCATTTTCCACGTGGTTGTCGCGTGAGTGACTTTGTCACTTTTACACGACACCATTGCAACAAATAAATTCCCGTAACTTGCAACTTGAAACTTGTAACGTAATGCGATAATATTTAAATAACCGCATAAATACGTTTTGGGTTTCAGGTTATGAATTACGGGTTTTTTGGGACCATAGCTCAGCGGTAGAGCAGGCGGCTCAAATAATTTATTCTAAAACAGAATTATATTTACAGGGCTGTTTGAAAAGTAATTTTCAAGCGATTATCTGTCAAACTCGGGGAAGTCTTTGAAATGATAATCCCGAGCCAAGCCCCGACATAGTGTCGGGGAAGGTGTAGAGACTAGATGGCAGACATCCATATTTTTGGATGAAGGGATAGTCCAGCTCACAAATTCGAAAGAAGTTGCGAAAGCAATAGTGAGAAGCATAACCGCTTGGTCATAGGTTCGAATCCTATTGGTCCCACAGTTTAAGAATTTTTGAAAGAAGTTTTAAAGAATTATTAAAATAAAAAGTAGGCGTGCCTGCGGTGTTTCCTAATGATATATAAAGTAATTACTTTTCTATGTAAGTATTTTATAAAAGCAAGATAAAGCTGGAACAATATCGTGAGGAAACACGGCAGGCGGGTATCGTATAGTGGCTATTATACGTCCTTGCCAAGGATGAGACGGCAGTTCGATTCTGCTTACCCGCTCAAAAATCAAAAGACTCCCACCCGGGAGTTTTTTGTTTTTTCTGAATTGGTTAAGCAGAATCGAACTGGGAAGGGGTCGGGAAACGGAAGTTTCCCGTTTGGGGTGACCGAACAAAGTGAGGGCAAGAGGGCGGAAGCCCTATTGAGAGCGTAGCGAGTGAGATTTTCTGCTTACCCGCTCACCGAAATTTACGGCTTACTTAAGCCGTTTTTTTGTTATGAATAAATATCAGAATAAATAAAAAAAGGATTTGACTTTTGTTTATTTTGTTAGTAATATTGCGTACTGGCAATGGTGCCAGGAATAACCCACAAGGAGGTTAGTTATGAAATTTTTGGAACGCAAGGATTCCACATTCATGGAGTTTATGAGGGCTCTTTTACAACTCATAAGAATGTTGACCGAAGAGGAAATTAGTGAGACTTTGGTATCAAAGCTTAAGAGTTTCCTGGACTATTTTATGGCGAGGGCTACTTTCATCAGCTATTTAAAAAGGAATCGTTATTTTAATCTTTTTACTGACAGAACCACGAGAGTAATTGAAACCATATGCGGTAAGGACTATTCAAAAGATAGTAACGAGATTGCCAAAAAGGATGACGTTGCCGCATACAGGAAGATTGAAAAATTCAGGGATCAATGTAATTGGAAAAAGATAATCTTCAAAGATATTATGAAAGATAGCAGTGGCGCTGAAAGTTTTACTGGACCAAGCATTGTTATTATGGATAATGTTAGACTTCTTGTTTTCGAAAGCGGAAAAGAAATGCGAGATTATTTTAAAGAAGGTTTAGGCTTTGCAGCTCCAGGCATGTTCTTGCGGCTTTATCAAGAAGACCATAATTTAATTGTTCTTTATGCGACGAAACTGCCTGAGGGATTTGTTATTATAAAATGGGATGGCGAGCTTAATGTTGGAGGAGTTATTTTGGCAGATTTCGATTAGTGTCAAAAAAATTACATTGTATTAAGAGGCTTGGATAAATTCCCGGCCTCTTATTTTATTCATTTCAGTTCGAACGTCAGATACCCCAGAAGCAGAGCAAGCTCGCTACGGGGCAAGCTAACCGGCTCCACGTAAAATTCACTTCGTTCATAACGTGGCACAGCAGGTATAAAATTACGGCTTGCTTAGGACGTTTTTTTATTTTGTGGTATAATAAAAATATAGATTAATGAAATTAACAAAACAAAAATGAACAAAAAAATCATTATCGGGGCCATACTTATAACAATTTTAATTACCACAATACTAATTATTAAATTTATTTATTTTGATGCTAATGGTACTACAAATATTTCCGATGGATATATTCCACCAAAACCATTAGAAGGATCATTGTATTTAAATTCAGAGGCTGATACACAGACCGCAGATAATTTTTCTAATGATAAATTAAGCGATAGTCAGCTAATAATAGATACGAATAACTGGGAAACTTATAGAAACGATAAGTATGGCTTTGAAATTAAATATCCTCCAAAATGGAATATTTCAGAAAAAATACTCAGAAAAAAAGACATACAAAATTCTTCCGTACGTCCACCTTATATAGCAAAAGAATTTGAGAACACAGGCTTACCTGATCGCATAGAATTTTATTCGATAAACATAGGAAATGTTTCTTTTGTTCCCCTTACATTTCTCAGTGATAAAAGTATATCTACAATTCAGTGCGAACATGATTCTGTGAATCCATGTTTTAATAAAGTAAATTTTGGTTTGGAAAAAACTAAAATTGATGGTAAAGAAGCATACATAAGAAAATTTGGACCTTATGGTGAATTCCATTTGTTTTTAAAAGATCTTCCGAAAAATTGGGGCTCATTTAATGGTATATATTTTGAAAATCCAGATTCTGGAAATTTAAATCCTAATGATAATGCTAAAATTGCTAAAATTTTTGAAGAAATGCTAAAATCAATTCATTTTTTCAATTAAATTAAGACTCTTTAAATTAAACCTATCCAAAGCATTTTTCCCTAAACTCAGTTCGAACGTCAGATACCCCAGAAGCAGAGCAAGTTCGCTACGGGGCAGGCTAACCGTCTCAGGCATAAAATTACGGCTTTCCGCCGGCTGGCAGATAAGCTGTTTTTTAGTACTCACTATTGACAAAATCAAATAAATAATATAGGATAAATTTTACCTTTAAGTTCTTTTATTAATATTCATGGCGACGAAATCCTCATAAAATTAGTAGCTAATTTTTAATTTTTTTATGGATATTTCGTCGCTATAGAAAATCCGAAAGACACTTCGACTGTGAAATTCAGCGAAGAAAACAGTATAGGCGGCATTTATATTTGCAAGGAGGAAAAAATGAAGAAAGATGTTATTCCGTTCGGTTCTTTGGTACGTGACAAAATTACGGGATTCAAAGGCTATGTGGTTTGCAGGGCAGAACATTTGAACGATTGCCTTCGTTATGGAATTCAGCCTCCATTAGACAAAGAGAAGCAATTACCCGAAAGCAAGGTTATCGACGGACCAAATCTTGAAGTTATTGCTCCGCCAAAAAAAGATGTGCCCCAAATGCCCGAAACGTCCGATACCTTTAATTTGGGTGTCAAGCTGAAGGATGTAATTTCTGGCCTTACGGGTATTGCTGTAGTACGCATCAAAAACATGTCTTCGGGGGATCGTTATGGAATTCAGCCACGGGTTAATAAAAAAGGTGATATTCCTGACATCAGGACTTTCGATGAGGAAGAGCTTGTGCAAATTGATCCTCCTATGCCCAAGAAAAAAAAGGAGTCATCCAAAAAACCCAATGGTCCCCATGATCACAACATCTTAGCTGCAAGATGAATAAAAAGTGATGCAGTTTGAATAATAAAGGTCGCATGGAATTATCCATAGGCGGCCTTTTTTATTTTACCCAAAACGTTTCTTTTTAAATTCGGTTCAAACGTCAGATACCCCAGGAGCAGAGCAAGCTTGCTACGGGATAAAATTACGGCCTATTTAGCCATTTTTTATATGAAAAATATTGTGGTATAATAAATACATAAAACTTTTTAAAAAAATATGAATAACAAACAATCAGATTACAGCAATGAAGAAGTGGTTATTGATGTTAGCGTAACATCTTTTATGATGACGGTAGCAACTTTCTTTACTGGGTTTCTTATTTCTTCATATGATTCTTTCAGTAATTCCGTAAGAATACCAATATTTTTTCTTATAGTCAGCACGTTGTCATTTTTGTTTACTAATATTATTTTTGCAAATGCTTCCGGCGAAATAAGAACTGGCAATAGAAGTGGCGCCAATAAGCATGCAATTACCGGTAATATAATAAGTGAGTTTTTAGGGATATATCTTTTAGTTACATCTTTACCGCTCGCTATAAATGCTATAACGGAAGATATTTTTCTAAGAGATGCTGTTTTTATAATATCTATAGTGGCTCTTGTCGCTTATTCTATGTCGCCATTTTCTATAATTAAAAGATATTTGGGCACGGGTTACTTCAGACTTTTATATTCAGTAGCATTTGCAATTCTTTGGGCATCATGCTTTTTGACGCAAAAAGGAGACAGTGTGGCATATGTATGCGTAAGTGTTGCCTTAATAAGCTACTTAATACTTACAACAATAATATTATTATCAAGAAATAAAGATTAAATTTCCCTGAATTTAACCCCTTGTGTCCTTTTAAAGATATCCGAACGCTTATCTTATGGGAGTGCAGGCGTTAATCTAGACGCTCCACATAAAATTTACTACACTCATCACGTGGCAGGCAAAAATTTCTGCGGCTTTCAAGGCCGTATTTTTTGTGGTATAATGAAAAAATAAATTGATAAAATAAAAAATATGACGGACGATATTCAAAAAAAGAAAAAAAGTTTGCATTGTGGAGGATGATGACAACATCCGTGAAATTTATGCTACAGCGCTTTCGGCCAGCGGTTTTGAAATCGTGGAAGCTTTCAACGGAGAAGACGGGATCATAGCCATCAAAGAAAATAATCCGGATATTATTCTTTTGGATCTGCAAATGCCAGTCATGAATGGTTTTCAAGTTATGGAGGCTTTGCAGGAAGACGAAAAGCTTTCCGGCATTCCGATTGTTGTTCTGACCAATGCGGATGATGATGAGTCAATCAAAAAAGCCGGCAAATTCGAAACCCGTTTCTATGTAGTCAAAGCTTTGACGACGCCGCAGAAAATTGTGGGCATTGTCCGGGAAATTTTGCATTAATAATTAATTAAAAAATATGTTACAAGAATTTAAAAAATTTCTTTTGCGGGGAAATGTTGTGGATTTGGCAGTTGGCGTTGTAATTGGCGCTTCATTCGGGACGGTAGTTACTGCTCTTGTATCTGACATCCTGACGCCTTTCATTTCTGCTGTGGCCAAAGTGCCAGACTTCAGCAATTTAGTTCTAGAACTAAACGGCAGCAAGCTAATGTATGGCCATTTTCTGAATGCGATTATTTCTTTCGTATTGGTGGCGGCAACTATCTTTTTCTTTATCATCAAGCCCATGAATCTGCTTATTTCCAAAACCAAAAAAGATCCATTGCCTGATCCAACCACCAAAAAATGTCCTGAATGTCTGGGTGAAATTCCAGTCAAAGCCAAACGCTGCATGCATTGCGCACAAGTTGTCAGTGCGGAATAGTTTTAAAAAGAAAGTTTTTTCAGTTGCCAAGAGTAATAAAAGATACTAATTGTTAATATAAAAAATATTATGCCCAGTAGTGAGATTTTGACTAAGTTTTATTAATTAAAAAATCATGAAAGGCAATGTAATAATTAAATTAAAGAAATTTGCACATTTTGTTACTAAAATGCAAATGTCAAAATTCTACTACTGGGTATGAAAGGATTTTGCGCTAATATTGAAAAAGACACTTTGGAAAATTCCAACTTTCGCAAAGTGCTCTACACAGGCAAGCACAGCCAATTGGTTCTCATGAGTCTTCAACCGAATGAGGAAATCGGCATGGAAGTGCATGAAGAAAATGATCAATTTTTCCGTTTTGAAAAAGGGCAGGGAAAATGCATTATTGACGGCAATGAGTACGAACTTAGTGATGGCGTGGCAATTGTCGTTCCGGCCGGAGCGGAGCATAACATCATCAACACTTCAGATTCAGAAGAACTGAAACTCTATACGATTTATTCGCCAGCTCATCATAAAGACGGCGTTGTTCGAGCAACAAAAGCTGAAGCAGAGGCCGATGGACCGGAATTTGACGGAGCGACGACAGAATAGACTGAAAATATTAAAAAGTCAGAAGACTTTTCCCTCTTGGGAAGAGTCTTTTTTTATGCTTAAGGAAATTTTTTAAAAATGCTTTATTTTAGCCAAAAAGTGGCTATTTAGATTCTTTCCGAAATTTAAAATGCCTTATTTAAGCCAATTTTCCGAATAGAGCATTGACGCCTAGCCCCAGATGTGCTATTATTGTTGGTCAACATAAAAAAACAATAGAAAATCCCTACTACAAGGGATTTTTGCTTTGAAAAGATGTTGGCCCGCTTATTCAGGATATTTTCAGATCATGAGCTGAATGGCGGATAACAATTAAATTATAATGCATGCGTATTTTAAAGGTTTTGGTTATTGGAACTCTAATCTACATTTCTCTTGTTTTTCCAAAAATGGCTTTGGCTAGCGAAAACAATGACTTTGGTAATACTAATACCTTCTCTAAACTTTTAAGCATATTTTCAACTGAAACAGCTTCGGCCAAAGAAATGCCGATTGTTCAGGAAGATGTTAAAAAAGAAGAGCCTAAGTCTGAAGAAGAAATCGAGAGAGACGAAGTTTTGGCTAAATGGAAGGAAAAACAGGCTGATAAATGGGATAATTTGCCTAAAGGTCAGTTTAAAATCAATGCTTCAGCCTATACGGCGGCTGCTGATGAATGCGGTAAAAGCGATGGGGTTACCGCTTCCGGGCTTAAAGTCAAGGAAAAAAGAACCATTGCTTGTCCCAAAGAATTTCCTTTTGGAGCCAAAATATCAATCGAAGGCATGGGAATCTATACCTGTGAAGATCGTGGGGGAGCGATCAAGGGCAACAAAATTGATATTTATGTGGAAACCAAAAAAGAAGCTTTTGATTTCGGCCGTCAGCACCTAATGGCTGAAGTTGTCGAAGGATAAGACTTTCTTAAGCAAAAACACTCCGCTTGATCGGAGTGTTTTTTGTATGTGCTAATAATTGACCTAGCGCAATATTTTTGTTAACCTAAAAGAAGTTTTAAGTATTGGTCGCATGGCGGAGTGGGCTTAATGCGAATGGGTATGAGCATTAAGCGGGTTTCAAAAGAAACCCCGGTAACCACGGAGCACAGTTTTTTGATTGAGTTTTTAACGAGAAAATATAAATTGGTCGCATGGCGGAGTGGTTACGCATCGGTCTGCAAAACCGAGTACGCCGGTTCAATTCCGGCTGCGACCTCAAATTGCTTTCTTATAAAGCTAATGGTATACTTTAACTATAAGTATATATAGTTTGTGTATTCCATTATGAATAAAAAAAGAAAATGGACAAAATCAGAACTCGAGGAAGCAGTTAAAAAATCTAAAAGCATTAGGCAGGTTTTAAAGTGTTTAAATTTAAAAATGGCTGGAGGGAATTATACTCAAATTAATAAGTACATTAAAGAATATAATTTTGGCACGAAACATTTTACTGGGCAGGCATGGAATAAGGGGAATCGGGGCAATGGAAAACCAAGAATTGCCTTAAAAGATATTTTGAAAAAAAACAATTATTTTCAAAGTTATAAATTAAAAAAAAGATTGTTTGCTGCCAATTTGAAGCCGCAACACTGTGAAGAATGCGGATGGAATAAAAAATCGGAAGATGGAAGATTGCCATTGGAATTAGATCATATCAATGGAGACAGTCGAGATAATAGAATTGAAAATTTAAGGATCCTTTGCCCCAATTGTCACAGTTTAAAACCAACGCACAGGGGAAAAAATATTAAAAAATGAAAATGGGCGGATGATGAAATTGGTATACATTCGACACTTAAAATGTCGCGCCGTTTACGGCATGCGGGTTCGAGTCCCGCTCCGCCCACAAAGAAAATAGAAAAATAGACGAGAACGGGAAAGGGTCGGAAAACGGGAGTTTTCTATTGGCGGAAGTATTGAAACCGCTGGGTTTCAAGGAGTGAAACGACGTGAGATGTCCCGCTCCGCCCACAAAGAAAAAGAGCATCAGTGCTCTTTTTTAATTTTCAAATGAAGCGAGAGAAATGATCCCGCTTAGCGGGACATTTCCGAGTGAATGCTGAAAATATAGTAATCTATATTTGCTCAATAACTTTGGGAATTCTTTTAAAATCTTTGATGAGGGTTTCTCGCATACTTCCGTTGTAGAGGGCCGCGGCGGGATGATAGAGCGCATAGAAAACTCTTTGGCCCAGATTGGGAAATTCACGGCGGAAAGCTTTGCCATGGGCTTCGGAAATTTTCATGAGCGGGAAAAAACGGCCAAGCGAATGACGGCCTAGAGTTACGATTAATTTTGGATCAATGATTTGAATTTGTTTTTCCAACCATGGCCAGCAAGCTTCAATTTCTTCCGGCAATGGGTCGCGATTTTCCGGCGGGCGGCATTTGCAAACATTGGCAATATAGACGTCTTCGCGTTTTAGTTTTATAGTCGACAACATCTCGTCCAGGAATTTTCCGGCCGCGCCGACGAAAGGTTTGCCTAGTTCGTCTTCTTTTTTCCCGGGTGCTTCACCAATGAATATTATTTCGGCTTCGGCACTTCCATCTCCCGGAACCACTTTGGAACAACCTTTGCGAAGGGCGCAGTTGCTGCAAAGAGACATAAGAGTGTTGAGTTGGTCTAATTTTTCTCGTTTGGTCATAATTTTTGGGAATAAATTTGTGAATCCTCGGAAATTTGTATTTTTATAAATAAATATAACTCGAATCTGAATTTTATACCCAAAATTTTCCCCCAATCAACGGCGGGACATAGAAAAATTTTGGATAAAATTCAGACTCTCAGACAGAAATTTATTTATAAAATTACAAATTTCCAAGAGTATATCTTTATTTCAGTTCATTTATTCTAATCAAATCAAATTTATTTTGCTCGGTGTCCCAGATTGCAAATGTCGGTGGGCAGATTTGATTGGCGACATTGCCGGGATTTAGCAGTGTGCATTCTTTTGGTCCTTGGTCCGCCGTAGTTTTAACGGAGGAGACCCAAGGTTTGTGCGTGTGGCCGTGAAAAACAAAATCATATTTTCCGGTTTCTGCGAGCTCTTTGGCCACATCGGGAAAATGAACAAAAGCAATTTGTTTGTTTTCTATTTCAGCTTCGCCGAAATCCCGAAATATTTTGGTGTTTTTATATTGATCATTTTCAAATGGATAATTTTTCAAATAGTCATCGTCCATATTTCCAAAGACGAAAAATATTTCGCCGGTAAAATTGTCATTCAAAAAATCCAAAGTTTCAAATGACGCCAAGTCCCCGCAGCAAATTATTTTTTCTATTTTATTTTCCCGACAATAATTCAACACTTTCATGAGGTTGGGAATGTTGTCATGGATGTCGGAAATGATGGCGATTTGCATAAATTATTTCCTTAATTTTTTTAAAGTTTCAATGTCTTCCTTGACTTGATCATGTTCGGTTTCGCAAATCATATCAATATTTTTTTCTTTGGCTAAGGAAACTATTTTTTGAAAAGCATCAAGACCAATTTGGCCTTGGCCGATGTGGGCGTGGCGATCTTTTTTGGAATTAAATTCGACCAGGCTGTCATTGGCATGAATGAGTTTTATTTTTGGGAGACCAATCTCAGAATCTATTTTTTGCAGAGTATTTTCAAAGTCGTGCCAATCATAACCAGAGGCGAATGAATGTTGTGTGTCCAAACAAATGCCGACTAATTTGGGATGATTAACGCCTCTAATAATTTCGGCAATTTCTGAAAGGGAATCGCCAATTATTTTGCCAGAACCCGCGCTGTTTTCAATAAGGAGTTCAGCAGAGCCAGCATAGCCATCCAAAGTTTTTTTGAGCATCTCAATCGTTTTTTCGATCGCTTCTTTTTCCGAAAGTTCACCGGCACTACCAAGATGGGTCATGACATATTTGGAGCCGATGAGGCTGGCTCTTTCAAGTTCATCGCGCACGACACTGACACTGCCATAGCGAATGCGATTATTAGCAGATGCAAAATTTATATAGTATGGAGTATGAACGACGATAGTTTTTAGTTTGTAGTTTTTAGTTTGTAGCTTAAAATCTTCACAAGCTTCATTTGTGAGAGCTGGGGCTTTGCCGCCTTGAGGTGAGCGGGTAAAAATTTGCATGGCTTCACAGCCGAGAAGATGAGCGCGCTCGGGTGCGTTTTGAATTCCGCCAGCAATGGAAACGTGACAACCGATTAACATAGTATTTAGTATGAAGTATTTAGTATCTTGTATGAATACAAAATACCATAAACTAGATACAAAATACAATCTAAACTATTTCCCACCCAGTTGTTGCCCCAGCACCATTTTCAAATAAAGTTGAAATTATTCATTAAAATATTTGCTCGGAAACGGCTTCGCCTCTGTTTTGTTAAAATATAAAGCACTCCAGAAAAATGGTGCGGGGTAAATTTCTTTTATTTTAGATGATTAACCAGCCATCCTTAGTCTCTATAATTTTTCCGCGAATTTCGAATCCACTGGCAAGTTTGTGGCCGCCGCCGCCAAAAAGATGGGCGATTTCGGAAACATCAGTGCCTTTGTATTCTTCGCTGCGAAGGCTGCCCTTGATTTTCCCATCTTCACGTTCGGAAAGCACTAAAGAAAATTTGGTGCCGGGAACAGTGTTGAGAATAGTTGCGACCTGGCTGATGTCTTCCGTGGTGGCTTGGCATTCGTCTAGATCTTTTTTAGTGAGAATGGTGGAAATGAGTCCGTTTTTAGGATTTATTTTAGCTTTTTCAAAAGCCCGCCCCCAAAGTTTCAGGGTTGAAATTTTTTTATTGGCAAAAGAGGCTTTGACTATCTTCATAACAGAAGCGCCCTTTTTTAATAAATCAGCAGAAATTTCCATGACGTGGCTGGTGGTGTTGGAGTGCTGGAAATTGCCGGTGTCTGACATAATGCCGATCATCAGGTAGGTGGCTATATTTTTGGAAATATGTGCATTTTGTGAAACTAGATATTCATAGACGAGTTCGCAAGTGGAAGAAAGCTTGGCATCGATCATGATGACATCCGCTTTAAGTTTTATATCCGGATGATGATCAAAAATAACCGTTACGGCTTTTTCAGAAAGATCAGGAACAACCGTTTGAAAACCGCGATCTACGCTGTCGCAACCAATAGCTGCATCATAAGACTTAATATCCAGATTTTCAGGATATTCAAATTTTTCTTCTGTTAGTGATTCCAAAAAAGAAGGAAACGGAGAAAGGCAGGCAATGTCGGCTGTTTTTCCTAAAGAGTTTAAATATTCCTTGAATGCCAAAACTGAGCCGACTGTGTCACCATCCGGATCAGAATGGGCAAAAAGCAAAACCCTATCAGCTTTACTGATAATGTAGGCGAGAGTATTAAATTCTGTTTGGAAATTTTTCATGGGTCGAAGTTGATTTATTTAATATTTTTTGTGTTTATTTTTAGATACACTATTCCGGCGCTTGGAATTTTTTGTTATAAACATCTTGTCTGGTAGCAACTTTTTTGCAAAAAGCATATCTTGCTAGCGCCTTCAAGGAGTTCCTCGAAAAATAAATACAAAAAATATTTTTAAAAATTTAAAACAAAATTCCTAAACAAAGTGGTTTAAGAATTTTTTAAAGATACTTTTTATTTTTGTATATCAAAGTTTCAGCAGGATTTTTTCAATTTCATCTGCTTGTTCTTCGGTCGAATCAAGTTCGAATTCCAAGCGAGGCAAAGGTTTCATGCTGAGTTTTTTGTTCAAAGCGCCTTGAATCCCATAGATTTCTTTGGCGAGTGTTTTCATCGCATAATCCGCTTCTTTGTAGGGAAAAACGCTTATGAACACCCTAGCATAGCGGAGATCTCTTGAGGTGTCAACTTTGGAAATAGACAAAAAAATCCCAGGCTTGAGATTAAGTTCGCGGACCAATATTTCTGCCAAGTCGCGTTTTATAAGCTTATTTATTTTTTGAATACGCTCAGACATAAGCATTATTAATGACAAAATCCAAATTACCAATGACAAATCAATGTCAAAATCCAAAATCCAAATTTTTTGACATTTAGTCATTTGGATTTGATTTGAAATTCGTCATTTGTCATTTGAAATTTTTAAATCGTTCTCTTCTTCTCTTCTTCTGAATAAACAAGCAATGTGTCGCCTTCTTTGATGCGAGTTGAACCTTCAAAAGTGATGCCGCATTCATTACCTTGTCCGACTTCAGCAGTCACATTTTTATTTTGTTGTAAGGCTTCCAATTTTCCACGGCCGATTATTTCGCCATCGCGGCGAACTTCTACCAGCGCGCCTTTGATGATTTTGCCATCTGTTACGCGGCCTCCGACAATCATGTCATGTTTGCCGGTTTTGAAAATAGCCAAGACGTTAACTTTTCCGTGGTCAATGCGCACGATTTCCGGTGGCAGCATATCAAGAATGGTTTTTTTAACCTCTTCAACGAGTTCGTAAATTATTTTAAAAGTCTTGATAGTTAGATTGCTGGTTTCGGCCAGACGCTTGGCAACAGGAGTTGTTTCCACATTGAAACCTAAAATCAGGGCATTGGCTGGCGCGCCTATTTTTATGTCTGATTCAGTGATATTGCCGACTCCGGTTGCTACGAAATTTATGACCACCTCTTCAGTTTTGACTGCATCTAAAATTTGTTCAATAGCTTCCAATGATCCTTGTACATCGGCCTTAAGAATTAGATTTAACTTTTGCACCTGTCCTTCTTCAATGCCCTGGGAAATTTTTTGGGAAATGCTACGGTCTTTTTGTTCCAAAAGTCCGGTGGAAAATTCTTTGGATTTCAGGCGCGCAATCGCTTTGCCGTCAACAACCTGTAAAACATCATTAGTGTTAGGAGTGCTGTTGAGTCCCATAATCATAATCGGTGTGGAAGGGCCGGCGCTTTCCAAGCTTTTGCCGGTGAAATCCTCCATTTTGCGAATACGTCCATAAGTTGTTCCAACCGTAACATCTTGTCCGACTTTGAGCGTTCCGGTTTTAATCAACACAGTGGCTACGGGTCCTTTTTGCGGATCAAGATTTGATTCCAAAACAACAGCCAGACCGTCACGCTTATCATCGGCTTTAAATTCTTCTACTTCAGATACGAGCAAGATGCTGTCCAAAAGGTCATCGATGCCGATGTTTTGTTTGGCGCTGACATTGGCGCTGATTACATTGCCTCCCCACTGTTCAATCAGAATTCCATTGTCAGCCAGTTCCTGCTTGACTCTTTGTGGATTGGCTTCCGGTTTGTCAATTTTATTGATGGCGACAACGGTTGGAATTTTTTTATCTTTCAGATATTCAATAACCTCTTTGGTTTGCGGACGGACGCCGTCATCAGCTGCTACAACCAGAACTGCAATGTCGGCAATGCTGACGCCGCGCTCACGCATGCCGGAAAAAGCTTCATGTCCGGGAGTGTCGATAAAAGTGATAAGGTTTCCTTTCTTTTTGGCCTGATAGGCGCTAATAGCCTGAGTAATTCCGCCAGCCTCTTTGGCGGCTACGCTTGCCTTGCGAATAGTGTCAAGAAGTGTAGTTTTGCCATGATCAACATGTCCGAGGATAGTAACTACCGGTGGTCGCGGACGCAGATTTTTTCCTGACTCCTTTTCTTTTTTGCAAATTTCAATTAATTTTTCAACAGTGAGATTAGTCGAATCAGAAACTTCTAAATCAATTTCAGTTACAAAACCCAAATCTTGGGCAATAATGGCAGCCGTATCAAAGTCAATTTCTTCGTTTATTGTAGCCAAAATCTTGTTTTTCAGAAGCTCGGTAATTATTTGGGAAACAGGCAAATTCAAAATTTCGCTGAATTTTTTCACAGTTACGCTGGCTGGAATCTTGACCTGCCTCGCGTTAACGAGCGAACTGTTTTGCGAGTCAAGGCGGGCAAGTTTTTTTTCTTCAGAATTCATGTTTTATTTATATAAAAAGTATATTACTTTATGTTATGCGAGAAAACAAACATATAAGCCTAATGATAGCATAAAAAAATAAGGCTTGAAATAGGCAAAAATATTTTTCTCAGATTCTTAGACGTTTTTGGGTTTAGTAGCAATAGCGGTTTTTATGGCCTGTTTTTCCTCTTCAGTCAGGGTATATTTTTCAGATGCACCTTTGGTAACTGGCTTGGAATAAATCCGGGTACCTTCGCGGGTATGAAGAGAAGAAATAACAATTCCGGAATTTTTTCCATCCAAAAGCGCCAGAGCAAAACTTTGATCGCCGCCAATGTCTTTGAAAGGGTTAAAACGGACAATTCCGACCTTATGAACGCTTTTTTGAGCCAAATCATGAATTTGGTTGGAGATCTCAAAAAGCTCCTGTATCTCCTTGTCTAATTGGCAAATTTCCTTTGTTTGAGCCAAAAGTATGGATTCAAGGTCTTGGGCTTGTTTGCCGGAAAAAAGCGTTTCTAAGTTTTTTCTAATTTTTCTTTGGCGAATCAAGGCAAAAATTGCCAAAATAAAGCTTATTAGAGCCAAAAAAGCTCCAAAAACAATAATAATTTGTAAAATATTATCAGGTATCAACATAAATTAATGTTAATAATAATATCTATGCCGCATAGTAACACTATTTTTCTTGAGTGTAAAGAAAAAAAAGAATAAAACAAATTAAAATTTGCTTTATTATTTTTTGAATGGTAGATTAAAAATAGATTAAGAATATAAAAAATAAAAAGGAGGTGAGTCTGGATATATTTCGTGTCCTTTAAAATAAAAATATTTTATACATTTGAAAGGAGATAAAAGTGGATACTGAATCTGGTAATAAATCTAAGAAGAGTCGTAAGAATAGTGGCAAAAAAACCTTTGTTCTTGATACTAATGTTCCAATTCATGATTACACCGCTCCTTTCACATTTGAGGACAATCACGTAGTCATTCCAATCATGGTTATTGAAGAATTGGATAACATGAAATCAGGATTTGGGCTTATTCCATATTCTGCCAGAAAAGCTCTCAAGAAAATCTGGGACCTGGTAAAAGGAAATGTTGGTAAAGAGGCTCCCTTGCCAGGGGGAGGAACTTTGCAGGTTATCGTTGAAAAAGAGAACTACTTCTCCGAGAACAATGCTGATAACTTGATAATTTCCAGTGCCATAGGTCTCAAAAATGCAGGCGTTCCCAATGTTGTTGTTATATCTAAAGATACGGGCGTAAGGATAAAAGCAGAGGCCATGGGTATTCCTGCTCAAGACTATGAAAAGGACAAATCATCCTTATTTCAGAAATATGGATCAGTTCTGGAAAAAGATGACTATATTAATGGCATTTTGTCCGTTCGTTATCAAGTGCAAAAAAATGGAGAAATTTTACGCATTTGGGGAAAGGATGAAAATTGTCCAATCAGAAAGCGAGATTTGTTTGGTCTATCACCCAAAAATATTGACCAAATTTGTGCTATGGATGCGCTGACAAGCCCCGACATTCATGCAGTAGCGCTGACAGGCATAGCTGGAAGCGGAAAAACTTTGCTGGCTCTGGCAGCGTCTCTGCATCAAGCGACGAAAGCTGGAAATCTTTTTGATCGAGTCATAGTTGCTCGGCCAACAATTGGGTTAGGTTATGATCTTGGATTCTTGCCTGGAGATATTGATGAAAAGATCGATCCATGGATGGCTCCGATTTATGATAATCTTGAATTTCTGATAAAAAATCCTGATGACATGAGTGGCGGGAAAAATCCACAAAACAAAAACTATGACGGCTTTCAGTTTTTAATTGATAAAAAGATCTTGAAAATTGCAGCCTTGCAGCACATGCGTGGCCGTACTCTTCCAAGAACTGATTTTATCATAGATGAGTCGCAAAATACTCGTCCGATTGATGTCAAAACATTGGCAACAAGACTGGGAGAAGGTAGCAAAATTGTTTTTACTGGCGATATGGATCAGATCGACACGCCCTATCTTGATGCGGAATCAAATGGTTTGGCACATCTGATCGCCAAACTAATCAACGAACCAGATTTTTGTTATCTTAATCTTAAAACTAGTGTTAGAAGTGATTTTGCTGATCGTATGGCAAGACTCTTATAAAAATTCAGCAAAGGCTGAAAAAGGCAGGTTTTGAATGAAACCTGCCTTTTTTCTTAACCCGGTAAACCACCACGCGAAGCGTGGTGTGTGCCTTTATAGCGTAGCTCT
>DAIUDF010000013.1:0-25638 GCA_036845785.1 Candidatus Moraniibacteriota bacterium | reverse complement strand
CGTAGCAAAATTAGCTAACTGAGAGTCTGCTTGGCGCAGAGGGTGCAACAACATCCGCTGCTCCTGTATATTCATAAGCTCCAACGTCCCAAGTGCCAGAACGAACATTGCCCAATATATCTGCAGCATACGAAACACCCAAATTAGTGCCAGCATTAATCGCCGGCGAATCTGATTGCAATGAATAATCCCCGCTTCCATATGTACCAGAAGGAGCAGTGTTAATTATTGGATTGGCTTTATTGCTATGACAATCCCATCCTGAATCTGATCCCATAAATTCAGTCAAACAGGTCGCCCCAAGGGAACCCACCGTATCAAAATGGTCATATGGGTTTAGAGATGTAAATGGATGTTCCGAAGCATTAAAAATATTATAATCAGAATCAATGATAGTATCTATAACAGCAAGAGAAGATGATTGAGCATGCACCGTGTCATCTTCTTTAAGTATATTTTCTCCATTTTGCCAAACCCCCGTAACTATATCTAACACCATCGTTCCCGCAGCATCTCCGCCTAACCAAGAACCACTGGCCAAACGAACGCTATTGAATCTGGCTGTTGCACCGCTTGTATCTCCATGAATATATGAATTTGCCACAGGTGCAACAGTCCCATTAGTAAAAGACAAATTAACTTTTGAGGCCGAGTTTATTCCAAATAAACACCCAGAAAAGATGTTGTTTTTGATCTCAACAATGCCCTGATTTGATCCAACAAAAATACAGTATTTAGCGTTCGTTGTGGCAGTATTAATATATGAATACTCCATGGTATTATCATATATTTTTATTCCATTGCTGTGCCATCCTTCCGAATAACCTGCGGAAACAACAACCTGCCAAGTTTCTCCAGAATCTGGTATTTTTTCTATTGTAAACAAATTGTTATAAATTTCCGCATTGTCATAACCAGCAAGGTTAAGCATGGCTTGCCCTCCTATATCCCAAACCCCTCTAAACTGGTTGTTGTATATTTTTAAATTTTTAAATGTGTTCGCTGTTCCATATCCCTGAAGCTGTATTCCGTCAGGGTGGCTAACACCCTTAAAAGTTCCTGAATTCAAACCTTCTATAATGTTATTATAAATCCTCACATCCGTAAAAATCGAAGTGCTTTGCGCCTCTCTTGAAAAAAGCGTGTGGACATTATCTACGAAATGGCTGTCATGCAACCAAAATTTATCTCCATCACCTGCAGAAAAGTCTATGGCATTGACAGACTGTGTTTCCATCCACATATTACCTATATCTATACCGCCAGATCCTATATCACCAAGACTAATTCCTCTTTGACCAAATCCATTATGATAAATTTTTATACCACTTATAGTTATGTTACTTTTATCATAAGCTGAAATCCCCGTGCGACCACCAGATCCATCTGATCTCTGCCCACTAGGCGCTTCCCCATTAAAAATAGGATATCCAGAACCCCAGGCTGGATTTTCGAGTTGCCCACCAATATATATATCGGGGTTACCCGCTGTTGCCCCTGAATTTTGTATAATAAGAGGTAGCCTTGTATACGGCCACGTCACTCCACCTTTAAAAATAAATTTATCACCCGCAGCATGATTATAATTTATATAATGTTCGCCATCACCATACCCCACTCTTATTCCGTTTGGAGAATAAGTCACGGATGGATCGCCTATTGAATATACAGTTAATGTTTTTCCGACTCCATCATACGCAAATTCAGAAACAACTTCCGAAGCCCCCACTTCCGTTCCAACAGCATCATCAAATAATACCAGGCTGGGATAATTACTTGCCGTGGTCCCTTGCCATTGATTATTCCCTAAATCTGACCATGCAGTAACGGTTTCTAAATCGGAAACCATTCCAGGTGCAGTTTTCCACGGCGTGTCCTTAGATTGCGCCTGCAGTGCCGTTCTGCTGTCATCACCTGTTTCATAATCAATATAATACGTCGCCGCCTCAACATTTTGCCACAGCAAAAACGAAGTGAGAAAAATCAGACAGAAAAATATTTTTTTAGATGTTTTTATCATTTTTATATATCAATATATATTTATTCTGGAATTCTTGAGAATACCAGAATAGTTTTTGTTTTACTACGTAGCAAAATTAGCTAACTGAGAGTCTGCTTGGCGCAGAGGGTGCAACAACATCTGCTGCTCCAACATATTCATAAGCACCGATATCCCATAGTGCATTTTGAGGTCTGGCAGTTCCGACATAATCATCCGAAAGTATATCCGAGACTGCTGACGTCCCCACATCTTTAGCGATTGACGTGTTAAATAATCTAAAATCGCTGGTAGCTGCTGAAATTACCGGGGAAACATCATTTGCTTCCAAAACTTCATGCGTTTCATCTGTGTGACCTGAACAATATACATAAGCGTTATAATCATGCACGAGTCCAGCATAGCCGCCATTTGTCATTTTTGCGCTTCCTGCACCTTGAATATTATAGAATAAATTATTATAGGCATACGATTTGTTTGTTTCACTGTCAGTTAAGGCGCAAGTATTTACAGCCCCATATGAAGCAGCATTTGCTATATTATAAAATGTATTATTATAAACTTTCATATTCCATAAAACATCAGTATAAGCTCCATCGGCACAACCTACAAAAGATGTGGTGTTATTAATCGCGCCGTCAATAATATTATTGTAAAAAAGAACATCTACGTTGGGCTTGGAAACATAATTGACCGGATCATAAGAATGAAAACCAAGGGCATAGGAAGCTATATCTTTAAAATAATTATTTCTGGCAATAAATCCCGAACTACCCCTTCCGTTTAATGCTTCGCCATGGCAATGTTCGCTTGACGATTTTACTTTGTAAACATAATTACCTTCGAAAAGAGCGTCGTGGGTAACATACATAGCTGCGGCATTTTGAAACCATTCAAAATAATTATTTTGAACAACAATTCCTTCTGTTAATGTCGGATAGTTTCTTCCATAATTGTGAAAACCTGTCGCGCAAACGCAATCGTAATTATTATCACAAGTAATAAGCGCTGAATGTTTCAATGTAACATAACTGACATCGGCAGTATGATAACGAAAAACAGTGAGATTTTGTTCGTCCGATGGAGTAGGATCACATATTGCAAATTTTTCTTCACATTTTGCCGTAGTCATATAAAATTTAAATCCGTATTTGGACGAATCATTGCCGTCTGTGCAACTTGTATTTAACGCTCCGCATCCGTCCACACCATCAATAATCCAATAAGAAGTTTCGATTGTTGATTGAAAATCTTCAAACAACGCCTGATCTGTTCCATAAGATGCAATCCAGCCCGTATCGGTAACATGTTCTGAGGTTGTAGCTTTTTTTATTGTAATCACCAAATCCCCATTTTCTGCCGTGTCCATAGTCCTGCTTTCATATACATCTTCGCCACCAGATAGATAATAGGTGTTGCCTCTTACAAACGCCAAAGTTGACCATTCTTGTGCATTATTCCAATCAGCACCTGTTTTTGTGCCTGATCCAGACGGAGTTACGCATATATCCGCTGCCAAAGTTTTTTGGCAAAGCAAAAATGATCCAAGTACAACTAAACAAAACAAAAGATTTTTTTGTTTCTTTCTCATGCCCTAATTATAGCAAAAAAATCACAAAAAACGAAGTTCGTTTCCAGTTTGGATATTCATCTTATCCACAAGGCCGGCATTGATTTCCAAGACTTGATCCGCTTGAAGTTTCGGAACAAGCAAGCCACGAAAATCAGCCGGAATATTTTTTTCAATATGAACGATTTTTCCGTCCAAAACCCAGAGAAAATCCAGAGGAAAAGACATGTTTTTCATTGAAAATCCATACCTGCCCGTTTCATTAAATTGAAAAAGCATCCCGCATTCACGGCACAAATCTTTTCTTCCTCCCAGTCCTTTTTGCATTTTTTCTTTTTCAGAAACAATTTCAACCTTAAAGATATGGCCATTGATACCTATTTTTTCAACTCTGTTGCCAAAAATGAAATGGTCATTGGCAAAAATATACAAAAAAACCAGCAATAAAATAGCTAGGCTGGAAAAAAATATAATTATATTTTTTGTTTTAAACATAAATCAAGTTCTCGCTTTTTGACTGACCGTATAAAGAATAATCAACATAAAAAAACAAAGCAATAAAAAAGCCGCTAATTTGCTTTCGTCTCTGGTGTTTAGCGAAATGATAGCAATAAGCGCCGTAATCCCACAATAAAAAATACAAATTTTCTTTTGCGACCAACCAAGTTTCAATAATTTGTGATGCAAGTGCCTTTTATCTGCTAAAAAAATCGATTGCCCAGCTCTGATGCGTTCACCAATTACCCACAAAGCATCCAGAACAGGAATTGTTAAAACTAAAAGCGTGGTAGCAATTTTAGCTCCGGAAAAAATAGCCAGAACTGCCAAAATAAATCCCATAAAAACCGAACCGCTGGTGCCAGCCATGATTTTGGCCGGATTAAAATTCAAAATAAAAAAAGCCAGAAGGCCGCCTAAAAAAGCAGCTGCCATGATTCCGATTGGCGGCTGATTGACTTCCGGCCTAAGGCTCAAAATTAAAATAGTTACTCCGGTAATGAAAGATATGCCGGCGCTGATTCCGTCTGCACCATCTAGCCAGTTCATGGAATTTATCAAGAGCACGATCCAGGAAACAGCAACCAAAAAACCTATGAAATATCCGAAAGGATTATCTAATAAAAAAATTCCTCCAAAAGGATTGGAAATAAAATGCAAGCGGACGCCTAAAAAATATATGAAAGAAATTATGATTATCTGAAAAAACAACTGCTTCTGCCAGGATAATTGTTTAACATCATCAATAACGCCAAAAATCAAAATCACAATGGAAGCAACCAAGACCGAAGCCAGAGGAATATCGATTATTATCCTTTTATCCAGAAAAATTGTTAAAACAAAAGCTAAAATCAATGCCACTCCCCCGAAACGGGAAATATTTTTAGCGTGAATATGCCGATCAACTTTTCTTTCTGAGTTTAAATTATTTTTTTTGGCAAATAAAATCAGAGCTGCTCCAATAATTGCAGCAACAAAAAATGAAGTTAAAAACGGCGATATATATATATCCATTACTCTTTACTAATTACTAATTTTGTACGAATATACGAATTTTTTCGTCATGTTTTAGTATATTAGTAATTTATTAGTAATTAGTAAACATTATTTCTTTATTTTTTCCGTTACCCAGAATTCCCCGAAATATTTTCCAAGCATGACACGTGTTTGCGAATCAATGGCTGGAATTGCGCCCAGCGTGGGAGCGATTATCGGCGCCAAAAACCATTGAAAAAACATATAGGCATATCTTTTTCTGGAATATTTAGCCGGACGCGGAGGCAAAAGAAAAAAATTCAAGAACATTGAAATAACCAGACCTGCAGTAGCAAGAGTCATTAATGATCTTGTAATTGCCGGCAGATTGTGAGCGATGTTGCTTTGATTAAATTCTGACCCGCCCAAAATCAATGGCAGCCATCCAAGCAAAGCCAAAATAAAAGCTGATGTCGCCCAGGAATGATGGCCTTCCAACATTTCAAAACCTACTCCGATTTTTTTTGATAGACTTATTTTTTTGTCCGGCCAAAGCGCCCGCATAATCACTGGAAAATTTTCAATTCCATAGGCCCAGCGCCTTTTTTGCTTATATTGGTTTTTGATTGTTTTCCAATAAGTTTCCGCCAGCACCGCATCTAGAGAAATCGGCAAATAAATCGGCCTGACTTTATAATCTCCATGATAATATGAATAACATTTCCAATAAATTATCGAGTCTTCACTGATCATATTAAGCGGCCAAAAATTAACTTTAACCAAAGTGTCAAAAGGCTCGCTGTGCGATGAAAAGGTTACCATTTGCGTACGCGTACTTTGAAACATATGCCAGAAAGAAGAACCGGTAACAATTACCCGCACAAAAGCATTGGTATCCCAAAGATTGTTGTGATAAACAGGTAACGGCTGATATGATCTTTGCAAACGCTTTGGATCAATAATAAAAGCATGAGTCAAAGCAGCAAAATACTGCGGATGACAGACGCTGTCGCAATCAAAATTGGAAAAAAGCACATTTTTATAATCAATCCCTTTTTCATCGAGATAAATCATAAGTTTTCTGGCCGCATAGGCCGCATTGGAAGCCTTGCATTTCATCTCATTATCAGCCACTTCATGAGTTGTCACCAAAAAATCACGAAAAACTCCTTTGAATTTGTTTTGCAGATATTCCACTTTTTTCAAGCGGTTTTCTTGATTTTCGCGCTCTTCCGTTGCCAGCAATATAACTATCTGATGGTTTGGAAAATTGCTGTCAGCCACGGCCTGGATTGCCGGCTCGATTATTTCAGCCCCCTCATTGGCAGTCGGCAAAAGTACAACGTGAACGATTTTTCGCCAATCTAAAATTTCATGTCCGGAATCTGCAATTTTCTGAACCTCTTTTTGATATTTTTTAATAAATCTGATTTCTTTCCTAACTTTTCTTCTTTCAAAAAAAGAAACTACTTTGATTTCCCTCAAGCTTTCTTTCATTTGTTCTATTTTTTTAGCTAGATTTTCGGCATATTCTTTTGGATGTTCAATATTCTGGCAACGCTCCCACCAGTCTACTGTTTTGCCTTTTTTCAGTCTTCGATAAGCTTTAATTGAATAATAGGTAATAAAAATTGTCCGGCAGATCCAATATATATCAAACATTATAATAAAAACTGCCATCCAGATCGGCTTCAAAAAAGAAAGGGTCACCACTCCGATTAAAGTCGACCAAGCCAAAACACCTGGAATAATTTCCAGGATTCTTTGAACGCGATGCTCTTTTGGGTCTTTTGTTTTAGGATCAGGAAAAGAAAACATTTATTATATTCTTTACTAATTACTAATCATATTACTAATATACGAATTTCTAGTATTTTTTATTATTATATTCATATTAAAATTAGTAATTAGCAAAGGTTTTCAGTAGTTTATCATCAAAAGACAGCTTACGGCAATCGTGACTCCGATCTGGGCAATGAAAGTTGCCAGCATAAGAAGATGGGCCACAATCCGTTCTTTTTGTTTATAGAAAAGATAGCCCAAAATTGTATTCGCAAGCAGAATTATAAGGCCAATTAGCGGCAAATAATAGACTTGCCACCAGTCGCCGATCACATCCACCCCGAAATATACATTATAGTGGAGAATAATGGGAAAATCAACTGGTCGGATAAAATAAGCAATAAGCCCCCAATTAACCAGATTAAGAATCAGTGCGCCAATAAAAACCCAGTGTACAATCCCGCTTTGAAAAAATTCCTGGGTAAAAAAGTTTTTGATTTTAGTTTTTAGTCCCCCTTGAGCAAATAAAGTCTGACTATTTTCTTCAATCATCATTTATAAAAATTTAAAATAATTCTTGTGGTTTTTCGAGCGCTAAAGGCTCGATAGTTTTTTCACCTTCAGTTATTTTGGCCACATCTTTGTCAATTTTGCCTAATTCTTTATAAGCCGTGTTGTAGTGGCTAACTGTGGTTCCCAGACTCGTGCCCAATTTTTTGTAATATTCTTCATACGCCGAAATATGCTTGCCTAATTTTTCCACATTGGTCCGAATTTCCTTGGCACTTTCTTCAATTTGCAGAGCGCGCAGGCCTTGAAGTACCGTTTGCAGATAGGCCAAAAAAGAAGTTGGAGAAACAATGATGACGTGCTTTTCCTTGAAAGCATAGTCAATCAAGTCTCTGGAATTTACCACGCCCACTGTTCCCGAAAGCAAATCGTAGTAAATGGATTCCGATGGAATAAACATGAAAGCAAAGTCCATAGTGTTTTCTGAAGGCTTCACGTATTTGGCTGTTTCATCAATTCGAAATTTTAGATCGTTCTTGAATTGTTTTGTATATTTTTCCCGCGTTTCAGCATCTGTCGCATTCAAAACTCTTTCGTAATTTTCCAGCGAAAATTTGGAATCGATTGGAATGATTTTGTCTTTGACGAAAACTACAGCATCCACAATCACGCCGTCTTTGAACGGATATTGCATTTGGTAGGAGTTGGGCGGCAACACATTTTTCAGGGTTTCTTCCAGAAAATATTCCCCCAGAATTCCCCGCTGTTTTGGATTCTTGAGAATATCCTGCAAATTTTGAAGTTGCGCCGAAAAATTGACGACTTGTTTGTTGGTTTCTTCCAGCTTAGTGAGGCCTGCCACCACATCCGCAATTTGCTTGGCAGATTGTCCGGTAATGCCCTGAACTGTCTGCATTGTGTGGCTTATTTGCTGCTGAGTCGCCTTATGTGTTTCAGAAAGTTTTTCATCCATCTTGTCGCGGAGCCTTCGATTTTCTTCCAAAAGCAAGGAAAGTTTTTCTTGGATAATTGCCGCTTCTTTTTCACTTCCCTTTCCTTCCATTTTTCTTTTCAAATCAAAAACAAGCCATAGTATTATAGCCAAGAAAAAAACTGAAACTGCAAAAATAAAATAAATAGACATTAGAAAATTTTGATTTAAAAATATTTAAAATGACAAATGACTAATTTCCAATGACAAATCAAATCCAAATGACTAAATGTCAAATTTGAACTTTGGATTTTGATATTGATTCGTCATTTGTCATTGAAAATTTGACATTACTGCTTTAGTATTTTTTACGACCCAAAATAAATCTTCTGAAACCCGGAATTTTGTCGATGAGTTCCAGATGAGTGCCTTCGATAAAATCGAGAATAAACCTGTCCAACATATCCAGACGGTATTTGAATTCGTCGCTGTTCATCAGCACAAAACTGACTTCTTTTCCAACTTCAGCTTCCAGTCCACTCATAACTCGCTTAAGTTTGCTGCGGCTGACATTATTGGCCACTAAAATCATATCTACTTTATTTTTGGGATAATTCAGAAAAATACCGCTAAGAAGAACCAGTTTGACATCTCCAATACTTTTTATTTTTGACAAGCTTTTGCATTGCGGCGAAGAGGCTGATTTTGCAAAAAGATTCTTTAATTCAAAATAAAAATAAAAAGTTTGATCAAGCGCATAATATTTTACCTTTTTTCTGATATGCTGGCTTACGAATCTTATTTTTCTTAATTCATTTAGTTCTTTTTTGACGGTGCTGGAAGAAAGCATATTTTTTTGCGCAATTTCCGCAACCCGATATTCTTTTTCCGGGTTGAGTAAAAAAAATCTCAAAAGCCTTGTTTTTGCTTTTGATCCGAAAAGTGTTTCTAGAATTTCTGACATACCTGTAAAAATTAGAATTTAAACGGTTTTTGGCTGTTTAAAATCTTCTTTAAATTATTTTTAAATTAGTTTATTAATCATAACTAGTATACTACTAACGGCTAAAAATTACAACTTTGACAAATTATTGCATTTAAAGCCAAATTGCTATATTATTAAAAGAGAAAATTAAGGTATTTTTGGCCCAAAGTAAATGCTTTATGTCTGCCAGAAATAACGAAAATAAAAAAGACGTGATAAAAGAACTAGAAAATAAAATTTCTCCTGTTTTGGTTGTTAACAATTCCTCGCTTAAGCCATATATTGAGCTTTTTGAATATTACCCGGAAAATGTCTACCAACAATCTCTGGGGTCACTTGTGGGTTTTTTTGAGGTCAAGGAATATAGTAAAGATTCGGCATATATCGTAAATTTTCTGACTTCAACCCTAAAAAAAGAATACTATATAAATCCAAAACGCCCTGTCTCAGATAGCTTAGACAGTGCTCTTCATAAGGTCAACTTAGCCCTTTCCGAATTAGTCAAACAGGGCAACGTGGAATGGTTAGGCAATTTAAATGCCGCTATTTGCGTTTTGGAAAAAAACAGTGTCCACTTCAGCGTCAGTGGCAATGCTAAAATTTTTCTTTTCAGAAAAGGCATGCTTTCTAACATAAGCGAAGGCCTTGCTTCAGATTCGGTTGAGCCTCATCCGCTTAAAACATTTGTAAACGTTTCCAGCGGACGCTTGGAAGAGAACGACCGCATGCTCATAACTTCAGAAGATATTTTTCATATATTTTCAATAACAGAAATTAAGAAAAATTTTCAGCGTTTTGAAGGCGGCAAATTCGTCCAATTCATAAAAACCGCCCTTTCCAACCAATTGGAAATGATAGCTTCCATTATCATAGAAACAAAAGGAGCAAAAGCTCTAAATGAAGTAAAGATGCCAAATCAAAGGAAAAAATCGTTGGCTGCTTTGAACGCTTTTAGTGAAAAAACTTTTTCTGATGCCAAACAAAAAACGCCTGCATCCAAAAAAATTTCAGATCTTGAAGAACCTTATGAAGAAACTTCCGAATATATTGACGAAAAAACCGGACATATTTATGTTCAAGGAAATCCTGAGGAATTAGACAAGGACAAGCCTGCAAACATACATTGGGAAATAGCCAAAGAGAAAATGTTTTCTGCTCTATATTCAATAAAGAACGGCTTTAGGAGAAAAATTGCTTTTTATCTTAAAGAGCGCAAAAAGAAAAAAGAATTGCGCCGCATCGAAAAAGAAAAACAAGCCAAGATTGCGGCCGAAGAAAAAATCCGCCAGCAGGAAAGAAAAGCTGCTGAAGAATCTTTGCGTTTGGAAGAAGAAAAAATCAGAGCTGAACAAGAAGCTAAATTGCGCGAAGAACAGGAACAAGCAAAAAAAGCGGAAGAGTTAAAACTTCTGGAAGAACAAAGACAGAAAGAAATCGAGAATGAAAAACAGCAAGAAATACAAGAAATGCCAGAAAAGGAACAAATGATTGAAACAGAAAATCCTGAATTTTCCGAACCTGAGCAAATCGAAACACCAACGCCAGCTGAATCTGCTGACAAATTGAGTTTTAAGGAAAAACTTGAAAGAGCAATGCGACACTACCAGCAAGAGTCTACTGAAAATGTCGGAAACGAACTTTCTATTGAACCAGAATTCGAGAATGAACCAGAGACGAAAAAAATAAATTGGAAAGAAAAAATGTTGGCCGTTTTGGCAAAAACAAAAGAAAGGATGTCTGCTAGTTTTTTCCAATTTCTGGAGAAAACTAAATCAATAGTCCAAAAAATTAAACAAACAAAATCAGAAAAGGAACCGGCATATGCAGAATGGACAGAAATTGAGGAAGAAAAAATTTCTTTCATTCCTCACCTCAAAGAAAAATTTCTGTCATTAAATACTAAACAAAAAGCTGGATCCATTGCCGCCCTTGTCATTATTTTTATCGTCCCAATTTTTATCGCACGTTTCCTAAACAAAACAGAACCACAGCCAATAGCAGAAACACCGATCGCTCCGGTGATTACTCAATCCGAACTCCTGGCCAATGAAAAAAATATCGAATTAGATCCGGATGTCCAGATAATTGCCCAGCAAAATAACATCGCAGGCACAGTAGTAACCAGCAAAGGTTTGGCTGCTGTTATGAAAAACAAAATTATGATGATGGGCAATGGCAATGAAGAACAAAAAGAATATGCTTTCCCTGAAAATTCCGGCATGGTTTTGCGAGCAACCTATATGCAGGATTTATCGCTCATATTCATTTTGACCGACAAAAACAAAATTCTTTCTTTCAGCCCGGTTTCTGCAAAATTCACCGAAGACAGCATAGAAATGCCGGCTAATCCATCCAAAAATCTGATTGGCACATATCTGACATATCTATACGTTCTTGATCAGCAAGCTAACCAAATCTATCGCTATCCGAGAGCCACTGGCGGATTTGGAGCTAAGACAAATTGGCTTAAAGACACTATGTCGTTAGCCAAAGTTTCTGATATGACAATTAATGATAATATCTATCTGATTCAAGATAATTCCGTTATAAAATTGTTCAAGGGCAAAAAACAGGAATTCAATCTGGAAAATTCCAAAACACCAATTAATTTTGACAAAATTTTCACAACCATCGATTCGCAGTCGCTCTATGTTCTGGATGCTAAAAATAGCCGGCTAGTCCAATTCAACAAAGAAAACGGCGAAATTACGAAGCAATATTTCAATGAGGAACTTAAATATGGCGCTTCCCTTTCGGTTGATGAACAAAACAAAACCGCCTATGTTTCAACTCTGAATGAAATTCTGGCTATCAGCCTGTAAGTTTTTTTGTTTATGATTTCTAGGAACAGACACAGCTAGGTCTGTTTTTTTAAACTTTATTCCACTTTCTTTTTCCGCAAAAGAAAGTGGAGAAAGAAAACTCTCCGCCCAGTTGCAGCCGCCGACAAATTCAAGATTTGCTCACTAAAAAATATAACTCGTCCCACTAGGCGGGACTCGGACAGAAATTTTTTAGACGCTCGCAAATCTGAATTTGTAGCGGCGTCTTCCATCGGGCGGATTTTAAAATGCAAAATGCAGGATATAAAAATTCAAAATTATGTTTTGAGGTGACTAGTGAGCGTGTCGACGCGAGGTTCGAGCATTTTTTCAGCTCGCCTCGTCTTCGACCTCGTCGAAGCGGGCAGAAAAAATGCGTGCACCGAAAAACATAATTTTGAATTATTTTGGATGCAAGTTTCCCTGCCCTGTAGAGTGCGCAGCTATGCTAATGGTGTTTTCTGTCCGCTTTTCTTTTGAAAGAAAAGCGGGTGAGGATCTATTTATATCTCATTTGCTGCTTTGTTTGCAAACTTGGCTCTTTCTAAAATTTCCCTATTCACAATATTGGCATCGCGGCCATATTTGAGGCGGGAAAGCTCTTTGAGATAGTTGGCTGTTTGCTGATCTCCTTTGGTTGGCGGATAGGTTTTCATGCTAAACGGTTTGGAAAGCTCATTATTAATGAGGAGCTTGGCAAAACAATTGCGATTATCAACATTCACCAGATCATTGGCTGAAAAAACCGGAGCAAATTGTTTTTCCAAAAATTCCGCATCTTCCGCGCCTACCCGGAAAGCTGTCAGAGAGCCCACGTTGCCAAAAACCGCTTTGGAAATTTCTTCCTTGAGCTGAGCAATAAACTGGTGGGCAATGACCAAGCACAGTTTGTATTTTCTGGCTTCTGACAAAATTTGCGCGATTGAATTGGTTGTAACATTCTGGAATTCATCCATGTATAGATAGAAATCTTTTCTGTCTTGTTCGGCCGTATCAACTCTTGAAAGAGCGGCCATCAAAATTTTGCCTACTACTACCATGCCAAGCAGACGAGCGTTGATTTCCCCAATTTTGCCTTTCGAGAGATTGACTAGCAATATTTTTCCACTATCCATAATCTCACGGAAATTAAGCGTGCTTTTTTGCTGGGCAATAATCGGGCGCATCATGTCATTGGAAATGAAAGTTGTAAGTTTGGAAGTAATATATGGAACCATATTGGCCAAGGCCGCTTCCCCACCAGCTTTTTCCGCCTCTTTAGTCCAGAAATCAATAACGACCGGATTTTTACATTTGGAAATTTTCATGCGACGGAAATCTTCATCGGCCAAAACTTTAGAAATTTCCATAAGAGTCGAACCGGATTCCGGATCTTCCATGATTAAGAGCATGGCGTTCCTTATATATTGTTCAAACATTGGTCCGCCAGTAGCTTTGAGATCATATAGCTGGTCAAAAATTCCGATCATTTCATTGATAATGAAAGTTTTTTGTTCTGAATGAGCCGGATCATATTCCAACATATTGAGTCCGAATGGCCTTTCAATATCCGAGGGATCAAAAAGAATCAGGTCCTCCGCTCTTTCTTTAGGGATAGAAGTCAAAATATCTTCAATTGCATCGCCATGCGGATCAATAAAACAAAAACCTTTTCCATTTCTGGCATCTTGCTTGGCCATTTCCTGAAGGAAAACAGATTTTCCAACACCTGTTTGCCCCACCACATAAAGATGTCTCCTTCTGTCATTTTCAGTGATACGAATAGGTGTTTCCGCTCCGCGATAGTCATTAAAGCCCAGCAGCATTCCGTCTTTTGGAATGTTTATGGGCGGTGCTGCCGCTCCGGCTTTCAGCCATTTGATTTTTGGAGTTTCTGTGGTTGAAATCGGGAAATGGAAAATGCTGGAAATTTCATTAGTAGAAAGAATCATTGAATTTTCCTCGTCAAAATTGCGGAAAATATAATCAAAGGCTATTTTCTTTTCTTTGATCCTTTTTTTGATTGTAAAATGATTTATTTCATAACTTTCAAACTGAGAAAAAGAATTTTCAATGTGTGATAGGATTTCTTCAGCTCGTTGCTGCGACATAGCCGAAGCAACCAGACGGATATTGACTTTGAAACCAGTTCGGTTCGACTTGCCTTCTATTTTTTTAACCAATTCCTGCTCTTCGGGAGTCAATTGCACCGCTTCTTTTTTCATAAGCTGTTCATTCGGCTTGTTTTGAATCATTTGCACCATTCCTTTTCCAAGTTCAATTGCCACTGAATTGGAATGGGCATCTTTAAGCTGTTTGCCCTGCTGCATCCTATGGGCAATTCCCCGTCCTGTTTTTTGCCAAGTTTTTCCGGCTGGCCGCAAAACCAGCTGAATTGCTGCGCCTTCATCTTCAGCGTTAAGCTTGCTAAGCGCATTAGAAATTTCACCCAAGGGATCAACATTCATTTCTTCATAAGTCTTAATCGGGAGGGAAAAACTTTTTTTAAGTCCCAAAAGAGCCGCAGCCGTAAAGCTGCCGGGAGAAAAAATCGTGTAATCGGAAATTTTTTCAATCGAAGCATTAGGAAAGTAGCTGTGAATCTGTTTCTCAATGCTTTCCCTGAATTTTTTTGGAATTGAAAGATAAAAAGAAATTTCCTCGTTGCCTGATGGATTGGCGATTTCAAGCGCAATATACGGCTCACTGTAAAGAAAATGTCCCAGAATTGATTTTTTTTCATTAATATTTGAAAGGGTTGCGAGCAGCTGTTCCATAACTCCAATTTCTTCTTTCCAAGCTTCCGGATTGGAATTTGTTGCCGCCTCATTCTTGTCTTTAAAAATCTTGCTCACTCGCACAACTTCCAGATCCATATTCAGTGAACGATTGATTTGAGCCCGATAGTTCAGAAAACTTTTCACTACCAAAAGAAGTCCGCTAAAAAAAGCCGCTGCGGAAAAAAGACAGGCCAAAGGAACGAGAAATATGTTTAGATCTAAAGTGGTCATTTTTTATTTTTATTTCTTTTGTTTTTTATTTTTTAAATTCCAAATTTCTAATTAAAAATTTTAAATTTCTTTAATCATTCCTTTTGCAACTAAAGCATCATGGAGCTCATCAGCCATCATTCGGTCATGAAACGTATCCAAAACATAATTATCTTCCATATGACGGGCTACTTTGACGGCGTGAACTACTCCTTTTTGCTGGGCTAAATCAACCAGATGCTGGATTTGGGTTTCTGCATCAGTTTTTTGCGCGCCAATTTGCGCATCGCTTGCCACAGCAGACATATCAAATTGATCGTCAGTTTGTGTCTGGACTTTCGTCAAAATTTTATTATACGCACTGTCTTTTTCACTGGCGCTTATTTCTTGCGGAAATTCTTTTTCAACTTTTTGAAGAGGAACGTTTTCCTGAGCTGCTGAAAATCCGGCTTCCCCGTGTTTTATTTTGCCCTCCATATCCAAATCTTTTTCTTCAATTGGCTCTAAATTGCTTTTCATTGGATCCATAATTTTTAGTCACAAAGTGATGTTAATTATTAGCTGTCATCATTTCGCCTTTAAAATCTTCGATTATTTTCTGAACCATTTGATCATAATCAGAAATTCGATTTTTCAAAAATTCTTCCATTTTTTCGGGAGTGATATTTTTATCTTCAGAAATTTTTTCATATTCTGCCCGCCCTTCTTCGCCCAGTTTTTCCATTGTTTCCAGAAAAATGCGTTTCAGCAGAACCTCAGTCATTTTAATAATAAGCTCGTTTTGCTTATCCTTTGAAAGAGTGTCAATGCCCAAATCCTTGACCAATTGCGCCAGTGCCGCTGATTGAGGATTGGAACTTGTGTTAACATCGATTTGATTTGTCATAATTTTATTTTTTTATATTTTTAATTAGATACCAGTAGTATCAAAAGTTTCCAGATTTTTAGCTCTTCCGGCTCCCATAGCAACATACTGGAACCACTTTAGCATATTATCATGAGATAATTTTGGCGGAGCAGCTTTAAGCATTTCCTTAAAAACTCTTCGACTATTCTCTGAGGGAAGTCTTTGTAAAAATTCTTCCCTGCCTCTTGCATCCATTATATTCATAATTTTTTCTCCTCTCAATTGATGTGCTGCTTGTCCTGTGTCAATATTGTATCCAAAAACAGCTCTGGCTAGACTTTTTGCATTTTCACTAGCGATAATTTTGTTCCTAAAAGCATTATCGGCATCTTCCGCTCTTACAAAATTCGAAAGTCCCCTGTAATTTTCTACATTCCCATGTTTTATATTAAAATCTTTTATAGACATTTTATGACTAGCCGCATTTTCAACTCCTTTATCAATAGCGCTTTCATCTCCTGCCACATGCTCGCGACCTTGATATTCTTTATTATTTAATGCAGATTCTGAATTTTCCTGATCTACCATTGTTTCCATCCCATTTTCCACTGTACCGGCTGATGGCTGAATATCACTACCTTCTACTCCAGCGCTACCATTGCCAGCTTCCGGCCCAATTTCTTCTGCTGTTAAATTAGTGTGCACATCTGAATGGTTTTCATCTGGAATATCAATATGTGAAACTTTTGGTTCAATATGACTCATGTTGCCGTGAACTTCGCGCAAACTAAATCCATCCTTGCCAGTATCAGCAACAATATGCAATTCTGTTCCTGGTTGAACGTTGACCATTCCGTCTTTGAGCATTTTTTCGTATTCATCCAGTCCGACTTTGTCAATAATCGAATCTTTATTTTCCTGCATATATTCTAAAAACATGCGATGAGCTTTTGCCCCTGGATTTTCCACTCCCATTTCTTTTAATTGTTTGATTATTGTTCCTTCAATACTACTGCCTTTTTCAATGGTTAAATTCTGATCAAAAACAGGCTCATGGTGATCAATTTCACCCGGAACATCCGTCGGAACATTTTCCGGTATAGGTGTTACAATATCAGTTTTTCCTTCTGCAATATCATTAATATCTGTACCAGGAAAAGCAGGACCAGCATGTCCACCATCATTTTCGGCTGAAAATAAATTTTCATTTGAAGTTCCACCATAACCCTTAGGCACTCTGCTTTCATCAATCACTCCGCCATGCGCACCAGCAACGCCAGGTTTTATCTGATCATGCAAATTAGCAGCACTTTCACCCTGTCCCCAACCAAGAAAACTGCCAAATTTATGCAAATGATCAGTAACATTAAAATGCTCATTAAATCCATGCAATAATGACCCTAATGCACCGCTACCAATAGCTATCCCAGCAATAGCGCCTTTTACATCATTCTTTATTTTTCTATTTTTAAAGTTATTTAAAGAATTTTCTTCATCTTTAATGGCAATACTTTCGATTTTGGCTTCCAATATGGCATGCTTAAAATTTTCTTCCCGCATTGCATTCTTGATTTTTTCTTCTTGTTCTTCTTCAGAAATGCCCTGCCTTAATTGATATTTTTCATATTTTAGCAACTCATTTTTTCTGTCATCCTCTTTCATATTTTCCAAGCTTTTCAAATATTCGGAAAACTCTTCTCTATCTTTTTCAACTATTTCCTTGTCTTTTTGCTGACCTTTTGCTTCACTGCGCATAGATATTCCGACTCCTGCTGCCAGACCAGAGAAAATTCTTTTAGCAGTTGTTGCTCCGCCAATGAATCCAGCCACTGAAGACCCTGCTAAAAGACTAGCACCAAAAAACCCGGCAGGAGCGGTCAACATACCAGCACCAATAAAAACTCCTGCTACAGCTAATTTTGTTTTTATGGGTAATTCATTATACCATTTGACTTTGTCTTCTACCCATTTGCCAATTTTTCCCGCTTTTGTGCCAAATCTTTGTTCCGCCATTACATTATTATGTTCATCTGCCAATATTATCTTCTGCTCAGTTCTAAATTCAATAAATATGTCAGCCAATTCTTTATCACTTGCGCCACGTTCTTTGGCATCTGCAATAATTTTTTGCTGCAATTCAAAAAGTTTATTGTCATAGTATGCCCGAAATTCCGCAACTTCTGCATCCTGCTCAAATCCCTTTCCTTCATTTTCTTTGGTTTTTCCAAAAAACTTTCTAATACGGCTAAGGGCGGTATTTTTTTTATAGTCGACCTCCAAATATTCCTTGCGAACATCCGCAAGTTCCTGCCTAAGTTTTTCTATTTCTTCTCTTCGCGCCTTTTCAGCTTCCATTTTAGCTTTTGCTGCTTCCGGATCAGCATCTAGTTTTGCCTCATTGGTTTTATCCGCACCTGCTTCAGCGCTTGTGTTGGTTTTTGAACCTTGTTGCTCAGAGCCATCTTGTTTATAACCCTCGTACCAATTTGGCTGTTCGTCATCATCACTGCTATTTTCTTGATTAACTTCATTGTGAAATTCTTCCCATGCTTTTTTTTCTTCATCAGCTGTTTGATTTGCTGTCTTTGGTCCACCTGCAGCGCCTGTCGGATTAGCATTAGGATTGGTCGGACCTGCTCCTGGTCCTCCTGTCGAAGTTGGTCCTGCGCCAGCCTGATTTGCATTTTGTCCGGCACCGGTATTTTTTTTATTTTTTGCAGATTGAGCTTTATAGTCATTTACCTCTTTCAAGAACTCTTCAAATCTCAGATAAAATGAATCAACATCGGCCTTAATCTCATTAATGGCTTCCAGTTTTTCTACAAAGCTGTTTAGATCTCTCCCCTTATACCAACCACCAACACCATTTCCGCCTCCCTTTATAGCATTTATTGCTTTCATTAATTCATCTTTTTCTTTGGAAAATTCTTCGTATCTCTGTTTTAGAGCTGCATTTTTTTCGAATTCTTCCTTGAATTCTTTTTTTGTAAAACCGTTGAATTTATCATCATGCACCAATTTCGAAAGATTGCGATAAAGCTTCTTAAAAGAAGCTTCCGCTTGCATTTCTTCGTTCAAGTTTGCTCCTTGTTCAAATGGGTTGGCCATATTTTTCTAACTAATTATTTTTATTTATTTTTTTCACAAATTCTTCTGAAATTTTTTCTACAATTTCTTTTGATTTTTTGTTTGCTTCTTCTTCTCCAAAAGATTCTGACTGTTTAATCATATATTCCTTAACAGAAATTTCTGTCATTATTATTAAGGCCCCTATTTTTTGTTCATCATCAAATTTTTCCCAATCAAATTTTTCTGCCGCTATATTCCAATATTTTTCTCCCCATTTTTCAGCTTCTAACAATTCTTTTTTCTTTTTTTCTCTATTGTCGTATGTTATTTCTTTTATTAAAGTATCCTGCGGATTTTTATTTTCTGTTTGGTCTGCCTCAGTCTGCATTTCCGGATCAGCTTCTGGCGCTGATTTTTCTGCTGCAGCATATATTTTCTTTCCATCATTATTATATAAATATCCTTTCAAAATTTCATCTAAATCTTCTACTTTAATTTCCTTTTTTGTTTCAAATCTATTAGGGCTTCCAACTTCACCAAAATAGCATTCGGCCATTTTGGTTTTTTTGTTGTAGCTGGAAATATGCACCCATTGGCCTCTTGGCTCTTTGGTTGTTTCGTCAAAATCGCTAAAGGCATTCTTCTGAAAAAAATCTTTATATTTTCTCCCGAATTCTAAAAATGACATGCCCTTAGCATCTTTATTTTTTACTCCTTTTTCCTTTCCTACCGGTTTGATTATTTTATGTTTTACTTTTTTTGGTTTTGATTGTTTAGCTTCTTCTTCTGGTTCCACTGTTGACGTTTGATCTGCTACTGGTTCAGGATTTGGTACCGGATCAGCTGCCTGTTTTATTACTGGTTCTGGCTCTGCCACTTGTTCTACTGCTGGTTCTGATTCTGCTATTGGTTTAGAATTTTCCGGTTTAATTTCTTCATCTAAATCTGATTTCCCGATATTTTGAAAACGGAGAAGTTCTTCTTCACTTGGATTAAGGCTTTCATTGCCAAATTTGCCTTGTCGTTTGGTTCTTCGTCCTGATAATTTTCCATTTATTGGTGGTTGTTCTCCATTTTTATCATTTTTTTTCATAAATAAACATAACAAGTTCAGATTATTTTTCATAATCTAAACATTTTATTTGTTGCATTATTATTTGTAATAATTATACCACAAAAATTCCTTCTCTCCCACCCTGTGCATAACTTTTTTGGCAAATTTAAAAAGCCCAGAGAATTTTCTCTGAGCTTCATATCACCTCCTTTTAGATGGTGTAATTTTATTGGAATGATTTTAACCATTCCAATCTATCTTGCGACTAGGTACATACACGACGTACCCGTCATTGAAATCTTCACCCTTGTTCATAAGCATGACTCGCACCATGCCTTCTGAACCATTAATGAACACTGGTTTTTCATTGGGGTTCATAATTTTAACTTTTTTACCCCGAAAAACCTTCCAGGGATCCCCAGCTTTATTAACCATCATGCCACCATTGGCAACATTATAGACACATGAGTCTTCACTCATAGTCTTGATGACGCCAGTCTCCGCTGGAGATGCCGATGCATCTCCATTAATATTGTAGGCCCAGGTTTGCTTCTGACTGAAGCTCCAACGATCCCAACTTCCCTTGAGTTCAGGAGACCAAATTCCTATTAGCAGAATAATGGTCAAAATCACTAACACGGGAGAAACAATTATTCTTGTTAGTTTGATCGTTGGACCAATAAACGGAACATTATTAGCGGCCAGAGGCATAATGAATGCCAAAAACCAAATTGGAAATAAAACACCAATTGTTAATGCTATCCAAAATGAATTAGCATACAACCCCACCAGACAAATTGCTACTAAAAGAATTGCCCATCCAGCAAAGACTCGACGAATAATTCTTACGATGACAGGTCGTACAACATTGTTAAACCATGCAATTGATCCAACTGTATAGTCAACAACCCCACCAACAGCGTCTGAAACCATATTACGGAAATCGGGTGAGAACGCTAAGCCCAAAATAACTATCGTTGCCAATATTATTGTTGCTATTATCATTGTTATTGCCTCCTTTTCTGAGATTCACGGAACGCGCGGGCGCGTTCACGGAATGTTTGAGTTCTGTTTGTGATATCCGCTGCATTGTTCGCGAGATTGTTTTTTGCTTTCTCAGTTAACTCTGCAACAGAATTAACCCCAAAAGGCAAAAGGACGATCTTTTTGAACCACCCGACACTGTCCGAAAAAGCTTTGAGAGCTTTCTGACTCATGGGATCCGGAATGATCATCCGCCCACCAACACAGTTTTCATAGGCCTTGTCGAGATCGGTTTTGGCAATCTCGGCAAATTTCTCCAAAAATACTTTTCGACAGTCAACACCAGGTGTTTCGGCTTTTGTTTTTTCAAAAACTTTACTGCCCGTTTTACTGTCCCACTTGATTTCTGATTCCGCAGGACTCCCCGGCTTAACTTCCATGCCAGCAACAACATTTATGAAACGGTTGCGTTCATAATCCTTACATTTTTCATACAAAAACCGCCCAATGATTGTCTGCTGTTCCACTAAAAGCTGTGCCATAACACCATTGAAGATGCGCTCGTCTTCCAATGAAAGACCTAAAAAACCAGGCAGCCGCTGCTTCATCTCTTTTGGAATTTTATCTGTAAAATTTCCAAAAGCATCAAACAGATTTTGAGCTGTGTTTAATAAAGTGAAGAACCACTGCAGTTTTTCATTATGTGCTGTATTCATGATTTCCTCCTATTCTTTTGTCAAAGAGCCGTTAGGTTCGGTTTAATTTTGATTTGCCTAAATTATGGGACCATCCCATAACCGTCTATTCTAGCACAAAAAAGGCCAAAAGTCAAGAGTGAAAATACCTGCCAAAATTGCGCCTAAATCAAGCCAAAAATTGCATATGTTTAAAAAAAGAAAAAAGTGGTATAATAAATACAGCTTTTAGTTCGCCAACTGGCGAAATAGTTTATGGCTTTTAGAAAAATACTGAGTGCTTTTTTAGTATTACCAATTGCCTGTTTTTAAATATAAAAAATAAAAATAAAAACATCCTATGATCCACCATCAACCAAAGAAAATTGTTTTGGGACTTTTGTTTGCCATTTTGATCGCGGCTTTTGCTTTGCGGTCTTACGATATCGAAAATATTCCCTACAGCATCTACCCGGATGAAGCACAAAACGGAATCGACGCGCAAGAAGCCAACGCCACCGGAAATTATAAGCTTTTCTATGAAAACAATCAGGGACGCGAGGGCTTGTTCATAAATATCCAGGCGCTTTCCATCAAATATCTCGGCCACACGACTTTCGCCCTCAAACTGCCTTCAATAATTTTTGGAACTCTCACGGTTCTTGGAGTTTTTCTTTTGATTTATGAACTTTTTTACAGTTACATCGCCGCGCTCATAGGCGCCTACCTCATCGCCTTCTCTTATTGGGCTATCAATTTTTCACGCATCGGTTTCCGCGCCATCATGGTGCCTTTTATTTTGACTTTCGCTTTCTATTTTCTCTTGCGGGGAGTCCGCACCAAAAAAATTCATGATTTCGTTCTCGCCGGCCTTATCTATGGCCTTGGTCTCCACACCTACATTGCCTTTCGGGTTTCGCCCTTGGTCTTGATTGTATTATTGATTGCCCTGATTATTACCCGCCAGAATTTTCTCAAAGAATATTGGAAACATATTTTAGTTTTCATTTTTGCTCTGTTTATTACGTCCGCTCCGATGCTTTTGGATTTTTTCTACTTTCATCCGGAGCACTACGCTTCCAGAACTTCGCATATATCAATCCTTAATCCCGAAGTCAACAAGGGGCAATTGCCATTGCTTCTGTCCAAAACAATCGGCCTTAGCATCCAGAAATATTTTGCCATGGGCGATTTAAATATGCGGCACAACTATTCCGGTTTTCCCCTGCTTAATCCGCTGCTCGGGATTTCCTTTTTGGTCGGTTTAGTCTATATAATTATAAAATTTTTCTATCTTGTTTATATTCGCTTTAAAAAAGGAATTCGCGATGAAAAACTGGTTTTGTATTCATTTCTGCTGATTTGGTTTTTCACCTTGCTCATTCCGGAATTCCTGGCCTATGAAAGCAACCCGCATGCTCTTCGAGCCATCGGGACTTTGCCGGTTGTTATAATAATTTCAATCATTCCAGTGATGTGGCTGGTTAATAAATATCACGCCTTCGGACACTCTTTTAAGATTTTCACTGCTTCAATTTTGATTGCAATTTTTGCTTTCATGGGCTTGGCTGATTCAATAAAATATTTCGTTTTTTTCGCCAATAATCCGAAGCAGCACCAGGCTTTTGAAGCCAACCTCAAAGAAGTTTCGAATTATATCCGCGCTCTTCCGTCTGAAAAACAAAAATACATTATCACTGGATCCATGCAGCGGCTAACAATCAAATATCTCAATCCCGACCTGCCTAACACTTTTTATGTATATCCATCGGAAATAAATTCGATTCAGCCTGCTGATAAAAATAATTTTGAAATAATCTTTACCGGCGCTGAGTGGGATAAAATCAATGCAACCCGGGATCTCTTTCCGAGCATCAAATTTGAAGAAAAGAAAAACAAATGGGGAGATACGTTTTATACACTAAGTTACTAAAAATTTCTAATTTTAAATTTTAAATTAGAAAGTTAACACGTTGGCAAAAATTTTTTAATTTATCATAAAAACATATGCAAATAGATTTTTTTCTCAAAAAATATTACAAAGTCATCATTATTTTAATCATGGCGTTTTTCATAGTTGTTTCGGTATTCAACGCCAAAAATGACGCGGCCACGTTTGATGAGGTCGCGCACATTCCCGCAAGTTATAGCTATGTTACACAGCATGACACCCGCCTTAATCCTGAACATCCGCCGCTTATCAAATTCCTTTCCGGACTGCCTTTGGCTTTTATGGATTTGAATTTCGACACTACCCAAAAATTTTGGACCGGTGAACTTCCTAACAAATGGGATGAGGGGCAATGGGCTGCCGGCCGGCATCTTCTCTATGAAGCCGGCAACAATCCTGACACGATTATTTTCTGGTCTAGAATTCCAATTATCCTGCTTTCCCTGATTTTAGGTTTGTTTCTTTTCAAATGGGGACGCGAACTGGCTGGCATCGGCGCCGGACTTTTAGTGCTGCTTCTTTATGCTTTTGATCCTAACATTCTGGGCCACAACCATTTTGTGACAACCGACATCGGCATTGCCGCCTTCCTTACTTTTTCTTTCTACTATTTTCTCAAATTCATTAAAAATCCGACCTGGAAAAATGTCCTGCTCGGCGGAGTTTTTATGGGGTTGCTTTTGGTTGCCAAGTTTTCTTCCATTTTAGCTTTGCCGGTTTATTTTCTGGTTCTGATCGTCTACTCTCTGGTGAAAAATAATCGCGAAGAAAACAACTGGAAGACCCGCCTCAAAAATTTCGGCCAATACTTGTACAAGGGATTGGCAGCTGTTTTTGTCGCTACTGTTGTGATCTGGGTTGTTTACGAAGTCAGCATGTTTAAAATGCCTAAAGAAACTTTTGCCGCAACTGTTGATTTTTTCTTTTCTCCAAGCGACCAGAATATAAAAACAATCTATACCAGCAAAATTTTGCATGTCCTGAATGAAAACGATTTCACGCGTCCACTGGGAACCTATCTGTTCGGACCCGCTTGGACTTTCAAACGTGTTTCCGGCGGCAATGGCGCCTATTTCTTGGGACAAGTCGGCAATGGTTTTCGCGCCTATTTCCCGGTTGTTTTTGTTATCAAAGAAACTTTGCCTTTCCTGCTTTTGGCTATTTTTGCTTTTATTCTTACTCTCAAAGAAAGTTTTTCCAATTTTAAATTTAGGGAAATTTTTGGGCGCATGGCCGCTTTTCTGCGCAAATCAGTCGTCGGTTATTCCCTGCTTCTTTTTATTATTCTCTATGCTTTCACCAGCATTAAGGGCGGACTCAACATCGGCTTCCGCCATCTTTTCCCGATTTTGCCTTTTGCCTTTCTGCTTGTCAGCAAAAAAGTTTTTGATTTTTTGCATTCCAAGCATCATGTCACCCGCCATATTTTCTATGTTGCATCAACCTTTCTCTTGCTTTGGATAATTTTTATTCCTGTTTTCAATTACCCAAACTATACTTCCTATTTCAATGAGAGCATCGGCGGCAGCAAAAACGGCTACAAATATGTGACTGACTCAAACACGGACTGGGGGCAGGATCTCAAACGCCTCAAAGAATATTTGGATGAAAATCCGCAAATTGAAAAAATCCGCGTGGATTATTTCGGCGGCGGAAATGTCAAATATTATATTGGCAACAAATATATCCCTTGGTATGACAGCAAGCGTCCGGTTGAAACCGGATGGTATGCCATTTCGACCAACTATCTGCAAGGCAGCATCTATAGCGATAAAAACACAATCAAAAATAATTACGCCTGGACACTGGAATATAAACCTGTCACCATGATCGGAAAATCAATCATGATTTACTACGTCAATAACCCGCCAAAAAATCAATAAATGCAAATATTAACTTTTCTTTCTAGGATAAGAAAAGTTACAAAACCCCAGAAGCAGAGCAAAGCTCGCTACGGGGCAAGGAAAGTCGCGCCAGGATGAAGATACTGATGGCAAGCGCTTCGTTCTTCGCTAAAA
>DAIUDF010000012.1:23396-26970 GCA_036845785.1 Candidatus Moraniibacteriota bacterium | reverse complement strand
AATTTAATGTTGACTTAATCAACATGCTGGTTGGTTTGCCAACTCAAAATCCTCTGGCTGAAATCCGGCCGGTTTTTGAAAAGATGGAAAGCTATTATGCCGATTCCGAAACAAAGCCAAAAGGCTCATTTAAATTTTTTGAAGCGGACATTGTTGACGCGCCAAAAATGAACGAAATTTTCAAAGAAAACAAATTTGATGCTGTCATTCATTTGGCGGCTTGGGCGGGTGTGCCAATGTCGATTGAAAAACCTCTGACCTATGTTTCTGTGAATGTTTCCGGAACTGCCAATTTGTTGGATGCTTGTCGCAAATTCGGAGTCAAAAAATTTGTGTTCGGTTCATCATCATCAGTCTATGGCGATCGCGGCGGGGAAGTGGTCAATGAAAATGATGATGTGATGCATGCTGTTTCTCCCTATGGCGCTACCAAAGTGGCAGGGGAGGTTTTGTGTCACGCGGCTTCAAAAGTCTATGGAACAAATATTGTTGTCAACAGGCTTTTTGGTCCAATATATGGACCGCTTCAAAGATTATATGGAATGTTTAATCCACGAGCCATAAATTATGCTTATAATGACAAAGAACTTTCAATTTTTGGGCGCAAAGGCTTGGAGTCAGCCAAAGATTGCACCTATATCGATGATCAAGTGGATGCATTTATAAAAATGCTTGACTATGAAACTCAATTTGATGTTTTCAATATTGGAACCGGCAATCCGCAATCAATCAAAACTTGCATGGAAATTATTGAAAAATATTTGGGAAAACCAGTAAAATATAAGATTGTAGAGGTTGACAAGGGCGATGTGGCTTCTTCAGCTGACATTAGCAAAGCCAGAAAACTTTTAGGCTATGAACCTAAAATGGATATAGAAAAGGGAATCAGGAGACAGGTGGAAATTTTCCAACTCATGCCGGAGTGGTATAAGAAAATGGAGAGGGTTTAATAATTTTTTTAAAGAATTTTTTGTGAATAAAAAACACGAAAATTACAAAGAACTAATCTGGACTTTGGCTAAAACCGATTTCAAGTTGCGTTACCACGGATCTGTTTTGGGATATATTTGGGTGCTTCTAAAACCTCTTTGTATTTTCGCCGTGTTAAATTTTGTTTTTTCCACCATGTTTAGTGAGAGTGGCACATATTCTCTGGAACTTTTGGTTGGGCTGATGATCTACTTTTTTTTCACAGAGGGTACCTCTGCCGGCATGGCCTCACTTATGTCAAAAGCGCAGTTGGTTACCAAAATTTATGTGCCGCGTTGGGCAATAATTTTAGCTTCAACAATTAATGCCACGATGATTTTTCTGATGAATTTGATTGTCATTGCTTTCTTTTTTGCTATTAAGGGATTTTTGCCAAGCTTGACTTCAGTTTTAGTTTTCCTTGTTTTTTCCGTTTTTCTTTACATCATAATTCTGTCTTTCTCTCTAATAACAGCGCCGCTTTTTGTTAGATTTCGTGATTTGTCCATGATATGGGAGGTGCTTCTGATGGTTCTTATGTATGCTTCTCCGATAATTTATCCATTGTCTGCGCTTCCGGCCAAATATCACATAATTTTATTGCTAAATCCTTTGGCTTTTATTGTTCATTATACAAAGGAAGCCCTGATTCATAATCACTTTGCCATTTCACCGCAATACGTTTTTGTTTTTTTTGCTACTGTGGTTGCCGGATTTGCTCTAGGCATATTTTCATATCGAAAACTGATTCCCAAAGTCGCGGAGAATATTTAATATCGGATTAGCCAAACTCGCAACAGCCCAATATTGGAGGTTAAACCTCATAAAAGTAGGAAGGCTGTTTTTTTATTGGTTTTCGATAATATCTTGAAGGATCCTGTTTTTACAGGTTAATTTAATATTAGTATCTTCAATTTTTTCACATAAGGAAGAATTTTTTTCTGTAATTGCCAAGTGCTCAAAACAGTAATCTTTTTCCAGGTTTTGTTCGGTTTCACATCCGCCGGTTGGTTTTTGAATCTGAGTCAGACCGCAGACTTCCTGGCAATATTTAAAGTCAATAGGATTATTTTCAAAAAATTCGCATTCTCCGTCGCAATATTCTGCTGTTATTCTGAGATGCTGTTTTTCTTTATTTGCATTTGGTTTTTCAATTTCCATTATCGGAGCGCTGTCTTTTGTGGAATTTTCCATAGATTTATTCATAATTGAAAGTCCCTCATCATCTCCCTCTGGATTTTCTGCAGAATTATTCATAATGGAAAGTCCGTCATCTGAAGCGGGCAATTCATCGGGAGATTCGCCAGGATCAGAAGCAACATTCATTTGCTGGGTGGAATCAGAAACATTTTTTGCAGTCTGAGTATCGGAAAAATAGCGATTCTTTAAAATCGGATAGGCAAAGTATCCAATGACAATAAGCGCAATGATAAAAAAGAATGTCGCAATTTTAAATTTCATAATTAGTAATTTGGATTAAGTGAAATTCCCGTATAATAATATTTTAATATTTTATTATATGACCAATCATGTTCGTCAGCCAAATGAAGCGATCCGTGAGCAATAAGTCCGACCATATGGTTTCCGGCGGCCTCAAGTTGAGCAGTTGTCATTGTTGAATTTTTTCCATATGGATCAGAGACTGATTTGCACCATGGATAGTCAGTTGAGCCCCAGCGTTCTTCGTAGCTTCTGGTTCGTCCGTCGCTCCATGAACTGTAGGGAGTGAGGGCGACGTCATTGTCATAAGTTGCAATTGTTCCTCTAGTTTCCTGAGCTGCTTTTTTGACATTAGCATAAGTTTTTTCCCAATCATAGCCTCGGTAAATCTGATTTCCCGAATCACTCTTGATTTTAAATCCGTAGCCGTTGTATTTGGTTGCGTATTTAATGTACCAATATCCATAGGTTCGGAAAATGGTAGACATGGTTTTAGTATGTTCAAATGCTCCTGTTCCGGTAAATTCTCCCGCACCCCAGGCATAGTGTTCCAATGGCAGGGTATTAATAACCCAAAGATTCGAACTGTCGGTATATTGAATTTTTATTTTTCCGCGGTATTGGTCATATGTGGAATCTGGACGGTTGACATCGAAAATCAAAGTCGAATTATCGCCGTCAGCTGCGTCAAAATAGAAAACCTTTTTAGATTTGGTTCCAGAAATTGAATCGTAAGCCTTGAGATACGAATCGCCATCGTAAGTCACTCTAGTTGCGGTTCCGCCACTCACCTGACCAACAATTGCTCCGTCTTTGTTTTTTATGTTGTAGTTTTTGTTGGCAGTAATTTTAAATGGATTATCCTTTAATGCGTTTTTGGATCCATAATTCCAAAGTCCAACTGCAATTTCAGGGCCAATGGAAGAATTATCCACAGGACAGCTTGTAGGAAAGCCTTTTCCAAAATTAGAAATATACGTATCGACAGATTCTCCTTCCCATGCACCATTGTTATTTTTATCCAAATACCATGATCCTCCGTAGTAAACACCAATATCAGATATTCCGTCATTATTCCAGTCGCCGGTAACCGCCTGGGCTCCGGTCAACCCTTTTCCAAAATTAGAAATATACGTATCGACAGATTCTCCTTCCCATGCACCAT
>DAIUDF010000012.1:0-23296 GCA_036845785.1 Candidatus Moraniibacteriota bacterium | reverse complement strand
AAACACCAATATCAGATATTCCGTCATTATTCCAGTCGCCGGTAACCGCCTGGGCAACATTGCAACTTTCATATTGGTAACTGCCGGCAGCAAAAGATACTTCTTTTTTTATCAGCAAAGAAGAAAAAAATCCAATCAATAAGATAATGATTTTTATATGTATTTTTTTCATGTTTCCGATTAAATTATAGCATTTGGCCGGATTATTGCAAAAAGACTATAAGGGTAGTAGAGAGGTTGAAAACAAAGCAAAAATAGAATATAATGAGCAATATGAATAAAAACATTGGCATTAAGGGCAAAAATGCCCAAGCTGTTGATTATGCCGTAAAAGTTGTCGGAGTTTCCAAAAAATTCAAGATTCCACATGAAAAAATCAATTCTGTTTTGGGCGTGGCTTTGAATGTGTTTAAAAAGAAGACATATGAGGAGTTTGAAGCTTTGGATGACGTTTCTTTTGAAGTGAAAAAAGGGGAATTTTTCGGCATCATTGGGCGGAACGGCAGCGGCAAATCAACACTGCTTAAGATTTTGGCAGGAATATATAAGGCTGACAAGGGCAAAGTTCAAATCGATGGCATGATTTCACCTTTCTTGGAGTTGGGGATCGGTTTTAATCCGGAACTTTCCGGGCGGGATAATGTCTATCTTAATGCCACTGTGCTTGGTCTTACTAAGAAACAAATAGACGAAAAATTTGACAGCATAGTGAAATTTTCCGAACTGGAAAAATTCATTGATCAGAAGCTTAAAAATTATTCTTCCGGCATGCAGGTGCGTTTAGCTTTTTCTGTTTCCATTCATGCCAATCGCGACATTCTGCTGATGGACGAAGTCTTAGCAGTAGGGGACAGCAATTTTCAATCTAAATGCATAGAAGAATTCAATAAATATCGTAATTTAGGAAGGACCATTGTTTTGGTTTCTCATGATGTCGAAACTGTAAGAAGATATTGTGATAGGGCAATGCTAATACGTTTTGGAAAAATAAAAAAAATTGGAAATGTAAATGAGATTGTGGATGAATATTTACGTGAAAATATTATTGATGAAGAGAAAAGGATTGAAAAAATGAATGAAAAAAAAGAATGTGACAATATAGAATATGAGGTTGAATATGTAGATGATGCTGGAAGAAAATTTGACAGAAAAATAGCAAATATTCTAGAAGTGAAAATTTTTAACCAAAAGAATATTGAAAAAAACGTATATGCAAGTGGGGAGATAATAAGGGCAGAGATAAAAATAGAATTTAAAAAAGAAACAAAAGATCCAATTTTTGGAATAACGGTCAGAGATTCAAGCGGAAAGTCTTTGTTTATCACAAATACATGGTATAAAAAAATAGAAACAGGTTTGTTTCAAAAAGGAATAATTCAGGTTGATTTTGAATTTGAAAATGCATTTGCTAATGGAACATATTCTATTTCTCCTGCTATTGCAGATAAAGATGCAAAAATTTATTTTGATTGGAAGCATGATATGAAATCCTTTGTTGTTTTAAATGAATACGCGTCAAATGGCATTGTGGATTTTAAACATAATATATTTATAAAGAAATAAATCTATGGAATTTACAGGGGAAAGGATGATGCCAGAAGTTAATAAGGGTGGGGTAACATATATTGAACACATGGCCAGGTACCTTTTTGCTTCCCGCTTTGTTAAAAATAAGTATGTGCTTGATATAGCGTGCGGGAGCGGTTACGGCAGCAAGATGATTTCAGAAGCAGGAGCAGAAAAAGTTTTTGGTGTGGATATTTCCGAGGAAGCAATATTGCATTGCCAGGAAAATTTTAATGATAAAAAAATAGATTTTATTCGTGGGTCAGTAAGTAAAATACCTGTTAGCGATAATTCAGTAGATATTGTGGTTTCCTTTGAAACAATTGAACATGTTGATAAAAAAAACCAGCATGACTTTCTAAAGGAAGTCAAAAGAGTACTAAAGGACAAGGGGGTCTTCATAGTTTCTACTCCAAATTCTCTTGTTTATCCAAAAGGAAATAAGTTTCATATTCATGAAATGAATCCGCAGGAATTCCGACAGATTATCAATGAAAATTTTAAAAAAAGTGAAATGTTTTATCAGGACGATGTGGCGGCTAGCTATATAATGTCTGAAAATGGTGCTAAGGAAAGAAGTGTAATAGAATTTATTGATGCAAATATTTTTAAAAAGAGCGAGTATATAATTGCTGTGTGTAGTGATGATAACATTGAAAATACCTTTAATTTCGCTGGTTTAACAGAATGGAAACCTTATAAAAGCATAAGCAATGAGATTCAACAGAAAAATGAAATAATTCAACAAAAAGAAAAAGAAATAGATGCTATGAGAAAAACTAAAGCCTGGAGATTAGCAGTTCTTTATGTTTATGTGATAAATAAAATAAAATCAGTTTTGTTTAGTTCAAAATGATTTCTTAAGAAATATTTAATAATATTTAAACATGCCAAAATTTTCAGTTCTAATTCCAATTATAAAAGGCAAGTTTCTTAGTGTGGCCATTGATTCTGTTTTGAAGCAGACTTTTTCTGATTGGGAACTAGTGCTTTATAATGATTGTTCTCTTGATGACATTGATAGTATAGTCAAACGGTATGAAAGTTCTAAAATACGATATGTGAAAGGCGAAAAAAATATAGGAAAAGAAGATCCTACGAGAACTTGGAATAAAATGTTAGAAATGGCCAAGGGCGAATTCATTTGTCTTTTGGGTGATGATGACTATATAGCGGAAAATTTTTTAGAGGAAATAAACAGATTGATTTTAAAATATCCAAAAGTATCTCTATTCAGAACCAAGGTAATAAGGGTTGATGAAGAAAATAAGAAAATTTTAGAAGGCAATGATTTGCCTGAATTTGAAACCTGGGACCAAATGCTTTTTGGAAGAAACGTGACAAAAAGGCTACAGTCGACTTCTGAATTTGTAATCAAAAAGGAAGCTCTCAATAAAATTGGGGGTTATGTAAATTTTCCCAGAGCTTGCGGAAGCGACGATGTTACATATTTGATGTTAGCAAAAGATAATGGGGTGGTTTTTACTAATAAAGCGCGGGCTTATTGGCGGAAAAGTTCTTTGAATATTTCCGATAATGACAGCAAAGAAACTAATTTTTATAAATTGAGATTTTTTTTGGAATGGGAAAAAAATTTTTTGGATAATTATTTTTCACAAAAAGTTCCTCTTAGCGATTTGTATAAATCCATAGATGATTATTTGGGTATAGAAGAGAAAGACAATAAAGAAAAAGAATTTAATTTGGTCAAGACTCAATTAGATTCAACTAAATCCCAATTAGACTCAGTCAATAATGAATTATTACAAATCCATTCTTCTTATTCTTGGAGAATAAATTTATTGTTTCAAAAATTTATCAATTTTCTTTTACCGCCAGAAACATCAAGGAGAAAAGCGGCAATTTCTGTGTTTTTTCTTGCTATAGATTTCATAAAAGTGATAATCAGGATTAAGAGTAATATTTTTGGATATTTTTTACAATGCAAAAATTATTTTATTAAATTAAAACCAAGAAAAAAAAGAAAAATAAACAAAAATTCCAGAAAATTAGTTTTTATTGGTCATTCTTATCATAATAAAACTAAATCCACCGTATTTTTGATTGAATATTTGAAAAAATTTTTTGATGTCGAAGAAGTTTTGGATGAAAGCTGGATCGGGAAACCTTTTCCTGATTTGTCGTTTATTGATGAAAGCTATTTGGGAGTGATATTTTTTCAACTATTACCTTCGAGAGATGTTATACGAAATATAAAAAATGATAATATTATTTTTTTTCCTATGTATGATCAATCCGGGAGATTAGATTTTGGATATTGGAACAATTGTCGAGATTTAAAAATAATCAATTTTTCCAAAACTTTGCATGAGAAACTTGCAAAATGGGGATTTGAATCGATGTTTGTTCAATATTTTACCAAGCCCGATGAATTTATTCCTGGCGATAAAAACGAGGTTTTTTTCTGGCAAAGATTGACAAAAATAAATATTAATATAATTGCAAAAATTTTTGGAAGCGAAAATAAAAAAATCCATATTCATAAAGCAGTTGATCCGTATCAGAAATTTATTCAGCCAAGCGAAGAAGATGAAAGAAAATATCAAATAACTTATTCCGAATGGTTTGAGAGCAGGAAAGAAATGTGGGATGTCATCAAACAAAAAGGAATTTATGTTGCTCCCCGGGAATTTGAGGGAATAGGAATGTCTTTTTTGGAGGCCATGGCTATGGGCAAAGCTGTGATTGCAGTAAACAATCCGACTATGAATGAATATATTGAGAATGGCAAAAATGGCTATTTGTTTGATTTTAAAAAACCTGGCAAAATAGATCTGTCCAATATTGAAGAAGTGCAGAAAAACGCATACGAATATATGCAAAAGGGATATGAGCAATGGGAAAAGGAAAAAATTAGAATCGTTGAGTTTATAAAAAAACCTTAATTAATATGGAAAAAACAGCCATCATCACAGGAATAACTGGTCAGGATGGAGCATATCTGTCCGATTTTTTGTTGAAAAAAGGATATAGGGTCATCGGTTTGATCAGGAAAGATGCCGAAGAGAATTTTTTCGGATTGGAGTATATGAAAATAAAAAACAAGGTTGATTTTGAAAAATGCGATCTTTTGAATCTGGCTGAGATCACGGCTATTTTTGAAAAATTCAAGCCGAACGAGGTCTATAATCTAGCCGCTCAAAGCGCTGTTGGTTTGTCTTTTGAAAAGCCGCATGAAACAATAAATTTCAACATTCTTTCAGTTTTGAATTTATTGGAAGCCATTAAAAAAACTGACAAGAACATTCGCTTCTATCAAGCATCTTCCAGTGATATGTTTGGCAATATCGGAAAATTGCCAGTCACGGAAAATTCAGTTATTCATCCGGCCAGTCCATATGGAATTTCCAAGGCCGCAGGCCATTGGATGGCTATTAATTATCGCGAGAGTTATAGCCTCTTTGCCTGTTGCGGAATTCTTTTCAATCACGAATCGTATTTGAGAACAAACAATTTTTTTGTTAAAAAAGTGATTCAAACTGCTATCAAAATAAAAAACGGCGAACGAAGTGAATTGAAAGTCGGCAACATTGATCTTAAAAGGGACTTTGGCTATGCGCCAGATTACATAGAAGCAATGTGGCTAATGCTTCAACAAAAAAAACCAAAAGATTTTCTGGTTTGTTCAGGAAAATCGGTTTCTCTCAGGGAAATTGCCAACTACGTTTTTGATAAATTGGAAATTAGTCGAGATAAAATAATAGTAGATCGATCGCTTTTCCGTCCGAATGATATTCAAAATATCTATGGAAGCAATGAGAAAGCTAAAAAAGAATTGGGGTGGAAATATGGCAAATCTTTTTTTGAAGTTTTGGACTTATTAATACAAGAAGAAAATGATTTTTTAATAAAAAATAAACAATAAAACTATGCCGGAATTATCTGTTGTGGTGCCTGTCTTTAATGGAAAAAAATATATAAAAAATACAATACAATCATTGGTTCGTATCAGTGAAAAAATTGATACTGAGGTTATTTTTCAGGATGCTCTAAGTACAGATGGAACGTCCGAAATAATTGAAAAATGTGTGTTTCAACACGGAAACTTTTTTCATCACAGAGAAAAAGATTCAGGACAGAGTGATGCCATAAATAGGGGCATAAAGAAAGCCAAAGGAAAATGGGTCACTTGGCTCTGTGCGGATGATTTGTTTTTGGATAAATTTGTTGATATGTTCAATAAATTAAATAAAGAAAATAATCTTGATATTATTTATGGAGACTGTGTTTTTCTTAAGGATAAAATATTAGTTCCGGCTGTTGGAACAGAAACCTACGAAAAAGGAAAATTGTCGAAAAAAAGGCTTTTTATCCAACAGCCAGGAACATGCATTTTAAAAAAAGAATGGGACAGGCATTGTGGTTTAGATGTTGGTTTAAATTGGACAATGGATTATGATCTTTTTCTCAGGCTTGAAAATTCCAATCTTGAATTCAAAAGATTTAGTGATTTTGTTTCTGTGGCAAGAATTCATGATGAGGCTAAAACAAGTTCAGGAAATTTCTTAAGATTCATAGAACACGCCAAAATTTTTGCCAGAATTCACCGCAAAAAAATAAATAATTTTCGTCCGACTCCCTATGCGGTTTATTTTATTGAATATATTATAAAAAAAATGGAAGCAGAAAAAAGCAAGTCATTTTTTCTTAAAATTTTGCATGGATTATTCTGGAAAATGGCCAAACCCACGGAAAAGGATAAAATAACGGAAATGTTTAATAAGCAAAAAAATGAAATTGAAAAAAATATTTTATTTTTAGAAAGTCAAAAAAATGAACAAGCAAAATAAAAGTCTTGCAGTTGTTATTCCTGTGACAAGGGGGATGCAGTCAATTCCTACAATTGAGTCTGCCTTTAATCAAAGTGGTTTTGAAAATGTTATTGTTGTTGTAGCAGGCAAAAGCACGTCTGATTTGGATTTTAAAAATTTTATTATCGATAAATTTAAAGACAGAACGCTTCATGTAACTGAAAGCAAAAACAAAAAAATTATTTTGCCGGGAGAAGCCAGAAATGATGGATTGAGATATGTTTTTGGCGACAAAATAGAGGCGAAATATCTTTTATTCGTCGATGATGATATTATATTGCCGGAAAAATATGGAAAAACACTAGCAGAATTCCTAGAAAAAAATAATGCCTGCGCTGCTATGGGCAGGATAAATTCATTTCCTGCTAATTTTTGGACAAAAACTATTGATTATTCTAATTTTTGGTGGCTGCAGATGGAAGAAAGTGTATCAAATAGGAAATGGCTTGGCGCCGGAGCCACTTTAACAAAATATGAATATGTAAAAGATGTTTTTTTCAAGGAAGACGCGGCAGTTAATGAAGATGTTATTTTTTTTAATGAAATATCAAAAAAAACATCCAAACATCTTTCAGTTTGTGCGGAAACGACCTGCAAGCATCATCATAACAGAAAAAATGTAGCAGAGTTTATAAAATATCAATTTAATAATGGAAAAAGAGGCGTTTTATTCCATAAAGCCGGTGTTCATCCTGTGCGGGCAATCCTTAGTTTTACAAATAATTTTCGTGTGGCATTTTCTGCTAATAGAAATTTTTTGCAAAAAAACACTCATATTATTGTGGGTGTTTTTCTGAGTTTCCTTATTTTCGAAGCTGGAATTCAGGCTGGATCTTTTATGTTGCTTCTGAAGAAAATAAAAAATAAATGTGCTAGTTGATGGTTATATTTTTTGTAGCGCCGTGCCTGTCATTTGCTGGCAGTTTTATTTTTTATAATTTTGTCTTTTAAATATTATCCATCTTTTCTACTGACTTAGAAATGTCAAATTCTTTGGCTTGCTTTTGTGATGCGATTTGCATTTAGGGCCTATAGAAATTATTTTTCCTTAAGCATTCTTAGTATTTGATATATTGTTGTTATTTTCCAATAGTTTAAATAATGTAAAAAAATAGACAGGGGGTGGTTGCTGGCATGTTTTTTGGCGATTCTGAGTTCATTTTGGAATTGTTTTTTGTTGACGCTGCCGCTTTTGCTTTGGGTGTGATAGCGAAAATTGGCCAAATATGCACCTATAATTCCGGCTGGATATTTTTGTCCAATGCGAAGCCAGTATTCATAATCCATACAAAAATGTTCTTCTTCATTCAGATACCCGATTTCATTCAGCAGTTCACGTTTCCAGAATGTAGCCGGTTGGGAAATAAAATTCTCGCTGAGCAACTTGGAATAGCTAAAGTTTTTGAGGAAAAGGTTCTTGTAGAAAGTGATCGGTTTTCTGATTTCTTCATCTTTTTCATTGATAATTTTGCATTTGCCGGTAACCCATTTTGCTTCCTTATTGTTTTCAAAAAAATCGACAACTTTTTGAAGAGATCCTGTTTCATAGGTGTCATCAGAATTGAGATAGGCAACAATATCACCAGTAGCCATTTTGAGCCCCTTATTAATTGCGTCTGATTGGCCATTATCTTTTTCCGATTTCCAAGTAATTTTGTCTGAATATTTTTGCAGGATTTCGACTGTGCCGTCGGTTGAACCGCCATCCATGATAATATATTCCAAATCCGGATAATTTTGATCAAGCACACTTTTGATTGTGCGTTCGATAAATCGCGCTTGGTTATATGAAGGAGTGATGATTGAAATTTTCATTATAATTTATTACGCTTTATTTTTCAAAAACCACTCATGTGTTTTTTTGATCCCATCTAACAAGCTCGTTTTATGTTTCCAGCCGAGATTATGTAATTTTGAAACATCCAAAAGCTTACGGGGAGTGCCATCGGGCTTGGTTGTGTCATTAACTATTTTGCCTTCAAAACCAACCACTTTTTTTATTAGTTCGGCTAACTCGGAGATGGAAATGTCTTCGCCAGTTCCAATGTTTACAATCTCACTGTCTTCATAATTGTTCATGAGATATACGCAGGCGTCAGATAAATCATCAACATAGAGAAATTCCCGCATTGCCGAGCCTGTGCCCCACATGACTACTTCATCTTTGTTTTTGGTTTTTGCGTCGTGGAATTTGCGAAGCAGAGCAGGGAGAACATGGGATGATTCAAGGTCAAAATTATCATTGGGACCATATAAATTTGTCGGCATCACGGAAATAAACTTTGTACCATATTGCTTATTGAAAGATTGGCACATTTTAATGCCGGCAATTTTGGCAATTGCATAGGCATCATTGGTTTTTTCCAATGGTCCAGTCATAAAATATTCTTCCTTGATGGGCTGCTCACAGTCTCTTGGATATATGCAGGAACTTCCAAGAAACAGAAGTTTTTTCACTCCATTTTTATAAGCATTTTGAATAATATTATTCTGGATCTGTAGGTTTTGATAAATAAAATCAGCAGGGAAGTCATCGTTAGCCTTTATTCCGCCGACTTTGGCGGCAGCCAGAAAAACATATTCCGGTTTTTCTGTTGCGAAAAAATCTGCGGTCGATTTTTGATCCATCAAATTCAATTCTTCAAATGTCCGAAAAATCAGATTAGTATAGCCAAGTTCTTGAAGCTTTCTTGTAATAGCACTACCAACAAGTCCCTTGTGTCCGGCAACATATATTTTTGAATCTTTTTTCATGTGATTTATAACTTTATTTACCCTGTTAAATCCTGCGAAGCAGGTTTGCTGGTAGCAAAATTTAACATGGTGAATCTTGAAAACTTAAAGACCTTCAGCCTTTAAATCTCCCTCCAACATTATTTTTACCAATTGTTTGAAAGTGGTTTTTGGTTTCCATCCGAGTTTTTTCTTGGCTTTTGACGGATCGCCCAAGAGCAGATCAACTTCAGCCGGGCGGAAATATTTAGGATCTATTTTGATAAGAGTTTTTCCTGTTTTTTTATCATAGCCTATTTCGTTAACCCCTTTTCCTTTCCAGGCAAAATTAATTCCAAGCAGTTTCATGCATTCTTCAATGAATTCTCTGACACTATGTGTTTCACCTGTAGCCAAAACATAGTCATCCGGTTGCTTCTGCTGAAGCATCATCCACATGCCTTTTACATAATCTTTAGCATAACCCCAGTCACGTTTTGCGTCTAAATTTCCAAGATAGAGACAATCTATTTTTCCTGAAGCTATCTGAGCCAAACCCCTGGTTATTTTTCTGGTTACGAAAGTTTCTCCGCGGCGCGGTGATTCATGATTGAAAAGAATTCCATTGCAGGCAAACATATTGTAGCTTTCTCTGTAATTTTTAGTAATCCAAAAAGCATAAAGTTTGGCGACTCCATAGGGTGAGCGAGGATAGAAAGGCGTCGTTTCCTTTTGGGGGATTTCCTGGACTTTACCAAAGAGTTCACTGCTTGAAGCCTGATAGAATTTGGTTTTGATTCTGGCTTCGCGAATCGCATCCAACACGCGCAAAGTTCCGATGCCATCAACGTCAGCGGTATATTCTGGAACATCAAAACTGACGCGTACATGGCTTTGCGCACCGAGATTATAAATTTCATCTGGTTGTATTTTTTCCAAAAGGCGGCTGAGATTGCTGCTATCTGACAAATCTCCGTGGTGTAGAAAAAGCCTTACGCCATTTGTGTGTGGATCATTGTATAAATGATCAATGCGGCCGGTGTTGAAAGAACTAGAGCGGCGAATGATACCATGGACTTCGTAGCCTTTCTCTAAAAGAAGTTCAGCCAGATAGGATCCATCTTGTCCGGTAATTCCGGTAATGAGAGCTTTTTTTCTTTTCATTTATTTTAAATTAAAAAAATTAATAAATATTATAAAATTATTTTTTGTTTAATTCTTTCAACGCTTCTTTTCTGGTTACTTCCGACAAACCTTGCTCTAATTTTTCAATAGCCGAAAGAAGTTTGAAAATCATAAGAAAAATCAGCAAAAAACCGGTGAGAATTACTGCGTTGATGTTTCCTTCAATGCCAATAATTTTTGCGACTATTCTGGTAAATTCTGGGAATACGGCAATGAGAGCCATGCCACCCCAAACGATAACTCTGACAGAAACTTTCAATAATGTCTGTCCAGCTTCGCCTTTAATATAGCTGGAAATGCCTTTGTATATCATAAAGGCGGAAATTATTGAAATGGCGATTTGATAGACATGAAATTTCATAATTTTAATTTTAGTGTATTAATTTAAAAAACATTTTGTATAAAGTTTTGACTCCATTGGCAAAGCTTTGCTTGTGGATTTTGCCCATGGAATATTCGGTATAGCGGACAGCAATGGGAACTTCAGTAAATTTTAATTTATGAATTTTGATCTCACGGATGACTTCGCTTTCATATTCATAACGGTCGCCTCTGGTATTGATAAGTTTAGCAGCATGTTTGGAATAAGCTCGCATTCCGGACTGGCTGTCGGTCACCCAGAGACCGAAAAGCCACCAAGTCAAAAAATTTCCAATGTAATTGGCAGCTATTTTGTGTAGCGGCATGCCCTTGGTGTTTTTTAGGCGAGTACCCAGAACAACATCGCAATGGTTTTTCATGATCGGTTCTATGATATTTTTTATATCCTGTGGATCATGCTGTCCGTCTCCATCCATTGTAACAATAATATCGGCGCTGAGCAATTTGGCGGCCTCAATGCCGGTTTTGGTGGCTGCACCTTTCCCGCGGTTGATTTTGTGGCAAAGAGCGGTGACGTCGGCAATTTCTTTGGCTTTTTGTAGAGTGTTGTCACTGCTACCGTCGTCTACGACAACAATATTTTCATAGCCGGCTCCGCGGATTTCTTCAATGACAGACTGAATAACACTTTCTTCATTGAAAGCGGGAATAACGATAAAAATTTTCTTTTCCGCATGATTTTCCATATTTTTAACTATACCGAAACAGGGCAAAAAATCAACTCTAGATTATTGATTATAAGTCCCACGGTTTTGTGGTATAATATCAATGTGGGTTAAAATGACTAATTAAAATTAACATGAAAAATAAAACGAGATTATTTTTGCTACTTATTTCAAGTACGTTTTTTTTCATAAATCCTAATTGTTCTAATGCTTCATCCGGAACAATTATAAGTGCTACACAAATAACTACTCCAACGGAATGGAATAAGGCAGGCAGTCCATATATAATAGATCATCACCAACTTGTTATTAAGTCAGATTTAACTATAGAACCTGGTACTGTTATAAAAATTTCTGGCGCATCTCACATATATTTTGGTCATGACCTCTCGATAAAGGGAACAGCAGAAGAAAAAATAATTTTTACATCTTTTAATGATGATTCTTACGGTGGTGATACTAATGGTGATGGTAACGCTACTTTACCGGCCAGGTCTGATTGGGGATCTATACAAATAAGTGACACATCTAATGTTGAACTTGAAAATGTTCAAATATCATATGCTAACATAGGAATGTTCATACAAAAGGTTGGCTATTTAAAAAATACTATAATTAAAAATTGCAATATAAATTCTAATAACATAGGAATAGCAATCAGGAACACCAATCCTACTATAGAGGGAAATCTAATAACAGATAATAATATTGGAATTTATGTAGTTTCGGATTTGAAAAATGGTATCCCTGTTGCTTATAATAATTTAATTTTCAATAATAGCGAGGGAGTAAGAGCTTATCCTCGTTTAGAGTATTTGACTATATTTGACGCTAGAAATAATTGGTGGGGAGATAAAAGCGGACCATATTTTAAGCATGTGAATTATGGTAATGATAATTTATTAGGAAAAGGAAATCCTGTTAATGATGGGGTATTATTTGACCCATGGCTTGGAGCAGATCCTTCTGCTGCAGAACCAGCTTGTGAAAAAAATTGTTTTTCAAATGTAATGTTTTTACCGGGGATTAAAGCTAGTCATTTATATAAAAATGGAGCATTAGGGACTGAAGATGAACTTTGGATTCCAAATTTCTTTGGAAATGACATTAATGAGCTTAATCTTGATGAGAATGGTAAAAGTGTCAACAATGTTTATACTCGCGATATTATAAAGGAAGATCCGCTTGGAAACAATATTTACGAAACATTTGTAGATAAACTAGATTTATTAAAAGATGAGGGAACAATTAATGACTATAATCTTTTTGCTTATGATTGGAGACAAAACGTTGAAGATGTTGCGGAAAACGGAACACCATATCAAAGTGAAATAAAATCTGCTGTTTCTACTCTGAATTATTTGGCAGAATCTTCTAAAAGCAAAAAAGTTACTATAATTGCACATTCCAATGGTGGTCTTTTAGCAAAAGCAATTATGTTGGAACTAGAAAAGCAAGGACTTGCCGACAAAGTAGATAAAATTATTTTTGTCGGTTCACCACAAATGGGAACGCCAATGGCTATTCTCTCAATGCTTTATGGGTATGATGAATCTGCATTATTTGGAACTCTCATTTCTCGATCAGAAGCACGAACTTTTGCTGAAAATATGCCTGGAGCTTATGGACTTTTGCCAACAAAAAAATATTTTGATCGTGCGAGCGATTCTTTAATTTCCTTTTTATCTTTACGGACCAGGTATAAAAATTTTATTGATGCATATGGTGAGAAAATAGATAGCTTTGATAAATTTAGAGATTTTCTTCTGGGAAAAATTGATGGAAGAGAAAAGCCCAATGAGAATGAAGTGGAAAAAGAAAATGTGCTGAATGAAAATCTTTTTAATCAAGCCATCGGAATGCATGAGAGTCTTGATAATTGGACGCCGCCAGCGAATATTGAAGTGATTCAAATTGCAGGTTGGGGATTGGACACAATCAGCGGCGTAGATTATACGGAAAAAGAAAAGACGGATTGCTATACTGCCAATTCAAAAGTGCCATCATGCATAGGAATTGGCGAATATGAACCTATATATGAACCGAAATTTACAGTAGATGGAGATGTTGTGGTTGTGGCACCAAGTGCACTGATGATTTCTGAGACTGAAAATATTAAGAAATATTGGATGGATTTATGGTCTTATAATAAGGGATTTACTATTGATCGAAACCACAAAAATATACTTGAGGTTAGTTCTATACAACAATTCATTTCAAATATAATTAATAATAGCTACTCAACTTCTTCGCTGCCAGAATTTATTAAAACATCAAGGCCAAATGATTATGAAAACGCCCAATCACGTCTTCGCATGTCGCTCTATTCTCCGCTGGACATTAATCTCTATGATGATGCTGGAAATCATACCGGACCAAAAACTATTGCAATTGATGGAGGAATAAAAACTATTTTTGAGGAAGGAATACCCGATAGTTATTACTATCAGTTTGGAGATCAAAAGTATATCGGATTTGGAGGCGGCGAAAATATCCATGTTGTAATGAAGGGCTACGATACTGGGTCTTATACACTTAAATTGGAAGAGGTGAAAGTGACAGAAAATGGCGACGATGTTTTTGCCCATGTTACTTTTGCTGATCTTCCGACCACGGCTGACACAACTGTTTCGTTCAGTGTTCCCGAGACCGGGTTAGCAAACATGACAACTTTGGACGCTGATATAGACAGTGATGGCACAAGCGACTACAAAATAGACAAAGTAATGAACGGCGTTGCTGCACCAATCGTGACCATCGAAACTATTTCCGAAGATGTTGACCATTTAGCAAAACTGAATTTTATCACAGATGCGAAAACGCAAGATTTTCTGCAGACTAAGATTCGCGAACTTTCTCATGACAAAAATATGATTGAAAAAATGATAAATAAAGGTGATAATAATCCAAAAAATAATCAGGTCAAATTGTTGAATAAAAAAATAGATGACCTAGTGGATTTTATTCAAGAAAAGTTTAACAGCACCATTTCTTCTTTGGCAAAAGATCTTTTGATTAAAAATCTTAATTCAGTTAAAATGTAAATAAATATTAATTAAAAATAAATAATAAAAAATATGAAAAAAACTTATTGGTGGAGAATAGCAATATTGTTTATTGGCATAATTATGCTCGTATACGGATATGCAGTTGTTAATAATAAAAAGCTTGGTTTATGCAAAAATGAAAATGGAAAAGAAATTTGTATTTTACATTATAATTCATATATTGATTCCGTGATGTTTTTTTCCCTTGCTGTAATTCTCATATCATTGATATTATTTTTCATCACTGATAAAATTTTTCTTAAATGGTTGTGTTTCGCTGTTATTTGGATATTATTATCAATATTTCTTATTGCAATAACCCCAGAACGCCATGCTTTCTTTAATATGGATCCAGATAAAGAGACAGTTTCCATTTGGATGGGTTTGCTCTTTATTATCTTGAGTCTCATTCAAATCATTTGGCAGTCATGGAAAGAAAGAAAAAAATAATTTATAATAATAAGCAGGTTAACAATTTTAAGGAGGAGTGAAAATGAAAAAAGAAAAAAACAATGCCAAAAATGGCAATCGTCCCTTGATGATTCCTGTTTTACGGAGGAAAAGGAAGGGCTTTCGCATTTCTTGGATGTGGTTTAAAAAATGGTGAAAAATCATCGGGAACAAAACTAAGGCTTGCGACACTCCAACTGGATGCGTGGGCCTTTTTTATTGGACAATTAGGGCTTAAATTGATATTATGAGGATAATTAAACAATAATCTAAAAGCTATAGGCTAAAAGCTGAAAGCTAGTTTATTTATGAAACAATCACAACTTTTTACCAAAACCAGAAAAGAAGCGCCAAAAGACGAAACTTCTAAAAACGCGGAGCTTTTAATCAGAGGCGGTTTTATTTTTAAAGAAATGGCCGGAGTATATTCATATCTGCCGCTGGGTCTTCGGGTTTTAAATAAGATAGAAAATATAATCAGAGAAGAAATGAATCGAGTTGGCGGAATGGAAATGAAAACCGCGGTTATCCAGAGCAAGGAAATATGGCAGAAAACAGATAGATGGAATGATGAAGTTGTGGACAATTGGTTCAAAACAGAACTCAAAAATGGAATGGAAGTTGGGCTATCATTTACCAATGAAGAAGCTTATTCAAACATTTTAAAGCAATATGTAAATTCATATAAAGATTTGCCAATTTATCCCTATGATTTTAAAACTATTTTCAGAAATGAAACAAGGAGTAAATCCGGAATTATGAGAGGCCGGGAGTTTTATTGGAAAGCGCTATATTCTTTTTCAAGAGATAATGCAGAACACGAGGCCTTTTATGAAAAAATGAAAAAAACTTATCAGAATATTTTTGAAAAAGTCGGTATCGGCCACTTGACTCATTTGACATTTGCTTCCGGCGGCAGTTTCTCAAAATATTCTCACGAATTTCAAACCTTAACTCCTGTCGGAGAAGACACTATATATCTGGATGAAAAGTCTGGTGTTGCCATAAATAAAGAAGTTTACAATGACGAAGTTATTGCCGAGCTTAAATTGGACAAAGATAAATTAGTTGAAAAAAGAGCAGTTGAAGTTGGAAATATTTTTTCACTGGGAACAAAATTTTCAGAACCATTTGATTTGAAATATAGGGATGAAAAAGAAAAAGAAAAATTGGTAATAATGGGCAGTTATGGCATTGGGCTCGGGAGGCTCATGGGAACAGTGGTAGAAGTTCTTTCTGACGAGAAAGGAATTGTTTGGCCGGAGAATGTGGCGCCGTTCAAGGTTCATCTTTTGAGCTTGAACGAAAATGATGAAGCGGAAAAAATTTATAATAAACTCACAAAAGCCGGCGTGGAAGTTTTGTATGATGATCGGGAAGCGGGAGCAGGTGAAAAATTTGCCGACAGTGATCTCATCGGAATTCCATATCGCGTGGTTGTCAGCAAAAAATCCTTAGCTGCCGGAGGAGTGGAGGTTAAAAAAAGAAGCGAAGAAAAATCAGAAATTGTTCCAGTAGAAGCGTTTATAAAACAAATTCAAAAATAAGATAAAAAATACTCTCATATTCTTGATAATATAAGAGTGATTAAATATTGATATAATATAAATTGATATATTTTATATTGATATATAAATAATAAAAAATCTGACAAAAATTTTGTGGAAATTACTTTGAGCCAATATGCCGGATTCTGTGAAGGAGTGGAAAGGGCATATGACATTGTGGAAAAAGTAGCCAAGGACCCTGAAACCAAGAGGCCCGTTTTTGTTTTAGGATCTCTCGTCCATAATGACGAAGTTGTCAGAAAAATTGAAGAAATGGGAATAAAAAAAATCAGCGTGGATGGAAATTTGATGGGATTTTTGAATTCTGCTAAGAAAGAAATAGGAACTCTGATTATTACTGCACATGGAATAGGCCCAAAAATATATAAATTTGCTGAAAAAAATAATATTAATCTGATTGATACAACTTGTCCCAAGGTTATTAAAGTGCAGCGTTTGGCGGAAAGTTTTTCCAAAAGAGGCTATCAATTGGTTATTATCGGTGAAAAAAATCACAAGGAAATAAAAGGCATTTATGAGTGGGCCAAGGAAAAAGCTTTTATTGTTGAAAATCAGGAAGATTTGCAGAATATCAATCTTGATCCGGAAAAAAAGGTTGCAGTTATTTCACAGACAACGCAGGATCGGGAATTTTTTGAACAAAGCGCCAAACAGATTAAAGAAAAATATCCGCAGGCGGAAATAATCAATTCAATCTGCATGACAACCCATGATAGGCAAACTGAAATCAAAGAACTTGCGCGAAAAAATGACATTGTTATTGTTATCGGTTCTCCAAAAAGCGCTAATTCCAACCGTCTTTGGGAAATAGCAAAAAATATAAATTCCAAAACATATTTTATAGAAAGGGAAGATGAATTGAAAGAGGGATGGTTTGCCAACTGCAAAAAAGTGGCAATCGCGGCGGGTGCCAGCACTCCCAGATGGATAATAGAAGACGTGACCAGAAAACTAAAAAGTATGGGCAATAAATCCTAAAAATAATCGGAAAACGCCTAAAACATAGTTTTTCGTAATTTAACCTTGATTGAGCGGCAATTAGTTGCTTTTTTCTTTTGTTTTAGGTACAATAATAATGTTAAAATATGATATTTGAAATAAATTTATGCCCGGCAGTGGAAATTCTAAACTATGTTTGTTTCTCAGCCGGGTTAATTAATGAGTGTAAAAAATTAAACTTATAAATAAAAAATTCTCTTGAGCAAAGCTCATGTGAATTCCTACTAGCGGGTATGGCAAAAATAATGCTTGTCGAAGATGATCCAATGATTGCGGAAATATATAAAAAGAAATTTGAAACTGCTGGTTTTGAAGTTGCCAACGCAGTTACAGGCAAAGAAGTTTTAAAATTAGCTAAGGAAGAAAAATTTGATTTAATACTTTTGGATATGGTTTTGCCTGAAATAAGCGGAATGGATGTCCTTAAGGAACTTAAAAAAAGCGGAAAATATGACAGCAATTTGAAAGTCATAGTTTTCAGCAATTTAGACAGGTCGGAACATGAAAAAGAAGCTCGGGAAAATGGCGCTGATGGTTATATCGGCAAAACAGAATTTAATCCAAATGAATTGGTGGTAGAAATTCAAAGATTGCTAAAAGCATATGGTGAGCAAAATAAAAACAGGGACAGGCTGGCTGGAACATTTGTTAATGATAATGGAGGCAAAAAAATTCTATTTATTGAAGACGAAGAAATTTTTTTGGAAATGTTTGGCAAGAAACTGGAAGATGAGGGCTATGCTGTTGATTATGCAGGCAATGGAGCTTGGGCGGCCAAATTGGCAAGCGAAAATAAATACGACCTTATTATTACCGACATGGTCATGCCGGCTGTTGGCGGAGAAGAGATTATTCGCCGCATCAAAGCAGATAAAGAGAATAGCGAAGTTCCAATCATAGTCATTTCTGCTTCTATTTCTGACGAAGATGCTGAAGTTATTAAAAAAATGAAAATTGCCGATTACTTTGAAAAAACTAAAATTGTCCCCAGTGACCTTTCAGCCAGAGTCAATGAAATATTGAAATAAAAATATTTCACCCTGTTAAATAATTTTGCAAGGCAAAATTAAGATTTGGATAATTTTTCAAATTGCAGGGGTAATATTTAAAAAGTAACAAAAATAAGATCATTTTTCTATATTTTTAGAAATCCAAATCTTATTTAACAGGGTAAATGGAAAGAACATTAATTATCGATACTTTAAAATCTATCGGCCAAACCGTAAAACTTTGCGGCTGGGTGCATATTCGCCGCGACCATGGAAGAATAATTTTCGTGGATTTGAGAGACAGAAGCGGAATTATTCAAACTGTGGTTATTCCAGATTATGCGGAAGCATATGAAACTGCCAAAACTTTGCGGAGCGAATTTTTAGTTGAATTTGTTGGTAAAGTTAAAGAGCGTCCAATGAGCGCTAAAAATGAAAAATCCCCAGTAGGATCTGTTGAAGTGGAAGTTGAAAAAATTATTATCATCTCAAAACCTGAAGGAGAATTGCCAATTGATATTTCAGAAGAAACTTTGAATTTGCAACTGGAAACATTACTAAACTATCGTACGCTAGATCTTCGAAATGAAAAAATAAAATCAATCTTCAGAGTTTATGGAGAAGTTCTGAGAGCTTTTGAGGATGTTATGCGTCTTGATGGATTTCAAGAAATCAAAACGCCAAAAATTGTGAATGCGGCTACTGAAGGCGGCGCAAATTTCTTCAAAATAAAATACTTTGAACGTGATGCTTATTTGGCGCAAAGTCCACAATTTTACAAACAAGCCGGAGTAGGTATTTTTGAAAGAGTTTTTGAGATCGGCTCTGTTTTCAGAGCTGAACCACACTATACAACACGCCACGTAAATGAATATATTGGCATGGATGCCGAGATGGGATTCATTAACAGCTTTGAAGATGTTATGGATGAATTGGAAAAAACTATGCACTATATTATGAAATGTGTGAAAAAAAATTGTAAAAATGATCTGGAAAGATATGAAGCTAATATTCCTGCGAATAAACCAATTCCACGCATCAAGCTTTCGGATGCTTTAGCAATTCTTAAAAAAGAATATGGCAAAGAAGTTGAAAACGAAGATATTGATCCGGAGGGTGAACGCTTTATTTGCGAATGGGCAAAAAAAGAACACGGGTCAGATTTTGTTTTTTTGACGCATTATCCGACAAAACTACGCCCATTTTATTCAATGCCAAGTTCTGATGGAAAATATACGGAAACTTTTGATTTAATTTTTCGCGGAATTGAAATTGCTTCTGGCGGTCAGCGCATCCATGATTACAATCAGCTTGTTGAAAATATTAAAAAATTTGGCCTAAAACCGGATTCTTTCGATAATTATTTGGACATTTTTCGCTGGGGCATGCCGCTGCATGGCGGATGGGGATTGGGTAGTGAAAGAATTGTACAACAAATATTAGGGCTCAAAAGCATAAAAGAAGCCATTTTATTTCCTAGAGATGTAAAAAGGCTCACCCCATAGATATGAAAAAAACAAGCGGTTATTTACCCATTGAAAAAATAACATGTTATGTTGGGGCGAAAGTTAGGGTAGTTGGGATAGTAACTGGAATCAGAAATCAAGGCGGGCTTATTTTTATTGACATAAAAGAAAATGATAATTTAGTTCAAGCATTGGTTATTCCTGATAATGTTTGTGCGTATGCGATGTCGAAACGGATATCCGTGGGAAATGTTGTCGAGATAAAAGGCAATGCTAAAGAATGTCCCGAAAGTGTGCGAGGTGGCTATGTAAAAAAGACAGAGATAGAAGTCAGAAAAATTGCAATTATTTCTGTTAGAAACAAGAAGGAAAATATAAGAATACTTGGCAAAATAAAAAATATAACTAAGAATAAAAAGAAAATAATAATATAGTTAGAATAAAAATAAATAAAAAAGTGAGCAGAATAAAAAAACATCTCGAGCATGCTGACAAAAAGAAATTGGAACTCCTGAGTTTTATTTCTTTTTTATTCGGTTTTTCGCAAGCTGTTTTGGTTTATGTTATCGCTGATTATTTTAAAGAAGCTTTTGGTTCAACCAACGTGAGTGTTTTTTATTTTTTAAGTTACGCTGTTTCTCTAATAGGAATTCTGAACATGCACAAAATTATTAAAAAAATGGGCAAGGCCACAACCATGTTCCTTTTTTTATTTTTGCAGGTTTGCAGTGTGACCTTTCTTATTTTTTCCGAGCCATCTCTAATCGGAGTTTTTTTGCTAATGGCTTTCATTATTTCCAGCTATCTGGCCTGGGTGATGCTGGATATTATTGTGGAAGATTATTCAGAAGACAAAAAATCCGGTCGAATTCGCGGATTACATTTGACTGTTTTAAACACTGGCTTTTTGGTAGGTCCGCTTATTTCAACTCAGATCTTGGAAAAATTCGGATTCAACGGATTATTTTTTGTTGCAATGGTTATCAGCATGTTTATGTTCGTGGTGGCACTTCTGGGCCTTCGCAGCGACAATCAGCGTTTCGGGCAAAATTTGACTGTGCGTGATTTGGTAAAAAAAATATTTGTTAATAAAGACGTAATGAAAATATATGCCGTTTCCCTGGCTCTGGAATTTTTCTTTGCGCTTATGGTTGTCTATACTTCTTTATATTTACTTGAAATCGGCATGTCTTGGTCGGAAATCGGAATTGTTTTCACAATAATGCTTGTTCCTTTTGTCATTCTGGGTTATCCCGTCGGAGTTTTGGCGGATAAGAAAATAGGCGAAAAAGAGATGATAATTTTCGGTCTTGTTTTTATGGCTTTTTCTTCAGCTGCTATATTTTTCATAACTTCGACATCTGTCTGGGTTTGGTCGCTAGTTTTATTTGCAACGCGCATAGGAGCAACAATTATTGAAACACTCCGTGATTCATATTTTTACAAAAAAATAGACGGAAGAGATGTTGATGTCATAAGCTTTTTTAGGACGACGCCGTCAGTAGCTTACATATCAGCTACCGCCATTTCTGCAATAACTTTAATTTTCTTTCCACTCAAGTCAGTTTTTTTGATTGTGGCATTTGCGTCATTCTTTGCAATTTTTGCGGCAGTCAGATTAGTGGATAATAAGGGTGAGGCGGAAATAAGAAAATAGAATTTAGACAGCAATAAACATGCGCAATTATAAAATCAAAACCGAACACTTTGAAGGACCGCTGGATCTTTTGTTGCAACTGACGGAAGACCAAAAATTGGATATTACCCGAGTAAGTCTGGCTAAAATCGCGGATGAATATTTGGAATATATTGCCAATACGCAAAACATTACACTGGAACATTTGGCGGATTTTTTGTCAGTAGCATCGCGACTAATTTTAATAAAATCCAAAGCCCTTTTGCCGACATTGGAACTCACAGAAGAAGAGGAGGAGGAAATAAAGGACCTGGAGTATCAATTAGCTGAATATAAAAAATTCAAAGAGGCTTCAAAAGAAATATCCGAACTTTTCGTTAGTTCACAAGCAGCTTTTTCGCGCGAAAGCTTTTTGGGACAATCCGTGGTTTTTTTTCCACCGGAAAATTTCGGAACTGATGATTTAGAAAAAACATTTTCTAAAATACTTGGTGAAATTCCGCTGATAGAAAAATTGGAAGAAGAAATGGTGCGTGAAGTCCTGACCCTGGAAGAAAAAATCGAGCATTTGCAAAACACGCTCAAGGAAAGAGTGGAAACATCTTTTTCTGAGGTGATAGCTGACGCTAAGGACAAAATTGAAATAGTGGTTTCTTTTCTGGCCATGCTGGAAATGGTGAAGCAAAGAATAATCCATGTCGAACAAGGCGAACTTTTTAGTGAAATAAATATGAAACATTGCAAACATTAAACAGTAAAATTACGTAATTAATTACGTAATTCTCAAAAACTGGCTTAATCATTTAAGATCGTATAAAAATATTTAAAGCTTATGGAAATTGAAAAAATACAGTCAATCATCGAGAGCGTTTTGTTTATCAGCGGAGAGCCGGTCAAAAAATCCAAATTGGAGAAGCTTTTTGGCGGTGAAGTAAAAATAAAAGAAATCGAAACGGCTCTGGATTTGCTTTCTGAAAAATATGGGTTACAATCAAGCGGACTAATGCTGCTCAAAAAAGGCGATGAAGTCCAAATCGTTTCTAATCCAGAAAACGCACAACACGTTGAAAAATTGGTCAAAAATGAACTGCAGGAATCGCTTTCGACCGCAGCTTCAGAGGTTGTTTCAATAATTGCCTATCGCGGTCCAATTTCGAAAACTGAAATTGAGGCTATTCGAGGCGTCAATTGCGCTTATACTTTGCGCAATTTGCTTTTGCGGGGGCTTGTTGAGAGAAATGATAATTTTCGGGGTGGTCGGGGATATGTTTATTCCATTTCATTCGATTTTCTCAAAAAAATGGGAATTGATGATGTGAAAAAACTTCCAAAATATGATACACTGTCAGTAGATGAAAGAATTAATTCAATTGTGGAAAGTTAAATAAATCCTGAAGAAAAAATTTCGTAAATTCGTAATAAATTTGTAATTCGTATTTATATGGGAATAGGGGCTACCATTTTAATGACAATATTTTTTCCATTGAATTCATTTTTGCTTTTGCAAGAAGCTTTTTCTGGAGGAAGCCAAGTAGAAGCTAATGTGTCAAATGCGTCAATTTCTGATGATGGCGGTTTAGTTAAAGGCGTTGAATCTCAAAAAAAAGAAAAATCATCCAAATCAAAGCCGCAAGCCGTTGAAACTCCTAAATATCAAGTTGTACGTAAAGATGGGATCAATGATCTGGTTGTTCCCAATGCTCATGCTTCGGTAATTATTGATGCTGAAAGCGGAACCATCCTGCATTACAATGAAGGCCGTACGCATCGGCAAATAGCTTCCCTAACGAAAATAATGAC
>DAIUDF010000011.1:0-27531 GCA_036845785.1 Candidatus Moraniibacteriota bacterium | reverse complement strand
CTTGCGAGGTTGGCGCATTGACAAATGCGCTGAGCAAGGGTGCCGTCACGTAGTTCTTGCTTTCGTTAAAAACTAAGTTACTATTGGCCTTGCTGTCGTTTTTGTTAATGTTCTTGTTTTTGTTAATGTTCTTGTTTTTGTTAATGTTCTTGTTACGATTGATGTTTGTGTTGTCATTGTCATTTGCATTGTTGTTGGTGTTTGTGATGTCACCAACAGAAGCATTTGCTGACGTGTCCCCGATATTAACATCGTTATCGATGTCAATATCAACTGGGTCCTGAGCAAGCGCGAAGCTTGCGCAATACATAACAATAACCGCGGCCATAACGGCCAAAAAAATCTTTCTCATGATTTCTTCCTCCTTGGCCTTTCAGGCCCGTTTATTTTTATAAATCCTATTTTTTTGTCAAATTACTCATGCAATCCGTACCGGAGCATGAACTGCATGTCGACTATATTTTCACAGAGCTTTTTTATAACTTCTGTATCCCGATCAAACGGGAAGCTAAAAGCTCTGAGTCAAATATGGACACTTAATTGTTAACCGTCTATTGTAGCAAAAAAAAGAGGTTTTGTCAATAGCTTATGCACAGGGTGGAGTTTAAAAGCAAAAAACGGCTTAAAATCGCCGCTTTTCGCTTATTATAAACATTCCAATTTTTAAGTTATTTTTCCATCTCAGCTTTGACAATCAAGCGCTTGAAATTGGTTCCCAATGGCCAACAAGTTGAAAGAGTAATGGTTGGCAAACCTTCAATTTCTTCAAAAATTCTTTCATCGTCCGGTGAAGTAGTAAACTTTTCAGTTACTTTGTATTGATACGTTATGACTCTGCCGTTTTTTTGCAAAACTGTGGCAGTAATCATATCTCCATTTTCCAAATTGTTCAGGTCCTTAAAAATATAATTGTAATCACCTTTGATCCAAAAATAGTTGCTGGAGTGTCCGGAAATGACTGCATTGCCGATTTGTCCCAGTGCAGCTGATTTTGGATAATGATTGAGACCATTTTCCAAATCTTTCAGCATAGCTTTTTCATCATTGCTTTGCGACCAAACCATCGGCGCTTCCACGCTGATTTTTTTAATTCCAATCAGGACCAGAGGTTTAGTGTCTCCTTCAGCATCAGGGTCATAACCATTAATGATTTCCTGTTTGTCTGAATATTTGTCGCCGTCTGTATCCGCTTTCAAAGGATCGGTGCCGTGGATATATTCCAGATAATTTGGCAAACCGTCTTTGTCCGGGTCAGCTTCAAGCGCAATGCTGAGGTTCAGATCATTGATTTTTGCCCAACTGTCGTAGCCAGCAAAACTGAAATCAGTTGAACCGAGCAATTTTTTAACTTTTTCATCCGCATTTTGAACAGAATATTTTTGGACAGTTTTTTCGCTTTGCACGCCGGATTTTTTGAAGATTGCATTCCAATCCGTATTGGCAAGGAAAAACAAAACAAGAAAGATGGCTAAAAAAAGGATGCTCATAGTTGCAACCTTTCCTAGAAATCTTTTTGTTTTTTGAGATGCTTCAGACATCATTTTATAGCTTATTCCCCACGGACTAGCCACGGAACATTGTGGTTCCGCAGCCGCCCAGGGTTAAACCAAAATTATTTAAGTTTGTTTGAATACTTTTTAACTCCAAATACTGCGACTAAAGCAGCTATGATTGCAATTCCAGCTAAAACAACTGCGTTGCTTCCTGTGGCTGGCGTGCTGCCATGGCTGTAGCTTGCTCTGTGGATGTTGCGAGAACTATGCGAATGATGTAAATGATGAGGATCATTATCATCATTATAATAGCCATCATGGTCGTCATCATCAATATCAACATCCGTATCCACATCTATTTCTCCAGTAGTGGAAGTTGCCGAAACTGATCCGATGCTTGAAGTGCTTGTGCTAGAACTTGAACTAGAACTATTGCTAGAACTTGAACTAGAGCTATTGCTTGAATTATAGTTCGCGCTTCTATTTGCAGAAAATGAACCACTAGAACTAGAACCTGAGGAATTGTTGCCGTTATAATTATAGTTAACATTTTCATTGATATTCATGTTTTCGTTATTATTGGTGTTTGTGTTTTCGTTAGTATTCGTGTTGTTATTAGTGTTGCTGTTAGTGTTGGTAATTTCTCCAACGGTCGCAGAAGCACTTGATTCACCCACGTTAACATCGTTATCAACGTGTATGTCAGCAAAAGCTACATTTGCAGCATAAAACAAGGCTACGGCTGAAATAGCGATTACTGACAAATAAATTGCGCTTTTTTTCATTGTCATATGATTGAAATTAAATTAATTACTTATCACTTTAAGAACCCGAAAGATTAGCACAAAGGCCTTTTTCTGTCAAGTATTTTTGTTCACAAATACCTTTTTTAACTCAAATTTCGGCTTATTTTAGGGAAAAATAAAAACCTAAAAATCATATACATAATACAATTTAAAGGCTTTTTTTGTTTGTTTTTGCTTTTTTATAATTCAACCGGAATTTTTATTTCCTCTCCGCTTCTATCAACGGTCATTTCTATTGTATCACCTTTTTTATATTGCGCAATCAGATTGGAAAGCGGGTTGTCCAGATTAACTCCTTGAGAATTTACAGAAACAATAATGTCATTTATCTGAAGGCCTGCTTTTTCAGCCGGCGAACCAGAAATCATAGCCAAGCCTTGTTTCCCCGAAGGAGAATATATGAGAGCGCCGCGGTCTCGCTTTAAATTATTGGCAATAGCATATTCTTTGGTGATAGAAATATAGTAGGCTCCGAAATAAGGCCTTGTAAAATTTTTGTCTTGCAGAATAAGGTCTATGGAATTTTTTATGACATTGGCGGGAATTTGGAAATAGCGGTCTTCGCCATTAATATTCAGCATGCCGATAATTCCCAGCATATCACCGCTATAACCGATCACTGGCCCGCCGATATATTCTTTTTGGTTATTGAAGTCATCCTCAAAAACTCCTTCCAGTTTTTCCGAAGAAGCCACTGTTTTTCCGCTCAAATTGAAAGTTTTATTTACATTACTCAGCAGTCCGCCTTCATAGCGATTTTGATATTCGCCAAAGGAGTTACCGATAGCTATTATTTTTTTGCCTGGCAAAGCATCCCGGGAATCTGCCAGCTGAATAGCAGTCAGATTTGAAGCTTCTATTTTCAGAAAAGCTAAATCAGAAAATTCATCGATATTCAGCAGTGTAGCTGGATAGTTGTTTCCATTAGAAAGGAAAACCCGATAGATCGCGCTCTGTTCTTTGATGGCATTGCGATAGGTTGCAATCAATCCGTCACTGGTAACAACCACTCCCGTTCCGCTTTTGTTCCCATTTTCCAGCTCTTTTACTCCTTTTTCTTTTTGATCAGACACGGAAATTATGTTTACCACGGCATTAGAGGCTTGTGAGGCTATTTTATTCACAGAATCGTCTTCTTTAATAAGGACCTGCTCAGTCTTGTTTATCACAGTCACATTTTCAGAGAGACGGCTGAAAAAAAGTACGCGGGACAAATGTTTGTTGGTGCGGATAAAAGGCAGGACTTTTTGATCAAAGTAGACGCCTCCAATTCCACCAATTATAAAAATCAGGAACACTATAGCTATTCCCTTGGCTATTTTTTTTGAATTTTCCGAATAACTGCTCATAAATGTTTAGACTTTAGAATTTTTATACTATTGGCATCCAACGAGCGCTGGAAAGAACCAGAGCTGCCAAGATTCCAAAAAAAACAATGTTAGTTACTACTCTTTTTTTTGACAATTTATCCAAAAAATGGCAAACCGCCAGATCCCAAAACACATAATAGAAAATAAGGGTTAAAACGCCGGTTGTCAAGTAGCCAAAAGGCCAAAAATTCAAGACCCATACGATTTCCGCCATAATAAAGCCCAAAACAAGGCTGTAATTGAGCACATTTTTCTCGTTTTCGTGGATTAACCAAAGATATTGAAAACTGATCAATGCGGTAATTGACATCAAAGCAGCCATTAGAACCCAAAGAGGAATGTTGTAATTAAGATAAACCCCATAAGAAGCAGCATAAAAAGTAAAAATTGCTGCAATGCTGCCTGCTGCGATAATGCCGCGCGCTGTTTCGTCTTTGTAATAAACATTTAGCCTATAGAGTGAAATGTGAATGAAATAATAAACGATAGCACTAAGTACGAGCAGTGTATATGTTTGTTTTGGTGATTGCACAAAAAAAAGTAGCACCCACATTGAAAGGGAAAACAAAATCGGAACAGGTGTCATGCTGGTTCTTTGGGAAAGCTTTTTAGCTATTTTATACAAGTAGGTCAGAAGCACAAGCAAAACTAAACCGGCAATCCACATTTTTTTGACAGAAAATGGAAAAGCTATGCTGCTGAAATATTCAGATGATATTATTTGACTGATGAAGAAAAAAATGAGGCTGTAGAAAAATACTTGAATATGGAAAAACATTCTGATGATTCAAATTTAAAAGATTTATAGATCTATTCTCTCATTTTACAGTTGTAATGTCAAAAACAAAAATCTAAAATTTCTGAATAGGTCAATTTTCCAAGCCAATGCTTCTAATTAACTTTAGAACTCGTCGGATTAATACCTATTAAACCTCCTCGTAGCAACAGCACCTGGTTTTTATTTTTTAAAAGCAAAAGAGGTTTCAGAAAAATTTTCCCAAAACCTCTTATTTATTTAGTTAACACGATCATGACCACTCCGGCTAGCATTATTAGCGAGCCGACTAATCTTTCTTTGATACCCTTCTCCTTAAAAAAGACAGCTCCTACGATAACACTCAACACCATTGAAAACCTCTTGATAGCATTGACATAGGCCGCCAAAAGCATGGTCATGGCCACCATTTGGCAAGCATCCATTGCTCCTGAAAATAATCCGGCCGGCGCTATCTTTTTTAATTTTGAAGGCTCGCCAAAAGCTGCAATTGCCTCTTTAGCCACAAAAGGTGTCAGTACCAAAATTGTGGACAAATTATTAAAGAAGGCCCAGGAAATTCCAGATTGCAAACCATTGCCTTTTGCACTTTGCACGCCAATGGCGTCAATAACTGTTGTTATTCCCCAGATTGTGGCTGTTGCCATCATGCAGCGCGCACCCTTGTTGCGAAAAAGCATTTTAACAGGTTCGAAAAAACCTGCCTTTCTTGAATCAAAATTCAACGCATACGCGCCAACAACAATTAATCCGACTCCAAGCATTCCCCCTAGACTCGCCTCCTGATGAACCACAAATGGTGCGATCAGAAGTACAATTATCGGAGTAATTGAAAGCAGTGGATTAACCAACGACATGTCACCATACTTATGCGCCAGCACATATAGAAATGTTGCTGCTAGTGATAGCGGCAGTTTTATGGCCAACGCAACCCAGAACATGGTGTCGAGCTGAGCTGATCCATAGAAAACATTTATCGCAAAATACAACGGCAATAATGTAACTAATGAAAAAGCTGCCAGAGCCCAAGTGACTACTATGGGCCTTACGTTTTCAATAGCCGCCTTCTTTACTGCCGTGTTTTGCCCGGTATGCAAAAACGAAACTATTATCGCAAGTACAAGTCCCATAATTCTATCCACCTCCCTTCTCGTTTTTTATAATTTTTCAATTTACAGCGTTATCAATGATAACTTCGGATTATAAGCCAAAAAGTTATTTTTGTCAATTGTTCAGTTTAAAAAATTATAAATTTTTGCGTATTTAAGCGGAAAACAAGCACTAACACTTGACTTTTTCCGAAAATAAGCGTATAATTGAAAGTTATAGTCGTGACTGAAAATACGGCTTAACACAGTTTTTTAAAAAGCGAAGGCCATTGTTTAGCTAATTGATTTTTTATGAATCAGTTGGTTTTCAAAATGATGGAAATCATTAACCTTTTTTCCAGATGCCCAATAGCTTGACGGCTTGCGGGTCTACCAATGGAGGTATCAAATGAACAGAAAACAATTTTTATCAGAGAAAGTGGTTGGGCTTATCCTAAGAGTGTTTGCGTCTAAAGAGGATGACATCCCAAATCGTATCAAAATGATCAAAGATGCGATTTCGGCAGCCCGCAAAATGGTTGTTGATGGCGTACAAGTTATTCGCCGTATTGATGTTCTTGTCTGGTCAGATAAGAATTACAAAGACAGTGACTGCGGCAAAACTGCTCCAGCATTGCGGGAAGCATTAAAGGAAGAAAAGGGCGTGTTTGTTTCTGAAGTTGAGCATGCCGATATCTTTTGTGCAATCTTAAACTACGGTGTTGTGCATCAGCTACGCAAGGGTGTTGATTACAACATCATTGCTTCCGCCGAAGCTTTTTCCTACATGACACCGGAAACCATGAGCGACATTATTAATGCGGCCTGCAAAGGGGCAAAAGTAATTCCGGTCGCCATTACAGAATTGACCCAGTCAATCCTGGAAGGTCGTGGTGCCAACACGTTCGCGATGTGGGACGGCGAGTCGCTTATGACCGTTGGCGGATTCGATCTTAAGACAGCAAAGCCCAGTGATGACCGCACTGCCCACTACATGAAAGGATGGAGCCAGGAAAAGGGTGATGTTTATTACCAGTTGGCTGGTGTGGAAGAAGTTATTCCCATTGCCAGAATGATTCAGACATTTGGTGCATGCGTTGCACCAATCGTTCCGAGCGGCGAAGGCGTCAAAGCATATATCGTGCCTGATGCAGCCACGCAGCCAGAATTGTGGTTACGCCATATTTCAAAAATGGGAACCAAATTTGAACGCCAGTCTGCCCATCTGGCATCCATCGGTGTCGACCCCTCCTATATCAAGGGAGGAGTCATGGAAGAATACCGTCGGTTCTAAAAAATAATCGACAAAAAACCGGGGCTGCGTGAAGTATCTAAAAGATACAGCGCAGCACCCGGTTTTAATTTTGTCTGAAAAAGTTTAGAGTAGGCCTAATTTTTTCTTGGCTTCGAAGGCTTGGTGGGAATTCATCTGGCCGGATTTTTGCATCTGTTCGATTGTTCTTAGAATTTCATCCCGGTTTTTATTGATGTTTTTCGGCGTCATGACTTTTTTCATTAAGTTTTCCCTTTCATCCGGACTCATTTTTTTCAGCTTTTTCATAACCATCTTCTGCACGAAACTCATATTTTCCGGATCCATAGGATTGCCGGTTTTTTTCTTTTTTTTGAAAACGTCTAAAATGCCCATATCTTTTATGAAACTTTAATTTTTAATTATTTTTTCTAAGCGCAAATTTATAAAAAGTAACAAGCAGTGCTGAAGCAATAAATATTGATGAATAGGTTCCAAAAGTTATGCCGATCAAAAGCGCCAAAGAAAAATATTTGATAGATGCGCCACCGAAAATATAAATTGCCAGCAAAGTTATAATTACGGTCAAAGAAGTGTTGATAGAACGTACCAATGTTTCATTAAGACTTTTGTTGACTATGTCTGGAAAAGCTACTTTATTTGAACTCCTAAGCAGATTTTCCCGCGTTCTGTCATAAACCACAATTGTGTCATGCACAGAGAAACCAAGGATCGTGAGCAACGCCGCAATGAACGGAATGCCGACTTCAATTCCCAAAAAATGACCGAGCACTGAAAAAACTCCGGCCGTGATCAAAACATCATGTGCCAAAGCAATAACAGCCCCTAATCCATATTTCCATGATTCAACCGGCCTTGAAACTTTGCGGAAAGCCCAGGCGATATAGGCCATAATCATTGCAATAGCCAAGAAAATTGCCCGCAGCGATTTTGATTTCAGCTCTTTGGAAACTGTTGAATTTATGAAATCCACCCTGAGCTGAGTTGCGCTTGGATATTTTTCTTTCAAAGTTTTCCAAGTTTCATCATTAATTTTGTCATTTTCGGACGCATATCGAATGAGTATTGAATTTTCGCCAGAAGTCTGCAGTGTCAAACTGTTCAAATTTAAATCTTTGAGTGTTTCTCCTATTTCATCTTTTGTCGGCAAATTTTCCGCAAACTGTATTTCCATCAGTGTCCCACCCGTAAAATCGATGTCGTACTTGAGTCCCCAAACAGACAAACTTAAAACACAAAGAGCCGTTAAGGTTATTGAAAAAACATAGGCGTATTTGGATTTGGAAATGATATTATACATAAAATTTTCAATTTTCAATTCACAATTTTCATTGAATTTTCAATTTTCTAATTTTAAAAATGTTTGGAATATTAATTATTGGAATTTGATTGTAAATTGTAAACTGATAATTGTAAATTAATCTGATGGTACATTAGATTTGCGTACTCCCACCATCCACACTCGGCCGTGAATCCAGTCACCTATAATAAATTTCAGCAATGTGCGCGTAATCACGACAGCGGTAAACATGGAAACTATTACGCCTAAAAACAGGGCGGCGGCAAAACCTTTCACAAATCCAGTTCCCATTAAATACAAGATTCCGGCTGTCAGCATTGAAGAAACATTGCCGTCGCGGATTGAAGTCCAAGCTCTTTTGAAGCCCTCATCCAAAGCATTCGCAATAGTTCGGCCGTTTCTTATTTCCTCTTTAGTGCGTTCAAAAATCAAAATGTTGGCATCAACCGCCATGCCGATCGATAGTACAAAACCAGCGATACCGGAAAGCGTTAATGTTATGCCGGTAAATTTAAATATGGCAACCATAAGAGCTGTATAAATAAGGAGTGAAAGTGACGCTACCAATCCTAAAAATCTATAGAAAAACAGCATAAAAATCACCACTGCTGCCAAGCCAACCGCTCCAGCAATCAAGCTTTTTTGCAGTGATTCAGCGCCCAGGGTTGCTTCCACACTCGATTGGGAAACAATAGAAAGAGGAACCGGCAAAGCCCCTTCATTGATTGTGCGTTGCAATTGCTTGGCTTCATCCACAGTGAAATTTCCCGTAATTACGGCTTCCCCATTGGTAATTTCTGTTTGGATCGTTGGTGCGGTCTTGAGCTGATTATCCAAGAAAATAGCCAGCGGTTTTCCGACATTTTTTTTCGTAAGTTCCGCAAACAATTTCGTGCCTTCTTCATCAAATTTGAGTGATATTTGTGGTTCTCCGATTCCCTGCTGTTGAAAAACAACCTGGACATTCTGCAAATTCTTGCCTGTCAGCCCTGTTGATTTGAATCCTAGCTCAGGATATTGATCAACTGATGCTTTTCCCAAAAGAATATGCTCGGCGCGCGCTTCTTGATTTTCGCCTTCGCCGCGCGATTCCATGAATTTTATAATATGCCAGCCATATTGCGTTTCAACCAAATCAGGATAAATTTCTCCTGGTTTCAGGTTTTTTTCAAAAACAATTTTATCAAATTCCGGCACCATTGTTCCTTTTTTAAAAAAGCCCAGATCGCCGCCTTGATCTTTTGAACCTGGATCCTGGCTATTATCCTTGGCTAATTGTTCAAAATCCCCGCCCTTTTTGGCTTCCGCTAGAATATTTTCAGCACTTTTTTTTGCTTGCTGGTTCTGCGCATTGATCATTTGTTGCACTTCCGGATCCACTCCTTCTTCCTTGAATTCAAGGCTAGGCGCTTCTCCAATACGTTTTTTAGCCTCCTCGATATCTTTAATGCCGGGAAGTTGCACAATTACGCGATATTCATTTCCGCTTTTGGCTGTCTGCACCAAAGGCTCTCCTACGCCAAAAGCATTGATCCGGCGCTCAATCACATCTTGCGTGCTTTGCATCGCATCGCTTATCTTGGCAGAATCAATCTTGGAAACATCTGCTTTATATTCCAAATCCACACCGCCTTGAAGATCCAGCCCAAGTTTGATCTGCAATTTGTTGAAAAAATTATAAACCGGCGGAATTGGTTTTAGGATTTGCGGATAGGAAACCAGCCCGGCCAAAACAGCCAAAACAACAATTCCGGCAATTTTCAGTTGTAATTTTTTTTGAACGCTCATCATAGTTTTTCCATTATATTGCAGATAAAAAAATCTGGCAAGATTATCCCTTTTCTTTTTAATAGTTGTTCTTGACAAATTTATAAACTTAAAATAGCATTATGCATATCATCGAGAGTAGGCTTTTAAGCTGAAAAACGAGGCGTGAATGGGACGCCTACAGGAATAAGCAACGCTTATTCGGAGACTCGAGCCCTGCCTGTTTTTATTAAACAGGTTTTTTTATTTCCCGCAACACCCCAGAAGCAAAAGCTTCGCTTTGCTACGGGGCAAGTTTCTTATGCGTTTTTTCCACAGCAATTTTTGTATTTCTTTGGGGTTCCGTCTTCCTTTTTCGCTCCGCATGGGCAAGGGTCGTTGCGACCAATATTTTTATCCTTGTTAACAAGAGGTTTTTGCGGCTCTGGCGCTTCATTGCCGTTTTCACCTTTTTTTGCAGCCCCGAATTGAGTGACATTTTCTTCCGCACCTTGGAAATTTGCGTTTTCAAGCTGAGAAGGTTCCTGCGTCTGCGCTTTTGAAACCTGAGAAATCTTGAAAATTGTATTGACTGTTGTTGTGCGCACATTTTCCATAAGATGAGAAAACAAATTAAAAGCTTCGCGCTTGTATTCTACCAACGGATCCTGCTGGCCATAGCCGCGAAGGCCGATGCCTTGCCGCAGATAGTCGATTTCATCCAGATGGTTCATCCATAAAGTATCAATGGTTTGGAGCATCACCGCTTTCTCAATTTGCCTGAAAATGTCCAGGCCAATTTCATTTTCTTTCTGAATATAAGCTTCTTTGGCTTTGCCCATGGCAAAATCAGCCATCATTGAAATCTTTTCAGCTGAATTTTTAGATTTATCATTCCTGATTTGCTCGAGTTTTTTTCCGTCCTGTCCGGAAAAATTGAATATATTTTGCAACTCCGCAACCATCATTTCCACATTCCATTCATATTCTTCACCCACGCATTGTACTGAAATTATGCGCTCAATTTCCTCTTCAACATAATGCATCATATCATTTTTGACATCTGTTGCCGCCAAAAGTTCCTTGCGTTTCTTGTAAACAGTCTCCCGCTGTTTGTTCATGACATCGTCATAATCCAATACATGCTTTCTGATGTCAAAGTTATAGCCTTCGATTTTGTTTTGCGCGTTTTCGATTGTTTTGGAAATGATAGAATTTTGAATCGGCTGATCTTCCGGAAGGCCAAGGGTATCCATCATGTTCTTAAGCTTGTCTCCACCGAAACGGCGCATAAGCTCGTCTTCCAAGGAAACATAGAACTGGCTTTTGCCGGGATCGCCTTGGCGACCGGAACGGCCTCTGAGCTGATTGTCGATGCGCCGCGCTTCATGGCGTTCAGTTCCGATGATATAGAGTCCTCCAAGCTCTCTCACACCCTCTCCAAGCTTTATGTCGGTTCCGCGGCCGGCCATATTGGTGGCAATTGTAACCGAGCCTTTCTGTCCTGCACTAGAAACAATGGTTGCTTCTTTTTCATGATGCTTAGCATTTAAAACTTCATGTTTGATGCCTTCGCGTTCCAGAAGCGCGCTCAGATATTCAGATTTCTCAATAGCAATCGTACCCACCAAAATCGGCTGTCCTTTTTGATTGGTTTCTTTGATAAGCTGAGCAATCGCATCAAACTTTCCTTTTTCTGTTTTATAAACCACATCCGGCAAGTCTTTTCTAATCATCTCCTTGTTGGTTGGGATTTCCAAAACATCCAATTTATATACTTTGGAAAATTCTTCCGCGCTGGTTGAAGCTGTTCCGGTCATACCGGCCAGTTTTTTGTACATTCTGAAATAATTCTGGAAGGTTATGGTTGCCAAAGTCCTTGATTCTTTCTGAACTTCAACCCTTTCCTTGGCTTCAATTGCCTGGTGCAATCCGTCGCTATAGCGCCGCCCTTCCATCAGACGTCCTGTAAAATCATCGACAATAATAACCTGTCCATCTTTCACGACATAATCACGGTCTCTTTTGAAAATAACTTCTGCCTTGAGGGATTGTTCCAAATGATGCACATAATCTATTTTTCCCAGTTCATAGATATTGCCGACACCCAAATCTTTTTCGATTTTGGAAATGCCCGCTTCAGTCAAAGCCACTGCTTTCATTTTTTCATCCACTTCATAGTCCTCTTTTTCTTTGAGCCGTGGGACGATTTGCGCGAATCTTTGGTACATTTTGGTTGATTCTGAATCGGGCGCAGAAATAATAAGCGGCGTTCTAGCTTCATCAATCAAAATTGAGTCGACTTCATCCACGATCGCATAGTTGAGTCCTCCTGACGCGTCGGGACGCTGTGACATTTGTTCAATGCTTTGCACCATGTTGTCTCTGAGGTAATCGAAGCCGAATTCATTGTTTGTTCCATACGTGATGTCAGATGCATAGGCTTCGCGCCGGGTGATTTCTTTGAGATTCTGCATTTCAACACTGACTTCATTGTCATCAACAATTTTTGGTTCATATAAATAAGAAACATCATGCATGATGCAGGCTGTGGAAAGCCCTAGGGCATGATAAACACTGCCCATCCAGTTGCAGTCGCGTTTTGCCAGATAGTCATTGACGGTCACCACATGTACGCCTTTGCCTTCTACGGCATTAAGATAGATTGCCAAAGTTGAAGTCAAAGTTTTTCCTTCACCGGTTTTCATTTCCGTAATTGTTCCCCGATGCAGGGAGATGCCGCCCATCAACTGAACATCATAGTGGCGTTCGCCAATCACTCTTTTAGCAGCTTCTCGCACCAAAGCAAAAGCTTCCGGCAAAATATCGTCAAGTGTTTCGCCTTTTTTTATTCTTTCCCTGAATTCCTGAGTTTTGTTTTTAATGCCTTCATCGGAAAGAGAAGTAGTTTTTTCTTCCCAGGAATTAATTGCATCCACGATTGGCTGCAATTTTTTTATCTCCCGTTCGTTTGATCCGAAAATTTTGCTGAAAAATTCCATTCACCCTGTTAAATAAGATTTGAATCTTGTTTTTAATTCAAATCTTAATGTCATTTTTAAATTGACATTATTTAACAGGGTGAACCCTGTTAAATAAGATTTGAACCATTTTTAGATTCAGCTTATTTTTTAATAAAAAATTAATATAAGTTCATAATATTGCCCTGTTTTTTCTGTTCAAATCTTAATTTTGCATTTGGCAAAATTATTTAACAGGGTAAAAAACCATAAACAACCCTTATTTTAGGGTTATTTTTAATTCTCATTTCTTCGCTTATTCTACACCCAAAAACCCCCTTGGTCAAAGAGAGTTCAGGTAAGTAATTAATTACGTAATTAATTACGTAACAAGTAAAAAATTAGTATATAAATTTGAAAGTAGAAAGGATTTTATCCAAATCGGCAGTCACATAAGTGTTTATTAATATCGCCTTATCATTTCTTGAAAAAATTATTATTTTTTGAATAAATCCAACTGGTGAATAATAGAAAATTTCTTCTGTTGCATAACCAGCAAGAACACCTTCTTTTATTTCGCCAGTTGGCTGTTCAAGTTCTTTGTTATCTTGCTGATATTCATTAAAAAATTTTTTCTCCTCAGCCAAAACTTCAGAATATTTCTCAGATTTAAATTGGATTTTTAATTCGGGAGACATCATTCCTTTCCTTATAACAAATTCATTGTTGTCTAAATTTTCCTTAAACTCCCAACCTTTTGGATATTTAAATTCAAATCCATATTCATTATTTTTATATGTCTGCCAATTTGAAATGTCATTAGAATCGCCTTTACTGCATTCTTTTCTGAAATACGCCCATTCTTCACATTCAGATCCGTCACTAAATTTGCAATAACCAGTCTGACTTCCGTCTTCTGCGGTTATAATTTCCGATGTTCCTCCGTTTTTAACACAATAAGTTGAAGCAGGATTGGCAATTTGCGTATTTTTTTCTTCCGGACATTTTGTAAATTCGCAATTTGGTCCGACTTTGCCAACAGCACTGCCATCAGGACAAATTTTCGCTTCTTCAGTACAAGCCTTTTGCTGGTAATTGTTTATGTTTTGCCACCAAAAAATCCCGCCTACTGCAATAGCGATTAATAACATTATTCCAACCGCAATTTCACTGGTGATTTTTCTATTGAACATATTTTATTTTTTAAATTATAGATTAAATAGTTCCTTTTTTAATTCATTGGTTCCCGAAAAGTAGATAGAATGTCGTTCAATATTTCTATAGACTTGTTGCTGTCTTCTATCTGCGAAACTGTGACTAAAAAAATATTACCATTCATTAATTTTAAAACCGCGGAATAGCTATTTCCGTAACTTGTTTCTTTTTTGTATATTTTAGCCGTTGATTCTTTGATTTTTCTTTCCTCATAATATTCCCCTAAAAAATCTTGTGACTCGTCAAAATCTTGAGTGTAGATAAAGAATCCTAATAAGGGAGCCACATTACCTTTTTGTTCTAAATCAAATTGATTGTACATATCAAAAGTAATAAGTGCTTTTGGAAGATCGCCCTCTACCCCAAAAACTCCTGGTTCCCAGAAGGAGTGGTACTTAATTTCAAAGTTGTTATCATCGTTTTTATAAATCTGCCAATCTACAGTTTCGTCTGTTTGTGCTGACTGGTTTGTTGCTGGCTTCACTACCGGTAATTGATAAGACACTTCATTTTTACCCTGCATCCAGAATAGCAATCCAACTACTATTGCAAACAAAGCAATGATTCCGATTGCAATTTCACTGACGATTTTTTTGTTCATATTTTTTTAGTTGTTTTAATTGTCCTAATTATACCATAAATTTAGCCAAAAAAAGAGAGCTCTTTCTGCTCTCTTTTTACTATTTATAAATTTTATTCTATTTCTTCGCCAGATACCATTTTTTCCTTGAGCTCGGCGCCGCCATGTTTTTTGAGCGTGCGCAAGCGATCCATAGTGTGCGTAATTTGATTTTGCAGTTCATCGACAACCAAATCCACTGAAGCTTCAACGCTGTCCGTCGTATTGTCGGCCCGAAACATATTGCGAGGCGTATGCACCATGACTTCAACACGAAACTTTCCTTTTTTGTCCAAGTCAATTTCCACTTCGGCTTTCAAGATGTTTTCCACAAATCTGTCCAAAGTACTCAGGCGCTTTTCCACATATTCCCTTGTCCGTTGGTCAATTTCCAAGCCCTTAAAAAAGAAACTCATGTTTTCTGTCGTGCTCATACCTGGTAGTAGAATTTTGACATTTATATTTTTAAGTCAATAAAACATCAAAATTTTAGTTTAGTTTATTATTCTAGCCTTTCGTTATTTTTAACGGCGTACCGCCAGTCAAAATTCACTACCGGGCAGGGTTTTTTATTTTTTAATTATTACTGCTGAAATAAACGTGCGGATTCTAAGATTTTCAAAACCCGACCAACCTCACTTCCGATTCTAGCTGGATATTAAATTTTTGTCTTATATTTTCCTTAACCAAGCTGGAAAGCATAATGACATCTTCCGCTGTAGCTCCGCCGGCATTTACCAGAAAATTGCCGTGTTTTTCGCTAATCATGGCCCCGCCGATTTTTTTGCCGCGAAGACCGATTTGGTCAATCAGCCAGCCAGCCGGAATTTTATTCTCCTGACATTTAGTACCCGTATCCGTTTCAAATTCTTTCCGCAATTTTTCATTATCCACAACAGGATTCAGAAAAAATGATCCTGCGCTGGGACTTCCCTGCGGCTGAGAACTGATTCTCTTATTTATAATTTCCCTGTTTTTTTGCATAATTTTTTCTTTGTTGCCGGCTTGCATTTTAATTTTAGCTGCCACCACGATCAGGTTTGGATCTTTTTTAAAAATACTTCCCCAATAACTAAATTCGCATTGGCTGTTGCTGAACGTTTTGATTTGCATATCCTTAGTGTCCAAAGCCACAACATTTTCCACGACCGATGCCATATCGCCTCCAAAAGCCCGCGCATTACCCCGCAATGCCCCGCCGACTGTTCCTGGTATTCCCGCCGCCCATTCAAGGCCAGAGAGGCCATTTTCAGCCGCTTCTTTGACTAGTGTCGCCAAGTTCAAACCAGCTTCAGTCTCAATAAACTGCTCTTCTTTATTGACATTGATGTTTTCTGATTTTATTTTTATCACTAATCCATCAAACCCCTTGTCACTGACCAGAACATTGCTGCCGCCGCCCAGAATAAAATAATCCAGCTTTTTTTCGGCCGCAAATTCAAGCGCTTCGCAAATATCAGTGGCGCTTTTGGTTTCGACAAAATATTTCGCCGGTCCGCCGATATTGAAAGAGGTCAGTGGGGCTAAAATTATATTTTTCTGAACATTAAACATATTTTTTATATTTTATTCGTACTTTTGCAGATTCTCTTTTTTCCTTCCTTCTTCAAAGAAAAATACCGCCAGAACTGTTATTAGGGCAACTAGCCAATCTTTCCAAGTTATCGGCAACATATGCAGATATTTCTGGAAGAACGGCACATACATGAATGAAATAAATATTCCCACGGAAAGAATAATCGCTCCGATGGCAAATTTGTTTTTGAAAAAACCGATTGTGAAAACTGAGAGCGTCTGGCTGCGAGCTTGCAGCAAGTTTGCCATCTGCGACATAGCCAGCACCGCATAAGCGGCCGTTGATGATGTCAAATATAATACGCTGTCCGTGTCAATTTCTTCTCCAAAATACCAACCACCACGCAGCATGGAGAGAATAAACGCCACAACCGCGCCAACTGCCATTATAAGGCCTACGCGAGCTAAGCGCCAGATGCCATTTTTATCTATGATTTTATCCTTTATTTTAAAAGGTTTTTTCTTCATTACATCCGGTTCGGAAGCCTCAAGACCCAGAGAGAACGACGGAAAAATATCTGTGCCCAAGTCAATTGCCAAAATCTGAACAGCGGAAATCGGCGCCGGAATCTGCAGCAAAACACCAATCACGACCGTAAAAAATTCACTGACATTAGAAGTGAAAACATAATAGACGAATTTTTTCAAATTCTGATAGATGGTCCGCCCTTCTTTGATCACGCGCACAATGGAAGCAAAATTGTCATCCAAAAGGATCATATCCGAAGCTTCTTTGGCCACATCTGTTCCAATGTTGCCCATCGCCATTCCAATGTCGGCTTTTTTAAGAGCCGGCGCGTCATTGACGCCATCACCTGTCATAGCAATCACAAATCCGCTTTTTTTAAGCATTGTAGCTATGCGCAATTTCTGGTCCGGCGCAATGCGAGCAAAAATAGTTTCTTTTTCTGAAATTTTTTTCACGACTTCACGATCGGAAAGTTCATTAAGTTTTTTACCATTAATAATTTCGGGATTCGGCAATCGCAAGAGCCCGATTTTTCTGGCAATAGCTTCGGCGGTCACTTCATAATCACCGGTAATCATAACAACCTTTATCCCCGAATCGATGCACTCGCTGATCGCCCTGGCGACATCTGTTCGTGGCGGATCTATCATCCCCATCATTCCTATCCAGACAAGTTTTTGATCGGCTTGTTCCAACATCTCGCCCACTTCAACATCATCCAAACTCCGCTCGGCAAACGCCAAAACGCGAAGCGCTTGCTTGGACATAAGATTGAAACTATTTCTGACTTTTTCTTTTTCCGCTTCGGAAAACCTGCTAATTTTGCCATCAATTTGTCTGAATATGCAAAGTTCTAAAATCACATCCGGCGAACCTTTAACAAAAGAATTTACCCCGCCACTCTCGGTATTTTTGCAAATAACCGACATTCTCATTTTTTCCGAAGAAAAAGGAATCTCGTTTATCTTTTTTTCCTGCTTCAAAACTTTTTCAATATTTTGATCATATTTTTTCGCCGCCACCAGCAGTGCGCCTTCAGTCGGATCGCCGGTTATGGAAAATTTGCCATTTGTTTCAATCAGTTTTGAGTCGTTGCATAAAGTGGCGATGCGCATCATTTTTTCCAAAAGCGGAAAATTTTTCTGATTCACCCTTCTGCCAAATTGATAAAATCTGCCTTTTGGCTCATAGCCTGATCCGTCCACAGTAAATTCATCACTGCCGGCCAAAATATTGGTTACCATCAGTTCATTGCGGGTTAGAGTTCCGGTTTTGTCAGTGCAGATAATATCAACTGAGGCTAATGTTTCAACCGCGTTCAATTTTTTTGCCAGCACATTATGTTTGAGCAACTTCTTCATGCCTAGAGAAAGCGCCACAGAGATGGCGACTGGCAAACCTTCCGGCACTACCGAAACTGAAAGCGCCAGCGCGAAAAGAAAATTATCATACCAAGAAATGTCATAATAGTAGCCGGCAATCATAACTAATATTCCGATACAAACCGCCAAAATCGTCACATCCCGGCCCAGCCCCCGCATCTGTTTTTGCAATGGCGTTTCATCCTCTTTGACTTCATTGACCAAATAGGCAATTTTTCCCAATTGCGTGTTCATGCCGATATGGGCAACCATAGCCATAGCTTCGCCGCGCGTTATATTGGTTCCCATGAAAACCATATTATCAATATCAGTCAGCGGCACGTTTTCTCCGGAAATTTTGCCTGTTTTTTTCTTGGCCGGTTTTGATTCGCCAGTAAAAATAAATTCATTGGCATAGACATCATAACCTTCCAGAAGATAGGCATCAGCCGGCACTGTATCTCCCGGCGACAAATAGATGATGTCGCCCGGCACCAAAAAACTGGCGTCAATTTCGATTCTCTCACCATCCCGCAAAACTCTGGTCTTGTCGGAAGCCAATTTTTTTATATTTTCCAAAACTTTTTCCGCTTTGTATTCCTGAAAAAAACCAATGCCGGCATTAACAAAAACTATCAGCAAAATAATAACCGTGTCCCTGATTTCTCCGAACATGAATGCCAGAAACCCGGCCACCAGCAAAATCCAAACCAGCGCATCATTAAATTGATGAGCCAAAATTGGAAACCAGCGGCAACCCCGCTTTTTTCTGACAGTATTGCGTCCGTATTCATCGATTCTTTCTTTTGCTTCTTTTGAAGACAAACCTTCTTTGCTGGCAGAAAATTTCTGCAAAACTTCCGCAATGCTCAAATTGTATATTTGTTTTTTCATCTTTAAATTAACCTTTATAAATTTTGATGCTTTTCATCAAGAAAAATTAAAGCAAGCCACCATACATTGAACTAAAAGTGTTTACAACCCATGGAATGATAACAATCAGTGCTATAATTGGCAGAATGATTGTCACGATTGTTATGATCATTGTCCATAGAAAATATTTTCTGGTTTTTTCCACAGAAACATATATTGCATCAATTTTTTTGTCTTGCTCTTCAAGCTTTTTTAAAATTTCTTCCATTTACCCTGTTAAATAAGATTTGAACTTTTTATAAAAGAAACAAACTTATTTTAAAAAATAATTATTTTTTATTTCTCAGCTCCCTGTTTTTATATTCAAATCTTAATTTTTGATTTTTTATGCAAAAAATCAAAAATTATTTAACAGGGTGAATCTTTAATTTTAAATATGAATAATATTCTTCGTTATTGCTGTTTTTGACGGAATATTTTTGCAGGGCTGTTTCATAAGCTTTTTCGCCCATTTCTTTTCTGAAATTTTCATCTAAAATAAGTTTTTCGATCTTTGCAAACCATTCTTCTTCGTTTTTAGCCACAAAACCATCAATTCCATCTGCTATAGCGTCGCTGAAAGTTTTTGTCGCTGCAGCTACTGTCGGAACTTTCACAACTCCGGCCTCAAAAAACTTTAGCTCTGATTTCCCTTCACAAAATGGATTGCCGATTTCCAAGGGCGCTAAATTAATATCAATACTAGCAATATTTTTAAAGTGTTTTTTTCGGGATACAAATGGCAACTGCCTTATCCTTTCAGAAAACTTATTCAGTTGATTTTCAATGTCCAATGGTCCGGCCAAAACTAATTCGACATTTTCATATTTTTCCATAATGCGCATTAGCGCCCCAACGATCGTTGAAAAATCTTTATTGTGGGAATGTGTTCCACTAAAATATCCGATTCGGAAATTTTCATTGGTTTTTTTTGTTACTTTTTTGGAATTTATTTTTTCTGCAGTTTCCAAATCTTCATCAGAAAGTTTGTTAGGAACAATGAAAACTTGCTTGCCGCTTTCGCGCATCTTTTCCGCCAGAAATGCGGTTGTGGTCGTGCAAGTTTTTACGTACAGATCAAAAAATATTTCCGCGCCCACGCCGTTTTCGTAAAATTCTTTTTCCAAAGCATTGGCATTTATAAAAAAATCTTGATCTTTAATATCTTTAAGATTAAAAACCAAATCGTCAGTTTCAAAAATAATTTCTTTTCCTTGCTCTTTGATTTTTTCAATTAATTTTGAAATTTTGCCAGTTTTTTGCACCCGATGAAAAATAAAAACTTTGTACTTATCCACTAAATCAGAAAGCCAGAAGTTTTCCTGAATAACAATGGAAGATAAAATGCCATATAGTTTAAGCTCTTCAGAAACATTTTTGACCCGATAACGCCAACTATCGCCCACTGCCCCACTGGAAACAAAAAGAATATCCCCCGATTTTGGCTTTTTTATCAATACAAAAAACATTCGGAAAACAGACGTTATTCCAGCAAAAAAACCGTCTCTTTTGATTATGGCCAAAAATTTTCCGAAATATCTACTAAGCATTTTTTTATCTAAAATTTTATATATTTATTATAATTCAAAAATAATAAAAAATAAAGAAAAAAGAGCCTCTAGGGAGCTCTTTTTTATATGCATTATTATTGCTTGCTGAATTCAAATTTAAGGTCGCTTTGAAGGGTATGCTGCTGAGTAAATTCATTGTCATGCGTCTTTATGTGCACTGTAATCGGTATATTACCTACTCCTGATTGCTTCTGGATTAATAATTTATAATTTTCGGCTTTTATATGATCCGGTAAGGTATATATTACTTTACTATCCAGTTCTTGTCCCATAATCACGTCGGCCTTAAAACCAAAATAGGTTTTATTTAATTCTTCAGAAGTCGCCAAACGGCTAACCATATGACTGGAAACAAATTCTGATCCTTTTGGAACATAAACCCTGAGGTATGAATGATAGTCGCTGGTTCGCCAGTCGCCATATGGTGCCGTATTTTTATATTTGATATTCAAAGTTGCAATAGGCTTTGGTTGAGTAAAATCAAGATCATATTTCATTTCTCGTTTTATATAATGATCTGTCTTGAGCGCTCCCATGTTTGCATCAACAGCCATCAGATAGTCTCCGCCCCAACTCTGTGGCACAGATCCATCCCAAAAAACGCTGGCTACTTTTTGCTGCAAATTTGTGTCTGTAAGATTAATCATCACATTCCGGTTTTTGAGTTCATTGTGGAAAAATTCAGCAATTTTTGTGACATTCCCGACTGTTGCTAATTTATCCATCATTATTGGAGCCAGTTTCTTGATGATAGCTTTCCTGTTTTGCGTGTCCAAGTCAGGATTCAGGAGATAATTTTTTTCCACAATTTCTTCCAATTTGCGAGAAGCATTTTCGCTGTTAAATTCGCCGCCATAACCCGGAACAGCTATCGGTCCGGTCAAGTTAAAAATATTATTGAAAACAAGAGAATTAACTGCAATCACGCCATCGAATTGCTTGGAATCTCTGCCAGCCAGGCGGAAAAAATATTTAGCTTTTTCTACATTGGTCGGAAAATCGGGAGAAAAATTGCTGTCGCGGAATTTCCATTTTCTTAGCTGCATTAATCTATAAAAAGGAAATGGTGGAGCTACTTTAGCTTGAATTCTTTGATCAAGCAGATTGGCGTCCTCCACGTATGTTGAAACAATATTGCCGTTCTTTATTTTTATAATTGCATATTGTCCCAAAAATCCTCCGCCTGGGCGAAGTTCGTCGGCATTTTGAAGCAGTATTAGAAAACTTTTTTCTATATCATCTTTTTTGGTAAGTTCAGAAACTACTGAATTTAAAACTTCCAATTCCTTCTTGCTGTCTTGGCTTATCGGTAAAAATTTAGAAACTTTACTTATAGCGTTAAGGGAAACTAAGGCAACGCTTTTTTTGTTGTTTTTAGCGTATAAAAAAGCGAAAAAGCCGCCTATTACGAGAGCGACGATTATTGAAAGAGTGATTATTTTTTTTCTAGTTATAAAAACTTTTAGATTAAGCTTGTCATTGTTCATGCTTGTCTCTTTATCTTACTGATTTTATTGTCGAACGAAATGAGATCTTAATTAGCAGGACAAATAAGTAAAAACAACAAAAAGGCACCTGCAGATTTATTTTTCACACTCTGATATAATAACAAAAATTATTTCTCCTGTAAACTGCAAGCTGGAAATATTTTAATTATAAGTTGATGGTTATTTTTCCACCAACCGCAACTTCTCCTGAAATTATCTTTTTAGCAACAATTCCTTCAATTGTATCTTCAATATACCTATTAAGCGACCGTGCTCCAAAAATCGGATTATATCCCTTTTGAATTATATCTTCAATAATACCGTCATCAAATACGATTTCAATATTTTTTTCTTTCTCGACCCGGCGCGCAAATTTTTGAAGTTGGAGCCGAACAACGCTTATGAGCTCCTGGGTGTTTAGTGGCCTAAAAAATATAACTCCTTCAAAACGATTTAAAAATTCTGTGCGAAAAATATTATTTTCAATCGCATAGTCAATAACAGCCTGTTTGATTTCTTCAGCTTCCGCGTTTTCTTCCACCATTCTTTTAATAAGCGACGCGCCGGCATTGGAAGTTGCGATTATGATTGTGTTGGTAAAATTAACTTTTTCGCCGAACGCATCCGTAACAAAGCCCTCGTCTAAAATCTGTAGAAAAATGTCCAGCACTTCCGGATAAGCTTTTTCAATTTCATCCAAAAGCAGCAAAGAGCATGGATTGTCTTTAATTTGCGTCACCAATCTTCCTGGCTGATTAAGCTGGCTGGAACCCAGAAGACGATCAATTGAATTGGACGTTTGAAATTCACTCATATCCAAACGAATCATATGTTTTTCATCGCCAAAATAGGTTTTGGCTAACGCCTTGGCTGTTTCTGTTTTGCCAACTCCAGTCGGTCCCAAGAAAAGAAAACTGCCAATAGGTTTTTTTGAATTTCCAATTCCACTTCTGGATCGCCGCAAAGATTCAGCAACGTGTTTAATGGCTTCTTCTTGGCCGATAACTTGCCGATGCAGCCTTTCTTCAAGATTAAGAAGTTTTTTTCTTTCATCGCTTCCGATTTGCCCCTGCTGGATTCCAGTTTTAAGCGTCAGATAATCACCCACTGTTTTTTCTGTAATAAACTGTTCATCGGATTTTTTCTCCCAAAACATCAGAGTATCCATGGCCAAATCAAGAGCACGTTCCGGCAAGGGAAAGTTCCAGCTATATTTTCCACTGCCATTTATAATCTCTTTGATTGCTTTAAAAGTAAAAAGTATGCGTGTTTTTTCATATTTATAAAGCTGCATCAAAACAATCTGCATTGCTTCATTTTCAGAGGGCTCCTGCATTTCAACAACTTCAAAATATTTAACAATTCCCTGCTGTTTTTCAATCAATTTATGGTATTCTTTGGTTGTTGAAGTGGCTATTATCTGAAAAGTTGGAATATCCAGAAATTCAGAAATTACCGCTGAAATATCAGGGTGAAAAGTATTCATTTCCTTACCTAAAAAATGTTCCAGATGTTCAATAACCAGAACCACATTGCCTGCATAACTGGCTTCGTAGAAAAGCAACCGCATTAAATTTTCGACATCTTCCCCCTTATTAATAGCTTCAGAAATAGCCCGCCCCAAATCAAGTAACAAAACGCGAATATTTTCAAAAGTTTTTTCTTTTCCTGTTCTTATTTGGCGTGCTAGATAATGAATCACAGTTTTTTTGCCAATTCCGGCATTGCCGACCAAAAGCACACAGTTTTGGTCGGGCCTTTCTAACATAAGCCTTACTATTTCATATTCATTCTGCCGGCCAACAAGTTCAATTTTTCCGTATTCACTCCAATCATTTTCAGACAAGTCTTTGCAATATTTGTCCAGGTTGACCGTATAGGCAAAATGCCATTGTTGGCCGATTGGTTTTCTCTTTTTTAAATTTTGAATGCGCCAAAATTTTTTTAAATCTTCTTTTTTTTGCCAGCCTTTTATTTCCCAGTCCAATATTTTTGAAAAATCTTCTTTTGTGAGTCCCCGCACTTTTAAAAAATCTTCCAATAGTTCGGGACTTGCAAATATTTCTTTAGGGAATCTCTTGGCTTCAATTCCAAGACGCCCGCAAATTCTTTCAAAAATAGGATGAGCGGTGATTTCCTCCAAATTCATGTCGATTATTTCTTTTTTTGTGTCATTTAAATAAAAAATAGCTGTTAAAATCAGAAAAAACAAAAAGGCCGCTCCGCTTATAAACAAATCGGATGTATTTTTAGGTAAAAGAAACAAAGCAGCAACTATCAAAAAAGGCGCGCTGATCCAAAAAAAATTAATAATCAATCCCAGAATGCTTACGGCCAAAAAAACAATTAATCCGGAACAAACAACAAAAATCCTGACTATGCTGCCAATCAGGCGGGAAAATAAATTTTCAACTATAATTTCCAACATTCTGACCGGATGAAAACCTCGCCAGCCTTTATTGGTCACATCCCGACGCCAAGGAGAAAAAAGAGTTTTTAGCAATCCATAAATCGAAAAATAATGCCAAATAAAAACAAGGAAATTTTTCCAAATTTCCAAAAGACCATGAATGCCATCATTATAATACCAATAGAAAAAATTAGGCCGTCTGCCTTGAGTGGATATTTTTTGATCCATTTTTTTGTTTTTGTTTTAACTTATTAAATTTTACACTACCATAAACCGCTTTGCAAATATAAAAATGGCAGGTATAATATAAATTATGGAAAAAGAGCTTTCACTAAAAGATTCCCAGATTTTTTTTCTCTATTCTTTGTTTTGGCTGGGCCTGGCCGGCATTGGTTTTTGCCTTGCTTTATTAGGTTTTTTTTACGTTCCGATAATTTGGCTTCTGGTTATTTTTTGTGCATTTTGGCTTTTTTATTCTAAATTTAAAAATAAAGTTTCCCTTTGTCCTTCCCGGGAATTGATAATTATCGGCATTTGCATCATTTTTATATCAATATTCTTTTCTTTTTTATCTACGCCAACGGTTTTTTCCGGGCGTGATCAGGGTTCAATCAGCGAGGCCGCCATCAGACTCAGTCAAAATCATGCTTTTGAATTTTCAACTCCTGCTTCTCAGGAATTCTTCAAAATATATGGGCCCGGAAAAGCTCTGAATTTTCCCGGATTCTACTATACGGAAAGCGGAAAATTGATAACCCAGTTTCCTCTTGTTTATATATCTTGGTTGGCAATTTTTTACGGAATTTTCGGCCTTACCGGTTTTGCCATTGCCAATGCTGTACTATTGTCACTTTTTTTCCTAGCTTTTTACCTGCTTTCAAGATTGTTCCTAAAAACCTTTTTTGCTTTGCCAACAATATTGTTCGCGATTACTTCTTTCTCTTTCATGTGGTTTTCAAAATACACTCTCAGTGAAAACATGGCCGCTCCTTTGCTCTGGATTTCAATCTTGGCCCTAATGCTTTTTCTAAAAAATTTGCGAGAGCTGTATTTTGCAGTTTTTTTGGCTTCTGCTTTTCTCTTGGCTTTTACCCGCATTGAAGGTTGGGCCTTTTTGCTGATTGCAACCATAGTAATTATTTCTGACAGAGCAGCCAAAGATTATTTGAAAGAAAAGCTCCTGTCTAGGCTTTTCCTGCCAGTCATAGTCTTTTCTCTTGTTTTTATTTTAAACGCCCTGAAAGATATAAACTTCTACCGTGAATTGATCAAAGCTCTGCTTTCTGGAATAGATATAAAACCTCAAGCAAAACTTCTGACCGATCTAGGCGATCTACCTTTGCCTGATCTTTATTTTGAAAAAATATTCTGCCTCTACGGAATGATTGGGTTTTTGTTTGTCGGAATAGCAGCTATTCTTTATTTTTTGTATAAGCAAAATTTTTACAAACTTATTCCTTTTTTCATTATTTCTCCGACATTTCTCTATCTGTTTAATTCACATATCAGCCATGACCATCCTTGGATGCTCAGGCGTTTTATGTTTTCAGTTCTGCCAGCTGCTATTTTTTATTGTGGTCTTCTGCTGGGCGAGCAATTTGAAAAAAAAGAAAAATACAAAATTGCAATTGCCGCTTCCGCGTTTTTTACTGTTTTTTTAATAATCGGAAACTTGCCGGCTTTTTCCAAGTATCTGTTTTTTTCCGAAAATAAAAATCTTTTTCAAGAAACCAGGCTTCTCACTGAAAATTTTCCCGATGGCAGCTTGATATTGATAGACAGGAACGCAACCAGTGATGGATGGTCCATGCTCAGCGGTCCAATGAGTTCGCTTTTTGGCAAAAATTCCGTTTATTTTTTCAACACTAATGATTTTTCCAAATTGGATTTACGCAAATTCAATCAGGCCTATCTTGTTGTTTCCGATCAGGAAGTACCATATTATCTTAACAGCACTATGGGAGATCACTTGAAATTTTTAAAAAATTATACCCTAAATTTTTCAAAACTCGACAGTTTACAGGATGATTCGTTGGAAATAACAACAGTCCTGCCAGACAAAAAAGAAGTTTCTGTCCAAGGAAAAATATTTGAAATAGAAAAATAACTATGTTTGATCTGACAAGCGAAATAAAACTGGAACCAAAACTGCAAAAACGCTATAATATGGCGCGGATTTTTCTGTACGCGCTTTTTCTTTTAGCTATTATTCTTGTCGCCGATAGAATTCTTTTTCCTTCTGTTTCTCTTGTTTTTTCTTTTGAAAATGCGAACTCACTCAAGAATACCATCAACCCGCCCCACATCGCTTCTGTACCGGAAAATCCGGCAAAAAATCCTATTTCGAAAAATGATAAATTTGTTTTCTATTCAACCGCTTTTGGCAATTTTTCTGATATTTCACTAACATTCACAACCAAGGATAATTCTGCAGATATTAAAGATTCTTCCGTATATCTTCGCAAATCATATCAGGCATTTCTTTATCCAATAGGCGAACCAGTCGGCTTTAAAGATGGAACGCTTTTGGCAACCGAGGATGGAAAATATTATTTAATTTCAGATGGTTTATTAAGAAAATTTTCTAGCATAGAAATCCTGCTCAGCCTTGGTTATCCCAGGGATTCTTTTCTCCAGGTTCAACAGTCAGATCTGCAATATAATAAAGCTGGCGCTGATATAGTTGATAAAGATACTTATCCTAATGACACATTGTTTGCCATAGAAGATACTTATTATAAATTAAGGGATGAAAAGCTTTTTCCCTTCATTAGTGCACGAGCTTTTCTATCGCAATTCGATGCAAATCAGGCAATAACAAAAGACATAGGCTTTCTTTCTCATTACACAATTTCGGAAAAATTACTAGGATTTGCTGATGGAACATTGGCTTCATATGACATTTCTGTTTATATTCTCAGCAATGGCAAGAGCTACCCTATAAACAGCGCTAACACATTTGTTCGGATGGGTTTTGATTGGCAAGATGTTATACCTATCGATTCAGAAGAGCTGAGTTTATACGAAAAACAGAAAATTTTTACTCTCAATCAAGCACATCCTGATGGGACAATCTTTTTCGATGAGACAGCACAAAAATA
>DAIUDF010000010.1:0-27587 GCA_036845785.1 Candidatus Moraniibacteriota bacterium | reverse complement strand
GCCATCCAATTTCTGATCCATGCACCGATGCTGTTGCTTTCTTAATGGTTATAATCTTCGTGCCATCAACTGCCGCGGTTGTGGAATCAAATAAGTACCCCTCGTAATTGCCATCGGCAATATAGTAGGTTGAGCCATTTGTACCCCTATCTAATGTTGCCGGCAATGCTGTGTAAGCATTGGTCCAGTCTGAACCATTATTGCTGCCAGTGGCATCAGCCCGGACATAATAGTCTGCCGCCAATGTTTTTTGACAAAGCAAAAAGCCACTGATGAAAATTGCGCAGAATAGAATTAATTTAAAGCTAATAAATTTTGAATTTTGAATTGTCATTTTTAAATTTTATTTTTTAACTGACAGCAAGTCCTGTCGGACTGGCCGGCGCGACAACATCAACAACATATCCTTCTGTTCCAGCAACACTAGAATTGCATGAACCTGAAAGCTCAGTTAAAGGATGAGGACAAGTAAATTCTACATAAGTTGTCGCTACACCATTACATATTGCCGGCATGGTAGTCGAATTCGTACAGTAATCCCTATCAATAGCTATCGTAGATGCACCAGAGAAAATATACGGCGGGCTATCTATAGGATCATTCGTTGATCTAATAACTTTATTATTCCAGAATAAAAACGGTTTGCTATCCTGCGGATAAGCATTATTTCCTGTGCCTATCTGATCTCGACATGGATAAGATGTACCAATGTTGCCATCAACATCCACGCATGACCCGGCAGTACCGCCGCAGTCAGAATCACTAGTGCATTTGTCAAAAGAATTTGAGCTTGAGCCAAGACACCTTTTAACATCTGTATCGCCACACCAAACAAATTCATCTGCATCTTCTTCTGTATTCCACGGAGATGGCAAAACTCCTCCCGTTCCGCCATCCGTACTACGAACATTTTTCAGATGTATTCCCGAACTCGTGCTAGGAGCAAAAGGTGTATCCACTAAATGGAACATATCATTATTATAGACAACGCCAGTTCCGCCTCTTAATGTCATTAATCCAGCGCCGTAACTACGATCTGATGTTAATTTATTATTATATATTTCATACTGCAATCCACCTCTAAAATTAGAACCGGCATCGTGCCCGCCAATATAAAAATCTGTTAGCGTATTATATCTAACGACCACTCGGCCACCTTGTGCATCATCTGCAAACATTCTTAATTCTTCAGCAAAAACACGATTTTCATAAATTAATTCATTATTTTCAAGATAATTCGCATCAACACTGCCTAATGATGCTCCGGAAGTCCAGGCTTCATTACCATACGATCCAGCATCTTCAAAAGATGAAAACTGATCAGTCATAATGCCGTTATTAGCGTCAATAAGTCCATAAGCCCCGTCAGCGCAATAAAAGAATCTGCCCAAATCTTCCGCTAGCGTATTATGATCAACGCGATATCCGCCACCGGAAGAATATCTAGTTAAGCCGTTCATTCTGATAAAAGCCGCCGCCTGCCATTCATCATTGCATGCTCCGGCAAAAGTAAAATTAGTAATTCTTATTTTTTTATCTGCCGTACTGGTTATAATCATGCTTCCGCCCGATAGCGTAGTTTGCCCAGCCGAGCCTCTCGTTTGTTCGACTCCGGCACCGCGAATTATTAATTCATTAATTCCGGAAAAACCAGTTGTCATGCTAAAAGTTAAATCAACAGTATTGATTGCTGTTTCAGCAGGACACTGTATTGTAACCGCCCCGACTTTGCCAAGACTATTGGTTTTTATTTCTGCAATCTCATTTCCCAAACTTGAATAATTGCATGTTGAAACAGCGCAAGTGTTGTTATCCCAAACACATGCCGCCCTTGCATTTCCCCATGTCAAAAACCCGCTGAGGAAAATTGCAAAAAACAAACTTTTTTTGAATATCATTTTTGCCATTTTTTATTATTGTTTTTTAAAGACTACTCCGGCAAAATAATCTCTCGACAGAGTTGTCTCTTTTTTTAAAATATTTTCTTCTTCTTCCAGATTTTCTTTTGACAGCCATTCAATTTCATAATTTAACGGATAGGTAATTTCCAAATTGAAAGAAGAGCCGAGACTGCCGGATTGCTTTTGCGCCAAAAGCGAATAGGAATCAGCTTGCTGTTCACCAACTAGGATTTTAAATAACTTAAACGGCAGCAAATATTTATAGGTAATTGTCATGGTTTCCTGCGGACTGACATAGGTCCAGTTGGCAAAAACAGTTTTATCCTTCTCGTCATAAATGCGCGTCCCCGATTGCGGATCAATAATCATATTGTTTTCTTCCCTTTGAACATCTTCGTCTCTTTTGAATTTTAACGCATCATAATCCAACGGCGGCTCATTTGTTTCGCGTGTCTGCCCGTTGGCTTCCAAAAGTTTTGATCCTTTTGGCACATAGACCCTCATATAATCGGCATTTACCTTGTTGAACCATTCATATTTTGAATTTCCTCCAGTATGCTTGCGGGTGATAGTTACCGTGTCAATGACTGAACCGTCACTTTGTATTTCCGCTTTGTGATCGATTTTTTCTTCGATAACCGCGTCCGTTTTATATCCATTTATATTGGTATTTATGACGCTGAGATAGTCCTTTTCCACCGGAATAATTTCTCCTGACCAGCCCTGTTTGGATATTATGCTTTGCAGATCCTGATTTTGAAAATAAAGCAACATATGTTTTTCACTGAGTGCCTGCAGAAAAACATTGGCAACCTTGGATGCATTTTCCAGATTTTTATTGCTTAAAAGTTTTTCCAAAATCATCGGCGCCAAATCGGAAAGTATTTTTTTCGGCTGGTTTTCTTCCTTGTCATAGTCAACTTCGACTTCATATTGGGTTGTTTCGACAAAATTGTCAGCATTCAGAGTCACGCCATAGTCAGGCATGTCAATCGGCCCGGTTATTTCCAAAAGTTTTTGCATCACTGTCGGCGTGAAAGTAATGACGCCGTCCACCGTCGGGCCGCCGGTTTTTTCATAAAAATAGATGGCTTTTTTGGCTGAAAGCGGAAAATCAGCAAACCAGTTGCTATCATGCAGGCTCCAAGCCGCGCTGATTTTTTGCACTGGCTGAGGAGGAACAATTTTTTCTTTCAGCTGGCCGTCGGGATTGAAAATTCCGTCAATGAAGAATTTTTTTACGTGCCCGTTGGAAATATCCAGAAGGCCATAGCTCCCTATAAATCCGCCTGTCGGACGCATTTCTGAATTATTTTGGAATAAAAACAAATATTTGCGCGGCCCGTTGCCGCCCAAAAGATCCACAAAAATATGACTGTTATTCAAGAACGAATCCAGCATTTTCCTGATTTCCGGCAAACCTTGTTTGAGCAAAATGAATTCATCCTGCTTGTCTTCCGGCAAATCATCCACCGAAATTCGATCAACATTTTCCTGAGCCGCATTCAGTTCTTCTTCCGCTTTGGCAATATTGCTTTCCACAGATCTGAAAATTTCTAAAAAAGAAATTCCCTGCTGCTTCGAACTGTCCATCGGATTCTGAAAGCCAGCCATCGTTTTGGCAATTTCATTGATTGTTTTTCCGGCTTCCGAAAAATGCTTTCCGGCTTCAACCGCATTCCGGCCGGAAGATATTTTCGAAGCAAAAGGAATATATTTTGTGACATCCAAAAGCAAACCGCCCATTTCATCCAGCTGCTCTGAAGCTTTGGAAAAATTTGCCAGTGCTAAACTGAATTGCTCTTCTGAATTTGCAAAATTGCGATCAGCCATGCTTCTGACCGCCAAAGTCAGATTGGAAAATCCGTCCTGAGTAGCTCCCAGCACTTCGCCCTTGGCGCTGAAACTCTTGCTGGCATAAGAAATTCCGCCCAAACCCAAATAGACCCCCAAAACTATTATCGCAAAGGAAACAAAATATTTTCTAGTGTTAAATTGAAAAGAAAAATTTGGAGCAGAAAAAAGATCTTTCCAGGAAAAATATTTTTCCGTATCCACAATCCTGATTTCTTCCTTTTTATCTTTTAATTTATTTTTTTCCTGCGCAAGCTCCTCGGCCAGCCAGAGTTCTTTTTCTCTTTCCGCTTTTTCCCATTCCAATCTTTCCTGTTTGATTTTTTCCCGGGCAATCATTTCTTGCCTGATTTTCTCCTGCCTGATTCTTTGCTTCTCTTCCAAAACAAAGGCTTCATAGGCTTTTTGCTGCTCCAACCTTTCTCGAGCGATTTTTTCCCTTTGTTCTTGTTCTTTTTCCAGCAGCAATTTTTCGGCCAATAATTTTTCTTCCAATTGCCTGATTTTTTCATTTCTCATTCTTTCGCGTTCAGTTTTAATGAATGATTCCCGCTTTTGGCTTTGCCAAGGTTTCCTTTGCACAATATCCTGAGAATTTATAAAACTGAATTGCGAATCATAGAAAAGAGGAACCTTGTCGCTTTCAATGCCATAGCCCAAAACGCCTGCCCTGGCATTATTATTTCTAAATTGTTTTCCTTTTTGCTTGAATTTTTCTTTTGCCGGAAAAACATTCTTCTCTACGGAATTGATTTTCTCCCAATCCAAATCTCCGGTTTCATCAACCGGCCGGACATCAAACATCTGCGGAATGATTCTGTTTATTGGCATTTTATTTTTTATATATTTTCAATGTTTCCTGCGCCATTCGATTCCAGCTGTATTTTTCTACCTGTTTTCTGCCCTGAACTATCAAGTCTTGGCGCAATTTTTCATCAGTTATGATTTTTAAAATTGCCTTTTTCATGCTCTCGATATTTTTTCCGTCAAAATACAGCACGCTGTCATCCAAAACTTCCAAAGCGCATTCGTGATCAGAACAAAGGACCGGCACGCCTTGTTGCATGGCTTCCAATGGCGGCAATTCAAAACCTTCATAGAGTGACGGACGCACATAAGCCTGTGCATTTCTGAGCAGCACTTTCATTTCATTGTCAGGAACAAATCCGACAAAAATAATATTTTCAATCCTATTTTCAACTACGAATTTTTTAAGCCGCAGATAAAAATAATCTTCGCCGCCCACGAACACCAGCGCAATGTCTTTTTTGTGCTCTAAAACTTCCTTGAACGCCAAAACCAAACGTTCCGGATTCTTGTGCGGGTAGACGTTTCCGATATATATGATATACGGCTTCATTATATCACGAAACTGCAAAATTTCCTCATCATTTTTGGATGATTTATCCACTTGATTGTCGCAGGCTTCATAGGTGACAATTACCTTGTTTTCCGGCACTTTTTTGTAAACATTTAGAATGTCTTTTTTGGTAAAATTAGAAACAGCAATTATCTTTTTTGCCCGATGAACCGCTGACCAAATGACGATTTTATAAGCCAAAAATTTAAGCCAGTAGAAAATCGGACTCAGGGTCGAACTTCTGACAGTCGGAAAATGAATCAGAATCAAATCGTGGATAGTGATGACAAAATTTTTCCTGTACAAAAGCGGCACATTAAAATGCGGAAAATGCACCAGATCAAAATTATATTTCCTGAGCAATTTCGGAAAAAACAGCTGCTCGGCAAAAGAGTACCAGCGATAATCCGCCAGCACTTTTTGAAAATTTTTGTTTTTAGGTTGATATTCGTCAAAATTTTCTTTCCGCAAAAAAACCACATACCGATTTTCTTGGTCGATTTTTTCCAAATTTTCGATTAATTTTTGCGTATACCGGCCCAGTCCTTTGCCAATCGTGCCATAAAACCGGGCATCAATGCCTGTTAACATGAAATAACACAAAAAATTACGGAAAAACACAGAGACACAGAAAAATCTGTGTTTATTCTGTTTGCTTCTGTGTTTCTATGTATATTCTATCATTTTTTAAGCATTAAAAAAAGGGCTGTTTCCAACCCTTCCCGTTGCGGATTTCCGCAATTATTTTGTTACGCCAAGTCCGGCAGCTTATTTAATTCAGCTACCAGTGTCGGAATACACTGACTCTTGTCATTTAATTCTCCCGCCTTCCATAAAGTAGAATTTTCGTCAATATACCCCCCTTTGGGTCTAATGCATTCATAAATAAGTATTTTTGCTTTTATTCCTTTCTGCTTGATAATTGCTTTTACTTTTGAACAATCTTTTATAGCTGTGTTTTTATTTTGCATCTTTCCTCTTCCCCTTTCTTTTTTAAGATACTGCTTTGAATTAATAAACAATAGTAAATAATATTTCACTTATTGTCAATAGTTTTCGTAAAAACAGCCAGCAGTTCTCTGGCTGATGTCTTCCAGTTGAATTTTATAGCCTGTTTTTGCGCTTCAGTTTTCATGTTTTCATAAAAATCACGATTCAAAAGAATTTCTTTCATAGCTAAAAACAATTCGTCTGGCCTGTCCGGATCAACCATAATTGCCCCGTTTCCGGCCACTTCCGGAATTGAAGAAGTATTGGATGCCACTACCGGCACGCCTATGCGCATGGCTTCCAAAACCGGCAGGCCGAAACCTTCCAGAAAAGACGGATAGACAAAAAGCGATGCCAGAGTATAAACCGCAGCTTTGTCTTCATTGGTAATGCAGCTGGTAAAAATAATGTCGTTTGTAAATTTAGCTTCTTGCATCACTTTTAAAATATTTTTAGTTTTCCAGCCTTTGCCGCCGGCAATCACCAGTTTATATTTATCAAGTTGCGGATTATTTAGGCTCCTTAGTTGATCATAGGCTTTGATAATAGCCGGAATGTTTTTCCGCGGCTCGATTGTGCCCAGAAAAAAAATAAAATTAAACGGCAAATGATATTTTTCTTTAATTTCGATTAATTTCGGATTATTGCGATCCACCGGTTCGAAATCATCGGCAATGCCGTTATAAATTCGAATAACTTTCTTTTTTTCTATTTTCCATCTCAAAACAATGTCCTGTCTGGTCGAATCAGAAACTGCAATAATTTTGTCAGCCCTTTTGGCCAGTTTTCGCGGATTTAAAATGCTGTGCCAAAGGCGCCGTTTCCAGGAAAAAGATTCGGAAAAAATTTCATACGACAAATCGTGGATCGTCAGCACCAATTTTGTTTTCTGGGAAAGCGCAATGAAATTGATGTTCGGCATGAAAAAAATATCCGCGCCGCCGATCATTTTGTCGACTTGCGGCCAACGCAAATACCAAAAACATAAATTAAGCAGCTTATTGGGATAGTTGAATTTTTTTATTGTTACATTTTTAAATTTTGAAAAAACCTCAAAATCAAAATCGGGCTTGCTGAAAGAATTGGTAAAAAGAATATATTTATTCTTCTGATCCAATTCAAAAAGCCGCTCAAGAATATTTAGTGTATATTCTTCAACTCCGGTTCTTTTGCCAGCCACAAAACATCTGATGTCAATGCCTACGCGCATAATTTTATTATGGTGATATAATTGCTAGCTCTAAAAAATCCGTGTTTTTCTGTCTTTTTCCGTGTTTAATCCGTTTTCCTATCATATATCAATCCTAAAAATTATGCACTATTGACTTTTTGCCAATTTAGGAGTATAATTAAAAATTACAGTTTATTTAAAAACAGCTAAAAACAGCGCTGGCAGCCCACTGGTTGCCGGCTGAATATAAATAAAAAAAGGCCTGGAGAGGCCAAAAGGGAATCAATCAAAGATAATTGGGTCTGCGATTGATTCCTGTTTTTTTATACCCTACAAACTTTATGAACCTTATAACATTACAAACTGTTCTTATATTTTTCCGTTTCCCTTTCGATAACTTCTTTCATTTTTTCCTTGAAAATTTCCCTATCGAATTTCAAAGCTTTTGAACGGATATATTCAGGATCAAAAGATAATTTTTTAAATTTTTCTACCGCTTCAATAATTGCTTCTGGTGATTGCTTGTCAAAAAACACTCCCATTTTTTCTTCTTCCATATGCTCCGGAATATCGCCGCCGCGGTAGGCTATCAGTGGTTTCCCTGAAGCCAGCGCTTCAATGGCCACAATGCCGAAATCTTCTTCTTGCGGAAAAATAAAACCCTGGCACTCGGCATAACATTTTTTCAATTCTTCATCACTCACTCTTCCTAAAAATTCAACATTGGGGCCGGCCATTTTTTTAAGCCGTTTCTGTTCCGGTCCGCGTCCGATTATTTTGAGCGGGATTTTCAATTCATTAAAGGCTTCAATGGCAATATCGTGCCGCTTATAGGTGATAAGCCGCCCCACCATTAAAAAATAATTTTTTGAAGAAGTGTTTTTATCCAAAGAAAAATTTTTAGTATCAACCGGCGGATGAACAACAATCGCTTCCTTGCGGTAATATTTTTTGATCCGATTGGCTACAAAATTAGAATTGGCTACAAAAAAATCAACCCGATCAGCGCTGGCCTTGTCCCAAAGTCGGATGTAATTCATAGCAAAAGGCACTAGTCTCTTGATAAGGCGGGGAAAATAGAAATCTCGGGTATATTTTTGGCAGTCATCCCAGGCATAACGCATCGGCGTGTGCATATAGCAAATGTGCAGTGTTTTTGGTCCCGTTATGATGCCTTTGGCATAACTAGATGAATCAGAAACAACCACGTCATAATTTGAAAAATCAAATTGCTCGATTGCCGGTGGCATAAGCAAGGGAAAAATCCGATGCCATTTGCGCGCAAAAGGAAATTTTTGGAGATAGGAAGTGTAAATTTGCTTATCGTCAAAAAGACCGTGGACTGATTCGCGATTATAAACAATGGTATAAATCGGCGCATATGGATAAAGTTCGCAAAGACACTCTAGAACTCTTTCCGCTCCTCCATACTGGACCAAATAATCATGGACAAAAGCAATCTTCATAAAATAAATTTTTAATTTTCAGTTAATTTTAGGTCGATAAGCATGAGCTGCACTTTTCTATTCCCGTTCCACTCGTCTTTTTGGATATTGCAGACAATTTCAACTTTGTCCCCTGCTTTGATATTAATATATTTTTCATAACTGTTGAAACTGATGGCTTCCAGAATTTTTGGCGATTTTTTTTCTGAATCTGCCAAAAAAAGCTTGATATGCTTATTGCCATTGCCGACAACTTTCTTTTCTCTGATTTCCAAATTCCTGATTAAAAAAACCGGCTCCCTGTTGCCTTCTCCAAAAGGCTCCAATTTTTGCAATTCTTCCGCCAATTCAAAATTTATGTCCTGAACCAAAACTTCGGCGTCAATTCCAATTTCTTCTGAAAGATCAACCCCTTCCAGTTTTTCATTGATCAATCTGTCCATTTTGGCATAAAATTTTTCCAGATTTTCATTGGCTACTGAAACTCCGGCCGCCTGCGAATGTCCGCCGAACTTATCCAAAAGTTCCTGGCATTCGCTGATTGTTTCAATAATGTTTATTTGCGGAATGCTGCGGAAAGATCCTTTGCTGATATCTTCGCATTTTTGAAAAACCGCTGTCGGCTTATTGAACTCCTGCGCAATCTTGCCGGCCACCAATCCGACGACACCCATGGAAAAATGTTCATTGATAGCAAAAATAAATTTCTTTTCCTTATAGATTGTCTCGGCCAGAATTTTTATCTCTTCCACAATTTTCTCCGTAACTTTTTGCCTTTCCGTATTGTTGGCTTCGAGTTCCAAAGCCAGTTCGCGGGCTTCTGCCACATTTTTTTCCATAATCAAATCCAAAGCCAGGTTGGCATGATTGATCCTTCCAGCTGCATTAATCCGTGGCGCTATATGGAAAGAAACCTTTCTGGTGTCGGGCAGATTTTGTTCATCAATCAAAAGACGACCTACTTTGAAAATTTCCTTAAGTCCGATTCTTTTGGTTTTGGAAAGAACCATCAGGCCGTATTTGGCAAAAATTCTATTTTCTCCGACAAGCGACACACGATCAGCAATAGTTCCTATTGCCACCAAATCCAACATCCATTTGGTTTGTTCTATTTTTTCCGGCAAAAATCTTTGATAAATAGCCTGAACAACCTTGAAAGCCACACCTACCCCGGCCAAATCCGTAAATGGATAGCGGCAATTTTTCCTGTGTGGATTTATGATAGCTAGAGCTTTTGGCAATTTGTCCGGCACATGATGATGATCAGTAATAATCACATCTATTCCGAATTTATTCGCTTTTTCAACTTCATGAAAACTGGTTATTCCGCAATCCACAGTAATTATCAGGGCAACATTTTTTTCCTTGAAATTTTCGACTGCTTCTATGTTCATGCCATATCCTTCCGTGCGTTTGTCCGGAATGTAAACAAAAGATTCTATTTCGAGAAGATCCAATGTTTCTTTGATTACCACTGAAGCTGTGATGCCGTCCGCATCATAATCACCAAAAATCGCCACTGTTTCTTTCTTGTCCTGCGCCTGGCCGATTCTTTCAATGACTTTTTCCATGTCATCAAAAAGAAACGGATCGTATGAATCCGTTTCATAATCAGGCGAAATAAATCTTTTCATTTTTTCTTCGTCCTCAATTCCGCGGGAAAATAGGATGCTGGCTATCAGCGGATTCAGAATATGTGAAAAGTTTTTTGGAATCTCCTTATTTTCTTTCAGCGTCCATCGAGCCATAACAGTTATAAATCCTAAGCACTAAATCCAGAATCCTAAATAATATAAAAATTTATTTAAATTTGAAATTTTAAAATTAGGATTTGTTTAGAAATTAGGCATTAGAAATTAGAAATTTTTCATTTGGCTACCCAACCGCACTTAGGGCAAACAAATACCGTTTCAAATATTCTGTCCTGCGCGTTTGTCAGTTTCATTTTTAGCACGAGTTTTTCATTGCAATCCAAACATAAAAAATTTTCCTGAAAATTCAAATCTTTGGCTAATTTTTTTGCATCTTGAGTTTCAGCGTTAAATTCTATTTTATATTCACCTCCACTTTGGGCAAAAAGTGAGCCAATCCTTTCTACAACTTCAATCGGACGAGTAATATCACGAATGATAAAGTCCTTGGCTCCTAAAACATTGGCGCGCTGCTGGTCTTCTTCGCGTCCCATGTGGGAAGAAATAACTACCGGAATGTTAGCTGTCATAACTGTTTTTTTAAGGGCTTCCATCATGGAAAACCCGTCCATTCTTGGCATTACAATTCCAGTAAAAATAACGTCTGGCATATTTTTAGAAGCCATATCCAAACCCTCAACTCCGTCTCCGGCTTCAAATACTTCATATCCCGCATTAGTAAAAACTTCCGCATACAGACCTCTCAAAGGCACATCATCATCAACTATAAGAATTTTGATTTTTGCCATTTTTTTGCCGACTTGGTCAGGATTACAAAAATGAGCATCCCGCACCAATTCTTTTATTTAATTTTTATTTACACTCTTGCTTAGCCGTAGGCGAATCACGTGAAAATTTTTTAAATTTTTATTGAAACTTTTTTTGGGATTCGGTGCGGGGTCACAATTTAAACTTTATTTAAATTATTATCTTAATATCCACTGCACTAGCCTTTCTGCCATCATTGTAGATAAAAAGCGGATTAATATCAAAACCCTGAATTTCGTTGTTTTCCGCGGCAAAATCCATAATCCCTTTGATGATTTTAGCGAACTCTCCGGCATCATATGCCGCTTGCCCGCGCGCACCTTCAAATAAAAATTTTATTTTTCCGGAAAGAATTTGTTTCTTAATGGAATCCGGAGACAAAGGCGGAACCAGAAAATCAACCAGGTGGAAAATTTCCGTATAAATCCCGCCCAAGCCATAGACAACTATCGGTCCGAAAATAGGGTCCTTTTTGATGCCTAAAATTATTTCGGTTTTATTTTGCTGCATGGGCTGCAGCAATATTTTTTCACCGGGAAAATTTTGATTCAGTTTTTTGATTGCTTCTTCCAATTCAGCCTGATTTTTTATATTCAAAATAACGCCTTGTTTGTCGGATTTGTGCAAAACTTTGTCGCTGTCGATTTTCACTGCCAGCGGAAAATCATTTTCTCCCGGCTTTTCTCCATTTTCTGAAACAATCCAAAATTTTCCCGAGTCTATTCCATATTCACGCATAACCTCAGCAGCTTCAGAAAAACAAAGGGCTGCTCTTTTTTCCCGGCGCGCATTTTGGATAATGGTTGAAACTTTTTTCCGACGTTCAGCATCAATGGCATATTTTTCAGCTTCCTGTTTCTCTTTTCTAAAGGCGTCCCATTGATAATATTTATCCAGCGCCAGGATGCAATCTTCAGGGCTTTCAAAAGTGGGAACATTTTTTCGTTTAAGATGTGCAATCCCGCTTTTCACTCTTTCCCCGCCGATAAAAACAGCATTAACCGGCATTTTGTTTTTTTCCTTAGCTAAAGCAATAATCTTGGCAATTTCATCCACCGGGGTTTGCTGTTGAGGGGTCAGGATGCAAACAACAGAACCGGGTTTTCCTTTTTTGAGGTCTAATAAAATATTTTGATAACGATCAGAATCAGCATCGCCCAAAAGATCAATGGGATTATGCACAGAAGCTTCAGCCGGAAGATGTTTTGCAAAAATTTTTTTGGTTTTTTCGTCAAATTCAGCCAGCGCTATATCTTTGTCTTTAAAAGCATCTGTTGCCAAAACACCAGCTCCGCCTGCATTTGTAATAACTGACACCTGGTTGTTTTTTGGAGCCTCAGAAAAAGACATTATGCGCAATAAATCAAAAAAGTCTTCCAGCGTGTCTGCTCGAACAATTCCAGCATCCTTAAAAGCCGCATCCGTCACCAAATCACTGCCAGCCAGCGCTCCCGTATGTGAAGATATGGCTTCTTGCGCTTTTTCCGTCTTGCCTGCCTTTAGGATTACAATCGGTTTTTTATGTGAAACTTTTCTGGCGATTCTTAAAAATTTCTGGCCGTCTCTGATTCCTTCCAAATACATTCCGATAACTTTCGTTTCTTCATTTTCAGACAAATATTCCAGAAGTTCCGCTTCGTCAACCTGCATCTGATTACCAATGGAAATAACTTTGGAAAATCCCAGATTTTCTTCCTTGGCTTTGTCCAACAGGGCTACGATCAATGCGCCGGATTGGGAGACAAAAGCTACATTGCCTTTTTTGGGCATTCCGGCAGCAAAAGATGCATTGAGATCGATTGTCGGATTTATAAAGCCCAGGCAATTCGGCCCTAGAATGTTCAATTTGTTCTTTTTCGCAAAATCAAGAAGTTTTTGTTCCCGCTTGGCGCCCTCTTTGCCAATTTCTGAAAAACCGGCTGAAATAATGACGAAATTTTTAACATTTTTTGCTCCGTCTTTTACGACATCAAAAACAAATTTGGCCGGCACGCATATGATTGCCAGATCAATTTCTTTTTTGACAGCAGAAAGCGATGGAAAGCAACGCTTGAAACCAAGAAATTTATATGAGGGATTGATCAAATAGGTCTTGCCGCCATATCCGAGTTTGGAAATATTTTCCGCGATAATCGTGCCGATTTTTCCTTTTTTATTGGAAGCGCCCACAATCGCAATCGACTGCGGATCAAAAAGCAAATCTAGGTTATTTTTTTTCATGTCTTTATTTTTTTGTTAAAAAATTTTTTGTATTGTGTCCAGCAAAAATACCAGATAATGATAAACTAAGTGATATTGGAAAAGTTATTGTTAAAATAAAAATTATATGAGAAAAAAATAATTCAGTCATTAATAATAAATCCTCTCCTTTACTGTGCATACTGATGTATAAATAAAAGAATATTTCTACAGTCAAAAACATCAAAAGGAATGCGATAAAATATACCAGCAAAGACTTGTTAAGTTTAATAAAAATTTTGTTCAAAAAAAATCCGATTAAAAAATATAAAAGAAAAAATAATATGAAATAAGATATATATGCAATAGTGGTGATAATAGTATAATTTTTTTCATAATAAAAAGGACCTATTATAAACAACGAAATAATATAATACAATAAAAAATGAATAGGTGCCAAAGGCAGAGCCATTTTGAACGATAATAAAAAAGCTTTTTTAAAATTCATAATAATTCATTTGTTATCATTATACAATTTTCTCAACAAAAAAGCGAGTCTAGCTGCTAGATTCGCTTTAAATTTCTCCTATAATCCAGAATTTCTCAAATCTTCAATAATTTTTTTCTGTTCCCGGGTCGGATTTTTGGGAATGTCAACAACGACAGTCACCAGTTGGTCGCCTCGGCCATAATTTCTGCCCAATTGAGGCACGCCTTTGCCTTTGATGCGGAAAACTTCTCCCGACCTTGTTCCTTCCGGAATTTTCATGACAATTTCCCCTTCGATTGTTTTGACATTTATTTTATCCCCCAAAACAGCCTGAGAAAATGAAATATGTTCGGTTGAAATAATATTATTGCCCTTTCTTTCAAATTTTTGATGCGGATGCACGTGCACATTCACATACAAATCGCCAGCGCTTGCCCCTTTTTCACCGGCTTCGCCGTATCCTTGCAGTGAAAGAGTCTGGCCATCAGAAATTCCAGCCGGAATATCGATGTTAATATTTTGTTCTTCTCTTGTTCTTCCGTCTCCACCGCATTTGTGGCATTTTTTGGAATATATTTTGCCTGATCCGCTGCATTTTGGGCAAGTCGCAACCTGCGCAAATGTTCCGAAAAAACTGCGCACGGTTTTTTTGATTTGTCCGCTGCCTTTGCAATCCGGACAAGTTTCTTCTCTTGCCCCTGGCTCTCCTCCGCTGCCATGACAGACGTTGCAAATAACCTGCCGCAAAAGCGAAACATTTTTTTGAACGCCGGAAACCATTTCTTCAAAACTTATTTCAACATCGATTTGAATGTCTCGTCCGGCTTTCCTCGAATCACGCCGGCGCGAACCTCCAAAATTTCCTCCGAAAATATCAGAAAAAATATCCTCAAAGCTTCCGCCTTCAAAATTGAATCCTTGTCCATTAAATCCTTGTTGGAACCCAGAAAAATCAAAGCCTTCAAAACCACCGAAGCCTCCTTGTCCGCCACCCCTTTGATCAAAAGTCTGGCCGAATTGGTCATATTGCTGACGTTTCGTCTTGTCTGACAAAACCTGATAGGCCTCGTTTACTTCTTTGAATTTTTCCGCGTTGCCGTTTTGTTTGTCAGGATGATATTGATGAGCCAATTTACGATAAGCTTTTTTGATCTCATCGTCTGACGCATTTTTCCCAACACCCAAAATTTTATAAAAGTCTGCCATAATATTATTCAAATCTACTAATTAATTCCAATCAACTAATAAATACTATTCTTTTGATTCGGAATTTAAAATTCTTTTCGGTCTTAAATATTTTTCTCTGAAATTTACCAGCAAACCCAACCTTTTTCCTGAAGATATTAAATATCTTTTTACCTGATAATAATCATCTTCCGTCAATATTCTTTCACACTTTAATTCAACAACTATTTTATTATCAATAAGAAAATCAACCTTGTTCCTTTTCGGTTTTTCTCCCTCGAAATATTTTTCTAAAAACAATTCTCTTGAATAAATTATCTTTTGTTTCTTTAATTCTTCCTCAAAAGCATCTCCGTATTGCTTTTCATTACAATACCTATTAAGAGAATTATGTATGCCATACAAAATGCCGCAAATTCTATATGAAAGTTCCGGATAAGCCAATTTTCCCCACATTTATTTTTGTATTTGTAGATTAGAATACTATTCGTAGATTGGAATAGTACTTTCATATATTACACCTAAATAAAAAAATTAGCAATCCCCTAATGAGAGTGCTAATTATATCCTCGCTGTTTATATAAATCAGACTATCATTTCCCTCTGGACTGTGACTGTTTTTATTTCTACCAATTTAAAATGGACCATCAGCTTGAATATAATAATAACTATGCCGAACCAAATCAGACTCAAAGCGGAACCCATCGGCCAGATGGTCAAAAACAAAACAGCTGACAAAATATAGTAGAACAAAGGAGATTTTTTATCACTATCCACTTTATGCGGTTGGAAATAATCATTGATTTTTTTATCAATAAAGCCGGCAAAAACTTCGGAAATCTCCTCTTCTCCTGACACTTTGCGCCCCACCATTTTTGCCAATTGTTCCCGGCCTTCTTTCAAAACCAACTCCTGATTTTTTTGGGAAATATTTTTTTGTGAATCGGAAATTTGCTGGAGCGCTTCTTGTTTCATAGCTTCTCTTTTCTCCGCTGGCAAATTAGCCGGGATTTGTTTTTCAATTTCATCATCGATATTTTCCTTTGAAAAAATATCCTCTTCTTTTTCCTGTTTGGATTCAATGATGAATTGGTCAACTGTCAATCCTTCTTTTTGCATTGCTTTGAAATCCGGATTGACCAAAACCATGATCGGTTCGATTATTTTCCTGGTAATTGGCGCCGTATCAAACTCGGGAATCGCCTGCTCTTTGCCGCTCTGGCTGATCATAAAAAAATATTGGCTGGAAATAATCAGAGCCAGTCCAATGACCATCCGGAATCGGCCCACATAGAGAGATTTCCAAAAATCTATCTTGATGTTCATATCTAAATCTTTGCGAATAAGCCGGAGAGCGGAAAGCACCAAAATGGATCCTAAAATTAAAATCAAAAAATGCCATTTGGAAAAAGTGAAAATAAGGGTGAAAAAGAGCGAAAAAATAACCACGAATTCAAAAGCAATTTCCTGCTTGATTAAAATCGCCATCAGCGACAAAGAAATGATGTATAAAGAAAAACAGGCTGCCGGAATCAGCCAAACCTGCATGCCGGAATAATCCATGGAATGAAACAAAAAATACCAAGAAAAAAACCCTGTTAAAAGAGTCGCTCCATACAAAGAATATTTTAAAATCAATTGTTTCATTTTTTCCTCTTCACGGAATAAAATTTATTGTTTCTATTATAGCACATCCGTAAAAAATTTGATAATTTTTCATAAAAAAACCACGGCTCTCAATGAGCAGCCGTGGCTGGAAAAATAACTTCTAGTTTTTGTATAAAAACCAAAATTCCGCTTCCTGAGCCGGAGTCAGACCCATAAAGCTAACTTCGCCTTTTTGATAACTTGGCTTTCTTTTCTTGAACTGTCTGGCCAAATTAGCAACAGATATGTATGAATGAAGTTCAATTTGACCGATTCTTATCACATAACGCACACAACCAGAATGCACTATGCGAAAAATTACGGCCTTATTTTTTTCTTCTTTCACCCTATAGTCTCCTTTCTGAGAAATTTTTAGGTGCTGTCCGAGCATGAAACAGCACCTTTTTTTGGATAATTTTTTATCCGATTATTTTATTCACTATGTACACAGCAAATGCAACAACTGTTAGACAAGCTGCACCAACAACAAGTTTGTCCCAGATTTTCTGCAGCTTTTTCTTTTTTTCATTTTCAATTTCGAGCTTTCGATGTAATTCTATTAACCTTTCTTTCAGCATTTCTCTCCCTCCTTTGTTAAAAAAACTATTTTAAATTTAATCTTCTTTCTGACTAAAACATAAGCACATTCGGGCTTCTTTGTCAATTTGGCCGTAGCAAGTAGCAAGCTTAAAGCTTCAAAAAAGCCCAACCGAAATCGGAAGGGCTTTTGAATATTCAAGAAATCTGTTTCCACTATGGCATGCTTGGAATATTTGGCAAATTGGTTCCTTCCGGAATATTTTTCATCGCGCCTTTCATCATTTCGCACATGTCCTGGAACTGAACATCGCTCGGTACGCTGACATCGACTGAAGCTACTGGATTGCAAACCACGTTAGTAGCACCATCAAAAGCATCTTTCGGATCCTGTATTGGATCCGCACCTTTTTGTCCTTCAATTTTCGGCAAATCTTTTACGCAGCTCATTGCCAATTTGCTAGCCATTGGAATCCCTTCTCCCCAGGTATATGAAACTTCATCTTTCATAACAGAATACATCTTCTTGCCATCAATTTCAGAGGAAGATTTGAAATTTTTGCCATCGGTTTGCATAGTAGCTTTGATTTCCTTGTCTCCGATTTTGGTCGTGTATACACACTCCATTTTCTTGCCGGAACTCATAGCATCTTTAATGGAACTTATAACTGATCCGGCTTTTTTCTCTTCATTTCCCTGGGTTTGTTTTTGCACGGTGCCTTGGTCAACAGCAGCCGGCTTTCCGCAACCGGAAAGAACCAATGCCACTGCAACAACCGTAATGCCCAAAAATGTTTTTTTCATTTACCTTTTTAGAGTCAGCCCTGCTGATCCGTCTTCGGCGGAATTTGACAGAGTGAACTTGTTTGTTAATTATTAACTATTTTAATTATATCACAAAATAAAAAAATGTCACTTCGCTATAACGCACATATAAAAACGGCGCTGTTCCAAAATCAGAACAACGCCTATTTGTGATTGCATATTGAGATCATTATGTAAACAAACCCAATGACTAAGCCGGCAGCGCAAAAAACCACAAACCAACTTAAGAAATTTTCCCCGATATCAAAATATTCATCGGAAAAAAGCCGCTCCCTTTTTTTCATTCTTAGAAAATTTATCCTCAGTTTTCTGCAGATCTTTTTCATAACCATCTCCTTTCTGATTTTTAAACAACTTTTCAATTATATACGCCAAAAAGGTTTTAGCGCTACTCTGGTTTCAGAATAGCGCCTTCTCCTCTGTCTCATGATCGATGATAATCATGCTGCTTCTTGCATTTGCTTTAGCAAATTTTCTTGCGTTTGCGTTTTGCGTACCGTTAACACGGAAAATCCGCCTGGATGCATTTTTTCCAGTAAACCAACAGCATCCTTTTCTGGTTTGCTATCAGATACTGTAAAAACAATGGTAAACTCTTCACGATTATTATACCCGTATATTGCCCTAAAAGTTGCCATAAAACACCCCCCTCGAATATTTTATTGCTTGCATTAATTATAGCACTTTTTTAGTTATTCCGTTAGTGGATAAACTTTTACGCAACCATATTCTAGCGTCAAAGCTATTTTTTCAATGCTTCAAGAGCTAGGAAAAAACCAGCCACTGAGTCATTCACGCAAATTTCTCCTTTTGTAATCATTTCCAAGACTTCTTCTTCGCTTTTCACAAGAACTTCTATATCTTCAGTTTCATCGAGTTTAATTGCTTTATTTCGAACTGCGTTTTTCGCCAAATAAATATATATTTTACCTATTGCTTTTGTAGGATCAGCAAAGGCTGTTGATAGTAATTGTAAATTATCCGAAGAATAGCCTGTTTCTTCTTGCAATTCGCGCTGAGCAGCTTCTTCAGGAGTTTCATCTCCATCTATAAAACCAGCCGGAAATTCAATAATAATTTCATCTGCCCCATGTTTGTATTGTCTAACTAAGACAAATTTACCATCTTCTGTTATTGGAACAATTAAAGCGACATACCCCTTGAGCCACAGAAAATACTCGTCGAGAATTTTTCCATTCGGCAATTCCACTTTGTCCTGGCGAAGTTTGAACCACTTATGATTAAAAGCCATTTTTGAAGAAATTGTTTTCCACTTTTGCATAGTATTTTTAAAAATAAATTAGTTGGATACGTTTCTTGACGACGTAAAGTCGCGTGACGACCACGTCGCTTTACGCAACCGCATTTTAGTGTATCCATAAAATATCACACGCTTATTATTTTATTGGTTATAGTTTATTCTTTTCTTCCCAATTTTTTTTTATTTCTTTCATTTCTTCTTCGAAGTCCGGCAGATATTTAAGTTCTATTTTTCGATTATTTTTCTGATTAAGTTCTGATAAATTATTCGACCCTTCGTAATATCCTTTTTTAACCATATCTTCTGTTTTTTTAAAACCATACACGATTTTTGAAATTCCCGCCCAATTTGCCACAGAAAAACACATCATGCATGGTTCAACTGAGGCATATAGTGTTGCTCCGCCCAAATCTGTCGTTCTCAAAATTTTGCATGCTTCGCGGATAGAGGCAGTTTCCGAATGACTTGTTGGATCATTAAGTTTAAATCCGATGCTGATTCCCTTAGAAACAGTCTTTCCGTCTTTAACCACAATTGCACCAGCCGGAAATCCACCCTCTTCAACAGATAGTTTTGCCTGATCAACTGCCAATTTTAAATAATCTTTGTCATTCATATTTTTTATTTAATAAAATCTTCGAGTTTTTGGATTATTTTTTGGTACATGGATAGATGATAATGAATTTCATAATTTTTCAAGTATAAACTCTGGAATTAATTTTAGCATTTTTTCAAAATTTTCGGGGTTAGAAAATCCATGGTCTGCTCCAGAAACAACTTCTAACTTGCAGTTTGGAATTATAGTAGCCAACTTTATACTTTGTTCAACTGGAACATCATTGTCGCTATCGCCGTGAACAATAATTGTCGGCGCTGTGATATTTTTAGCAGCTTCATATTCATTAAAATTATCAAAATCTTCAAAGAAAGAATATTTTAATCTTAGACCTCTCTCGTCATCTTTTTCATATTCCATATAACCCTGTTTCTCCCAATTTTGAACGCCATTAATCCCCATTTTTGTAATTTTCAATCTTTTATAGTCAGAAACCGGCGCTTTAAGTGCAAGAACAAACAAATCAGGAGATTTTGCCGCTGCCAAAATGCTTGCCGCACCACCAAAACTTGAACCAACAAGTCCAATTTTGGAGTAACCTAGAGATTTTACATATTCAATCGCTGATAGAATATCATTCATAGCATCTGACACTGTAGTTTCTTCGAATTTGCCTTCGCTTTCTCCATGACCTGAAACATCAAACCTAAAAGTTGAGACATTTTTGCTATTTAATATTTCTGAAAGTTTTTTGATTGAAGTGCTGTCTTTACTAGTTGAGTGCCCATGACAAAAAACAACCATCGGCTTGCCCACGTCGTTTGTCGGATCTGAAAATATTCCACATAATTTCAATCCTTTTTTATTTTCAAAAAATACTTTATTTCCCATATCTTTTTTTACGCAAAACGGGAAAGAATTAATAAAGACGAAATAGCCATCGCTATGCCAAAATATTCAACTGGCCTAATTTCCTCTTTGAAATAAAAAACGCTAATAAAAACAACAAACAATATCAGACTTAAAGTATAAATCATAACTCCGCTGGAAAGCTTTATTTTTTGAAGCACAAAGAACCAACCCAGAGCTGTTCCGGCATAAATTATGGCACCCAAAACAAGCTGTTTCCATCCAGAAAATCCAAGCTTGCTTGAAGCACTTTTAATCAAGGCATCTCCTAATGCGGTCACAAGCGCCAAACCAATTCCTATTCCTATGATTAAAATTTTATCCATGTCTTTATCATATCAAAACCCCTTGTTTTTGTCATTTATTCCCTGCAAAAATTGCACATCCTAAAAGTGCCTAACCATAGCCCCGTTCCGCCTGACTATTGACTTTCCCTTCATTTTGGAGTATAATAAAAAGCTAGTATCAAAAATAAAATACAGTTCTTTAAGGAGGTCAGAATAATGAAAGCTACATATTTTGTAGGACTTGTTGAACATTTACACAGAGGAAGCAGCAATACGGACTACTGTATAAGAAACTTGCAAACCAATTATCTTGGTGGGGCTAGTTCTGTTGAAACTATAGCTTCTTTACATGCAGGTGTTCTCGACAAAAATTTTAAAGAAAAAATTACTTATGAACCGCAGGAAGAAATAGACAACTCCGGAGCTGCAGATGGCCTCTGCCCAAAACGTTACAAGAAAATGTCCCAAAAGGATATCGAACTTTTCGAAAAAACAGTTGCCATGGCTTTGAGAGAAAAAAAGTAGCACACAACAAACACAAGGAAACATAAGGACTCTCTCGGTTATCAACTACCGCTAGGGTCCTTTTCTGTTTCTATCTAAATAATTTTCTATTTTTTGAATTAATTCTTTTATAGGTATTCCAATTTATCGTTCATATATTTTCATTATACCACTTTCAGACGACCGCATTAAAGTGGATTAATCGCTGCCAGTCCTATGAATTGTGGTAAACAATGCATATACTTAAGCAATTGTTATAATTTGAGCACCTACTGGTATAGCCGCTTCTTTAATTTCTTGAACCAAGCCAATTTTTTGAGCATCAACGGCAGATATAATAGCACCCTTTTTCATTAATTCATCCACAGAATTATAATCAATATTAGAATAATCACTTATGTTTTTTGCTATATTTTCGCGATCTCTTTTTAATGTTGCAAGTCTTTCTTCCAGTTGTTGCTCAGTTAAACCTGATGGTCCTGGAAAATTTGCCATTACACCATGAAACAAGAATGAAGAATTTTTTTGTGCTAACCTTTTAAACCCTGCAGAAAAAATAACACCAGCAATAGAATCTATTTGTCCTACATTATGCACCGTAATAGGCACGGGAGAAGATTTAATCAGTGTTGCAATATTCATACCATCAAATACGCTTCCTCCAGGAGATGAAATCATTATTGTTATTTCTGAAAATTGGTTATTGATAGCATTAGTTATCGCGCCAAGTAGTTGTCCCGCTGATTGAGGTGTAACTCCTGCTTGAAAAATAATATATAGCGGTTTTATCATATGTTTTTTGAGTTAAATTATTTGATAGCAATTTTTCTTAAAATATCAACGGATGGTGAATTGTAAATAAATTCTATTTGTTGACTAATTTCTTTAAGTATTGACTGCGCTTGTCCAATACTGTCAAATCCTAGCATTATTTGCGCAGGCTGTGGCATTGAAACTCCAGGCTGGTTATTTACAGGCAAAGACATACTGGGTTGAATAACTAATGGAGTACCATTTGATGATTTTTCTGGAAAAGCTTTTTCTCTTGCTATTTCCTTGATTAAATAATCTAAAAATTCGACACTAGAGTAAAACCTACTTATTGTATCGACTTGATTTTCTTCCAGAACGGAAATAAAAAGATGGATATTGGAATGCCAGCTATTAGTTGGTAATAGCTTATGGGCCAATAAATACACATGATCCCTGCTTCTTGCTTCTCTTAATTTTTGTTCGGCATATCTTATTTCTTGAAGTATAAGATTTGCTATATCTTTTTTGTGGTCTGCTTTTTGCCGCAGATATATGATATATGCTAATAATCCAACAAACAAAGTTAAAATTGCGGTAAAAAATTGAGAATTAATAAATATCCATGTTCCTGGTAATACTTTAATTATTACATTAAAAACATATACCAAACCAGCAAAAGCAACTAATAATGAAATGCTTTGGGTGATCATATTGACATTTTTTTTCATAATTATTTTATTTTTCAAAGCGGGGCGAAATGCCCCGCTTAAAAATTATTTATTCTTTTTTTGGTTCGTCTTTCTTATCTGGTTCAACTTCTGCATCTTTAGGTTTTTCTTCCGTGCCTGCTTGTGAACCTTCAGCACCTGGCTTAGCTCCTGCTGCAGCCTGGGCTTCTTGGGCAGCCTTATAAAGCTTCTCACCAATCTTTTGTGCGGCTTGAGAAAGCGCTTCGGTTTTGGCTTTGATTGCGTCCAAATCTTCACCATTCTTCACTTTGTCGAGTTCTTGAACTGCATCTTCAACCGGTTTCTTTTCTTCAGCCGTGATTTTGTCACCAGCATCAGCAAGAGCTTTTTTGGTTGTGTAGACCAATGTGTCAGCCAAATTGCGCGCTTCCACCAATTCTTTCTTTTTCTTATCTTCTTCCGCGTGCATCTCAGCATCTTTTTTCATTTTTTCAATTTCCTCCTTGGCAAGTCCGGATGAAGCTTCAATTTTGATGGATTGTGATTTGCCAGTCGCTTTGTCCTTGGCAGTCACATTAAGAATTCCGTTGGCATCAATATCGAAAGTAACTTCGATTTGCGGAATGCCACGCGGAGCCGGTGGAATGCCATCCAGAATAAAACGGCCGAGAGTTTTGTTGCCAGAAGCCACTTCGCGTTCGCCCTGCAGGACATGGATTTCCACGCTTGGCTGATTGTCAGCAGCAGTTGAGAAAACTTGCGATTTGGCAGTTGGAACAGTCGTGTTGCGATCAATAAGCGGAGTTGAAATGCCTCCCATAGTTTCAATGCCGAGAGTCAGCGGAGTTACATCCAGAAGCAAAACATCCTTGACTGAACCTTCAAGCACGCCGCCTTGAATCGCTGCGCCGAGTGCCACGACTTCATCGGGATTGACTGTAATGTTCGGTTTTTTGCCGAAAAATTTTTCAACTGTCTGGAGAACCAATGGCATTCTGGTCATTCCTCCGACCATCACAATTTCATTAATTTCACTAGTTGAAAGTTTGGCATCTTCCAAAGCTTTTTTGACCGGTCCTAAAGTTTTTTCCACAAGATCGCCCACCAATTCTTCGAGCTTTGCTCTGGTCATTTTCATCACCAAATGTTTCGGACCACTGGAATCTGAAGTTATGAAAGGCTGGTTGATTTCCGTTTCCATGGAAGTCGAAAGTTCAATTTTGGCTTTTTCTCCGGCTTCTTTGATTCTTTGCAGAGCCAGCGGATCTTTGGAAAGATCAATGCCTTCTTGTTTTTTGAATTCGGAAATTATCCATTCAATTATCCGCTGATCGAAATCATCGCCACCAAGATGCGTGTCGCCGTTGGTAGATTTTACTTCCACCGTGTCGCCGCCGACTTCCAAAACAGAAATGTCGAATGTTCCGCCTCCAAGGTCATAGACTGCGATTTTTTCATCGGCTTTTTTGTCAAAACCATAAGCCAAGGCTGCGGCTGTCGGTTCATTGATAATTCTTTTCACATTGAAACCGGCAATTTCTCCCGCTTCTTTGGTGGCTTTTCTCTGTGAGTCGTCAAAATAGGCTGGCACTGTGATCACCGCGTCCGTAATTTTTTCACCCAGTTTTTCTTCCGCATCAGCTTTAAGTTTTTGCAAAATCATCGCCGAAATTTCCTGCGGAGTATAATCCTTGTCACCCATGGTAATTTTCACTGTTTCACCCGCATGCACAATCTTATATGGCATAAGTTTGACATCTTTTTGAACTTCCGCGTCATTGAAAGACCGCCCGATCAACCGTTTGATCGAAAACAAAGTATTCCCCGAATTTGTTACGGCTTGGCGTTTGGCCAAAAGCCCGACCAATCTTTCATTGGCTTTGGAAATTGCCACCATTGAAGGAGTGGTTCTGTTGCCTTCTTTGTTTTCAACAATTTCCGGCTTGCCGCCCATGACAACTGCCATGGCGCTGTTAGTTGTACCAAGGTCAATACCTAGTATTTTACTCATATTTTTTGTTTAGTCAGTGACCAGTGAACAAATATCAATGATCAGAAACTAATAAATTTAACTACTTACTTATTAACTAATTAAATTGACTTTTAGATAAGGTTTGCTATCCTATCAATAGTCAATTTAACAGATTAATAAAAAATATCTTAACTTTTTCGAAGGAGGATGTAATGAGAAAAAAACCTATAAGGAAAACTTTTAAATTGGGAAATACTCGTCCGCTTGACTTTTCTGATTGCTGTCGTGTTCTAGAAAAATTAATTGACAACTGTAGCCCCGGTATTAATGAACTCAAGGAAATATCTTCAAATCTCAGGGATATTCTTTCTCAAATTAACAACTACGATGGCAAAGCTACAGAATCTCAAATAAAAGAAATTCGTAAATTACTGAGAGAGCTTAAAAAATGTCAATCTACAATCAAAGATCTTCTCCTTATGTCAGGCCATTATCTTTATATGGAAAACTTGCTAAGTTAATTTTCCTTCAATCGCGGTTTGGTGCCAATATTATTTTGGTGCCAACCGCTTTTTTTAATGTGCTAATTTTTATTATTACTTTTACAATTTACATGCTATAATTGTATTAGAGTTTGACACAACGTTGGCTTACTCCGCCCTGATGGGTCTTCTTATTTTCTGACCCATTGGGGCTTTTTTATTTAACTTATTAAATTTATATCAATACTTTACAAATAATAGCTTTTGATATTATAATAGCCCCATCAAACTTCGAAGGAGGAACGCTTATGTCAAATGTGCTATCATTATTTGGAGAAACAACTGTTCCAGCGGAAACCTTGGAAATTATGATCCGTAAATTAACAAACAACCAGAAGAGTGTTACTGGATTTCCTCAAACAAAGTTAGGGAAATTCAAATCAGCCATAAAGCAAATAAAGATCATCATGCGCCAAAAAAAGATTGGATCTGATGATGCTTACAGTATCCCCAAAAGACAATTGGCTTTTCTAAATCGATTAGCAAGTGTAATGCCCAATTATCGCTGGTAAAATTACCACCAAGATCTTTTTCTCCCTCCCGGGATAGCAACCCACCGCTGTCCCGATTTTTTTATTTTTTAACGAGCTTTTATTTTTATTTTTATTCAACAACTACTTTCACTGCTCGAATTACCTTCCCGTTCAATTTATATCCTTTGAGGATTACTTTTGAAATTTCATTTTTTTGTTCCTTGCTCTTTGCTTCTTGGTTATTGTCCTCAAGTGCTTCATGAATTTCCGGATTAAACTGGTCACCTTCTTTGGTTTCAATTTCAGTAGCGCCGTTTTCTTTGAGCACATTTTCCAGTTGTTTCTGGATGTGCATGATGCCGGTCACCCAGGCATTGTTTTTCTGATCTTCCGGAACATGATCGGTCGACATATGAAAATTGTCGAGCACCGGGATAATCTGTAAGACTAAATTTTCGGCTGCATATTTTACAAACTCCCTTTGCGACTCCATCTGCATTTTTTTGTAATTTTCGAAGTCTGCCTGGCATCTTTTCCAGCCATCTAAATACTCATTTTCTTTATTTTGCTCGACTTCTGTTTTTTTGACCTCTTTTTCCTTATTTTTAGCATCCTTTTTCATAATAATTTTTAATTTTAAATTTTTAATTTTAAATGAATTTTTAATGTCTTAATTTTTAAACATTTATTCATTCTAATTTGATTCGAAATTCAGAATTCAAAATTCTAAATTATGTTTATGAATATAACCATTACTATTGATGTTCCCAAAAGTTTCTTTACGTATTCAATTACTGACTTATTTCTCGCATATTTCATGCGTTTTGGACCAATGAGCGCTAAGATGCCTTTTTCGCCGGTTTTCAGTTTGTAGGGCGAAACAATCATAGAACAATTGGAAATTTCGCTGATCGGATTTTCTTTACCGATAAAAATTTTGGTTTCTCCGAGGCGCAATTCTTTCATGAGTTTGTCAAATCTTTCATCCACATAGTCAAGCATCTCCACTAAACGGCACATATCATCCAAATCCTGAAATTCCGGTTGTTCCATGAGCTCTCGCATGCCGAAATCTGCAAATTCATCTTTGTCGATTAAACCACTGATGGCAAAATTGCCACTGAGATGCGAGAGCAGTTTGGCGGAAGTTTTAGTGAGCCGTGTGTTCTGCGCTTTGAGTTTCAAAAATTCACGTTGCAATTTTTGCTGTTCTTCTCGGGAAAGTTCCTTGTCTTTCATAACCTCTTCCACGAAATAGCGATAGCCTTTGTCGGTCGGAATGCGGCCGGCGCTGATGTGCGGCTGATAGAGAAATCCTTCTTTTTCCAAAGCCATCATGTCATTCCGAAGTGTTGCCGGGCTGACTTTGAAGCCGTGTTTTTCAACCAAAATTTGCGAGCCGACCGGCACAGCATTTTTGGTATATTCTTCTATTACAGCTGATAATATTTTTTGTTGACGAGAATTCATAGCGCTTTATTTATATTTACATTATGTAGTATATAGTACTAGTTAGCAGTCGTCAAGTCCGAGTGCTAATTTTGTAAAAATAAACAACCACTAGCTAAAACGCTAGTGGTTTTTATCTTGCAGGCTAAC
>DAIUDF010000009.1:0-27925 GCA_036845785.1 Candidatus Moraniibacteriota bacterium | reverse complement strand
TGACCGACGCTACTTGCGAAGGAAGCTCGACAAAAATCGGATTCGACGAGATTCGGATTCTTTATTGACCGGATTTCCGACTCGCCAAAAAAATAAAACGGGATAATCCCGTTTTATTTTGCCCAATCACACAAATTGTTTTTAGCGTTAAAATTAAGTCAATTTTGATTGTCTACTCCAACTTTATCTTCTTTCAATCCTGTGGTAATATGAGTTTTATAAACCAGTTAAATGAAAAAATGTTTTGAAATTATCAAATTGGCTCAAGAAAAATAAGTTGGAAATAATTTTGCTAACTATCCTGATTTCAGTCGGGATTTTTTTGCATTCATACAATTTTTCCAATTGGCTTCACTTTGAAATTGACCAGTCATACGACACGCTTCTTGTCTCACCTGCCGTAGAAAATGGAATCGGCAACCTACCGCTTCTCGGGCCTACTGCTGGCGGAGGCAGAGCCTTGCGATTGGGCCCCGCTTTTTATTATTTGGAATACATAAGTGCTAAAATTTTCGGTAATACTCCGCCCGGTCACGCTATGCTGGTTCTTATTTCTTCCATTTTGTCGCTTCCCCTGTTTTATATTTTTTCCAGAAGATATTTTTCCCGACCCATATCGTTCGGTTTGCTCGCCCTATTCAGTTTTTCTTTGTATATGGTCATCTACGGCAGATTTTCTTGGAGTCCGAATGTTTTGCCGTTTTTGATTTTACTGGCATTTTATTCGTTGCTTCGTGCTCTTTCCGAAAATGAACAAAAGAAAGATTTATGGTTTATTATCGCTTTTGCCGTTCTTGCCGTAATAACCCAAATTCACTTCAATGCTTTTTTTACTATTCCCACCATTGTCATCGGGCTGCTTGTCATACGCCGACCCAAACTCAAAATCCTCACTTGGGTTGGTGCCCTTTTGATTTTTGCAGTCCTTTACTCGCCCGTGATAATCAGCGACATTAAAACAAACGGACAAAATCTTCATTATTTTATCCAGAAATTCAAACACTCGGGAAGTCCCAGTGGAAATGTTCAGCAAAAGCTCGTTCAGGTTGTCCATTATCACGCTTCCGATTATTTTCTGATTCTCACTGGCATTGACCACATAAACGGAAAAAGGCTGACCGGTTATGGGTTCTCGTCTGCCGAACATAAGCCCTGGAGAATTGCTGCAATTGTCATTTTGTTTTTGGAACTTGTTCTTCTTGCATATAACCTTTTCACGGAAAAAGACCGCCAACGCAAAGATTTTCTTTGGCTGGCGACCTTGTGGTTTCTTGTTACTTTCGTTTATTTCTTCTTCGTCAGAAAAAGCGGTTTCAATATCTATCCTCGCTTTTTCTTGATATCCGCTCCGCTGGCTTTCGTATTCTTCGGTTTGATTTTAGAAAAATTGTCAAAAGTAAAGAAAATCGGAATAATGCTTGCAATAGCCATATTGGCTTTTACCTTATTCAGCAACGCAAAAGGACTTAATAAGTATTTTACCCGATTGAATAAAGTTGCAACGGAATCCGTTTCGGTGGAAACGGAAGATGTCTTTCCCAACACCGCCCGCATAACATTGGAACAACAATATCAAATCACCGATTATATTGAATCGGTTGTCAGAAAAAACAACTATCCCGTATTTCTAAAGGCCAAGCACGAATACGAACCAGTTATTTGGTATCATTTGGAAAAGAGGGGCATTTCATATAATGGAAAAATGAAAAGCAGTACCATTTACCAAGAAGCGAATTATTTCACAATCATATTCAGTGGGAAATCCGTAAATGAGTCACGCTTCAACGTTGCCGAAGAAAAGAATTTCGGAACACTCAAGGTTATCCATCTGACACCTAAAGACGATGCCGTGATACAGATTCGCCAAAATGATTCGGAAAAAGAAATCCATATTCAGAAACAACAAATCGCCCAGCTTTTTACTTGGAATAAACTCTTGGCCGGAAGAGAAAAAACGCCAGCCGACGAAGTGGCAGAAGAAAAGATTGAAGAAATTGAAGCCAATGAAATCAAAGAAGATGCGACGGCTTCTGGTTTGACCGAAGAAGAAGTTAAGGAAGAAATAAACAACGGAATTGATGATTTGGAGTAAAACTACTTTTGCTAATCCTCTTTTATCCGAATGGTGCGATAACTTCCATCTTTTTTCAGGTAGCTCATATCTATAATCATCTTGTCTTTTTTAATGGTAATTTCGGAAAATGTGCCCTGGTATTTTTCGTTCTTCACAATTCCAGGCGAAACAAAATACTTGACGCCGTCAATTTCCTGCAAAAACAAGTCTTCGATGTGTCCCGCAAAGACGGCAAACACTTTGTTTTGAGAGAAAATTTCTTGTAGTCTTTTAGCGTTATCTGGAAATCTGAAATTAGATTTTCCATCTATACTCCAAAGCGGCGGGTGGTGCAAAAATACAAGCGTTCTCTTGTCGGTATTCTTAAGTTCTTTTTCCAAAAATTTAATCTGTTTTTCCGATATGTGTCCTCTGATGTATCCTTTGCCAGGAACGACATCCGTGTCATCTTTTGAAAAATTGCTGTCCAAAATTATAATTTTGTAATTTCCCACCTCGAAAGCCTTGCTCACGTAATCGATGTCCAACGATTGCATAAACTGTTTTTTGGTCACTGAGCGTAAATCGTGGTTTCCTACCACCCAATATTTCTTCAAAGCAGTTCTATTGAAAAGGTCTTTCAAAAGAGAAAGCTCAGCCATTCCCTTGTCATAACTCACGCCAGTCCCTTCTATATTGTCGCCATTAGCTATGATGAAATTGGGAATAAAGGTATTGTTCATTTTTTCAATGAAGTAGTTTATCTTATTCACAAATTCCGACCCCAGCATCCTGATGCCCGCGCTGTTGGAACCGCTTCTGACGTGCAAATCCGTGATGAATCCTATTCTCAATTCATCGGGATTATCTCTCTTTTTTGAAGGAGATGGGAGAATCGTCGGCGTGACAGGCAAAATCTCCGCCACTTCCTCTGGCTTTGCGATTTCCACAGATTCATCTTCCGTGCCGTCATTGATTTCAACCTGTTCCGCGTCGCCTTCTATCACTTCTTCTTCTTCGATTTCCTTTTCTATTTCTTCTTCCGGACTTTCTTCGGCCAAATTTCTTTCTCCGTTGATTATTTCAACATCGATATCTTCTTTTGCAACCTTCGCATTTTTTTCATCATCATTAAAATATTTGTACGCGCCAAAAGCGGAAACCGCCAAAAGCAAAATGATTGTGACGGCAAGTATTAAACTGAATTTTGTTTTTGTCATCGTTATTTGTTTTTAACCGCAATTTTCTCAAACGCACTTTCATATTCATCAACCATTCTTTCCACCGAAAATCTTTTTTCCACGCTTTCTCGGCATTTCTCGGCTGAAATGGTTTCGGTTTTTCCGACCGCTTCCACCATCTCATCCACATTATCAACTATAAAGCCGCTGTCTCCATCTTGAATGATTTCAGGCACCGAACCTCTTCGGAAAGCCGCAACCGGCGTTCCGCAAGCCAACGCTTCCACCATCACCAGCCCGAACGGCTCTTCCCAAAGAATAGGAAACAGTAGGCATTTGGCTTTTTTGAGATACTCCGTTTTTCCCGCAAAATCCGCTTCGCCGACGAAACGCACCAATTTGCCGTCAATTTTGTCTTTCACTTCTTTTTCGTAAAACTCCTCGTCCACCGGATCAACCTTGGCAACGATAATCAAGGGAACATTGGTTTTTTGAGCCACAGCGATAGCTTCCAAAATTCCCTTGAAAGGAGTGATGCGTCCGAGAAACAGCAAGTAATTTTCTTTCTCGGATTCAAACGGAAACTTCTCGATCGGCAGCGCGTTGTAAATGACTTTCGTGTTCGGAAAAAATGACACGGGACGGCGTTGGTTTTCGCTGATAAATATCATCTCGTGGCGATGAAGCGATTTCGTTTTGTGATAATAATCAACATTGGCTTGAATGTCGGTAGTGTTATGAAAAGTCAAAGCCACCGGAACGGTGAAAAAATCCAAAAGGTTGACTATCGCCCCATCGATGTCAAAACGAAAAACTGCCGGTTCGTAATTGAAATGAATGATATCAAATTCGTGCTGGCGACCGAGAATGGTCAGCATTTGATTCAATTCCCACTGCCGGTTTTCTTCAATGTGTTCCCGGGTCGGATATGGACAAGTCTCAACCCGGGTTATTCCCTTTTGTTCGATAGTCGAACCCCCGCAACAAAAAACGGTTATCTCGTGCCCTTTTTTGGCAAGACCTCTCGCCAGCTCGTCAACGATAAGTTCGATGCCTCCGTATTTTTTCGGCGGAACAGGAACCATAACTGGTGAAACAATGGCTATTTTCATTTTTGTTTTTCCATTAACGATTTATATACGCTTTCGTAATTTTTCGCCATCACCGAAATGTCGAATTTTTTCTCGGCTTCGGTTCGGCAAGCTTCTCTTGAGATTTCGCTTGCTCTTTTCATCGCTTCGCCGAATTTCAATTCGTCATCAACAATGAATCCCGTTTTGCCGTCTTCAATGACTTCCGAAACCGCTCCGTTATTGAGAGCGATAACCGGCGTTCCAGAGGCCAACGCCTCAATCATAACCAACCCGAAGGCTTCGTTCCAGCGAGACGGAAAAAGTAAGGCTGAAGCATCGGCGAGAAGTTTTGCTTTTTCTGCATGCCCGATTTCACCGATAAATTTAATCCTTTCCCCGTCAATGTATTTCATCACTTCTTTTTCCAAGAACGGCTTGTCCTGCTCCCTGATTTCTCCAGCGATTGTGAGTTTTACATTCAGCTGGTGAGCGAACCAGACCGCGATATCGATTCCCTTGTTTTCCGAAAGCGTCCCCAAAAAAACGAAATGATTGTCTTTTTTCTCAAAATTCGGTTCAAACGATTTGACATCGATCCCGTGATAAACTGTCGCCACATAATCAAGCTCCGGCGAAAGTTTTCTTTGAGCGTCGCTGATGGAAACGAACGGATATTTTTTGAACGCTTCGGCTAAATACGTGAAGTCCGGTGGCAAACTGCTATGCAAAGTCGTCACCATCGGGATTGACAGATATGGAGCCAGGGCAATCGGGTGAAAACCCATATGATTGTGAATTATATCGAAATCCTTGAGACGTTTTCCAAGCTCAAAATACGACAAAAATTCATACGGCTGGATTCCGCTCCAGTCGAATCCGCCGATGAGTTCGTGCATCGGTTTTTCAATCACCGGCACAAGTTCGCCCCGAACCTCCGACCCTCCGCAAGCGAAAGTCGTAACTTCGTGTCCGAGTTCCGTGAGTCCTTTGGCTAAATTGGCGACCACCAATTCGGAGCCTCCGTATTTTTCAGGCGGAACCTTTTTCCAAAGTGGTGCGAGTAATGCTATCTTCATAAATTTTTATTTTACGCTTTATTCCCCATGAGATACATCTTATATTTTCTGTCCGTTACGGAAAGTAATTTTTTGGAGTATTCCTTGGTCGGAGAAATTTTTTTGTGGACATAAAAAACACAGAATAAAACCAGGGAAGAAATAAAGAAAGTTAATTTGGTTGTAAACCTTCCGCCCACGAAAAATGCTTCCGCAATGCCGACCAAAAACCAAACGCCCAAAATAATTTCTTTGTATGTGTTCTTAATAAGATTTGGCATCTTTGCCAGAATGAATTTATTGGTGCGTTCAAAGACCGACTTGGTTTGGAAAAGAAACGCAATCCAGGCTTCGGAATAAACCAGAGTCATTCCCATATGGATGAGAAATGCTCTCCATGAACGACAGAAAGGCTGCTTCTGATTTTTAAGCGACGCCCAAAAAAGAATCCTCTTGGACACTAAAGTCACCAGCAAGGAAACAGAGGCCGTATCCAGAAGATAGCGGTGCTGTTCGGTTAGCGGAGTAAAAGGCAAAAGCACGATGACATAAGCGGCGATGACCGCAAACGGCAGAAAATTCAGATGGTCCCAAGCAGTCAAATGAAGCAAAAAACCGAACCAAGATTTGAACGGAATTTTGCCGAACATTGAAAACAATGTTTTGAGCGATTGAGCATTACCGAAAGCCCATCGCCATTTTTGATGCTTGTAGGCTTCAAGATCATATGGCATCAAGCCGTAACCGACCGGGCGGTCTACGTATATGCCCTTATATCCCGCTCCGTAAATTCGCAGTCCCAAATCGGCATCTTCCGTCAACGCTTCTCCTTTGAATTCCAATTCTTTGAGAATTTTGGATTTATATACGCTGACCGTACCCGTAGAAGGGACGCAATCCAAATGATTCGCCATATTCATATAGATGCCGAAGAAATGGCGATATTCGTCGGCAATCGGCTGATTTTCTTTGGTACAATTACGATAGTGTTGAGGGAACTGAACAAGAGCTATTTTATCCTCGGAAAAATATGGAAGGGCTATAGAAAGAAAATCGGATTTTACCAAATAGTCTGCGTCAAGAACCACGGCATATTCCGACCTTGAATCCAGCCGTCCTAAAAGATAATTGAGTGCCCCCGCTTTGAATCCCGAGAGAGGGTCAACGTGGAAAAATCTGAATTTTTCTCCGAGCGTTCCGGCGAAAGTTTCCACCGGTTTCCAGACCGATCGGTCTTTGGTGTTATTGTCAATAATCAAAACTTCGTAATTTTCGTATTTGAGATGCGACAGCGTATCCAACGTCTGCATCAGAATTGTCGGCGGTTCGTTGTAGGCGGGCACCAAAATGGAAACGAAAGGCTGAGATTCCATTTTCTTTTGTTTGGGTTTGAAATTCGGAAGAAGAGCGATGGCAATCTGAAAAAAAGACAAAAAAAGCCCTGCAAAAAGATTGGGGACTACCAAAACAAGGACGATTTGAGGGATAAAAGCCGAAGTTAGCAAGATGAGAATAAAGAATAGTATGATACCCATAAATTGCAAATAATGCTTAATTGCGGGCCAAAACGCACACCGGATAAAAAATGACGCCCACTGGAACAGTTTGGCGTCATAATCGCCCAACTTCATTTTTCTTTCACTTTATTCAGCTTATCACAAAACCGAAAAAATTTCCAGCTTTTTGGCATTTTTTGGCTGAAAATCAGGCAAACAGCTTATTACGCAAAAGCTTTCTCGATTCTTCAACCAGAATCACGGAAAAAGCGACGGAAGTGATAATGAGCCATTCTTTTCCGCTCAGAGGCACCGTCCGCAATACTTTTTGGAAGAACGGGTTGTAAACCGCCAAAAGTTGCAGTCCGATAACAATTCCGGTGGCTCCAATCAAAAACTTATTGGAAAACAAATCGGAAGCGAAAATTGATTTGGTCTGGCTTCGGCAGTTCCAAGCGTTGAACCACTGGAAAATCGCCAGCGTACTAAGGGATATCGTCCAAGCTTTCCGTAGATCCGTTTCGTAATTCTGACTGAAAAGATATAACGTTCCGATTGCCATCGGCAGAGCCATCACAATCATTCGAAAAACCATCAGCCAATCAACCAAGCTGTCTTTTCCTTGAAAGAATTTTCGCTTTTTCAAAAGATCGTTTCCTTTCGGTTCCATCGCCAACGCCACATCCAAGAATCCATCCGTTACCAGATTCAACCAAAGGATTTGAGCCGCTAAAATCGGCAAAGGAAATCCCAAGAGGATCGCTCCGATAATTGTCAGCACTTCTCCGAGGCTGGTGGAAAAAAGATACAAAATAACCCGTTTGATGGTTTTGAAAATGTTCCTGCCTTCTTCCACTCCCGAAACAATGCTCCCGAAATTGTCGTCCAAAAGAACGATATCCGAAGCTTCTTTGGCGACTTCCGTGCCTATTTTGCCCATAGACACACCTACATCAGCCGAAGTCAAAGACAATGCATCGTTAACTCCGTCTCCGGTCATTGCCACCGTTTTTCCCGCCAGTTTATACGCATTGATAATTTTCAGTTTGTGAAAAGGCGTCACTCTGGCGAAAACGCTCACGTCTTCCAAGCGTTTAGCTAATTCTTCTTCCGTCATTTGCTCAATTTCTTTGCCTTCAATTATTTCGTCGCCTCTCTTCCAAATCCCCGCTTCTTTGGCAATGGCTCTGGCGGTCACTTTGTGGTCGCCCGTTATCATCACCAATTTTATATTCGCCGATGCCACTTTATTCACCGCTTCGCCAACTTCCATTCTGGTCGAATCTTCAATGCCCAAAAATCCGACAAATTCAATGTCAAATAATTTTTCAGGAATTCTTTCTTCCTTTTTCAATTTCTTCATTCCCAGAGCCACCACACGCAATCCTTTTTCCGACATTCTGGCGAAAATATCTTTCAATTTTTCTTTTTCTTCGCTGGAAAAAGCGATGGCTCGTGAAGACGTCCATAATTTTTCGGAGATGTCCAGAATTTCCTCGGGTGCTCCTACGATGGACAATAGATGCTCGTTGTTTTCTTCGTGCAATACGGCATGATATTTCAATTGGTAATCGAATGGTCTTTCTTCAATTTTCGCAAATTCTTTTTCCAAATCGGATTTTTGGAAGCCCATTTTTTCCGAAAACACCAAGGTCGCCGCTTCGGTCGGGTCACCCGATATTTTCCAAACTTTTGAAAATTCGTCAAACGCCAAGTGAGCGCTGCTGCACAAGGCTCCAATTTTTCCGAGCATCAGCAGTTCCGAATGATTGAGCGGTTCAATCGTTTTGCCGTCCAGTTCAAATTCGCCTTTCGGTTCATAACCGATTCCTTTTACAGAAAATAGTTTTCCACCGACATACGCTTCTTTGACGACCAGTTCATTCTTGGTGATGGTGCCGGTTTTATCCACCGCAATAATATCCGTTTGTCCGAGAGCTTCCACCGCTTGCAACCTTTTGACCAAGACATTGCGTTTGCCCATTCGGAAAACGCCTGTTGCCAACACCAAAGTCACGACAATCGGCAGTCCTTCGGGAATAACAGAAACGGAAACCGCTACGATTGTAGAAAATATCTCTTTAAGATTGTGCCCGTAGAAAACACCGATTTCAAGCAGAACAAAAGCGATAGCAAAGACTGCTACGATAATGAAGCGGGAAAGTCGACGGATATCTTTTTTGAGAGGCAGTTCTTCATCGATGGTTGCGATTTTCTTGGCAATGTTGCCTATGACAGTGTTGATTCCCGTCGCAATCACAACCGCTTTTCCGCTTCCCGCCACGATGCTCGTTCCTTTGAAAACCATATTCTTTTGGTCGGAAATCGGAACATCCGTTTTTTTGATGGTTTCCGAAGTTTTGAATTTCGGATTGGATTCGCCTGTAAGAGCCGATTCGTCTGTCTGCAAAGATTCGGAGAATATGATTCTGGCATCGGCGGGAACTTTTTCGCCTTCACGCAAAATAATGATGTCGCCAGGGACGACTTCTTCATCGGGAATTATGTATTCTTCGCCATTGCGAAAAACCGAGGCATTGGTTTTGATGAAATTTTTGAGGGAGGCAAAAATGTTTTGGGCTTTCCCCTCTTGGATCGTTCCGACGATGGCGTTAAAAAAGAGCACGAACAGAATGACAAAGCCGTCCGTGTTTTCGCCCGTCAGAAAAACAACGACTGTGGCAAGAAGCAGAATGAAAATGAGCGGACTTTGAAACTGGCGGAGAAATATGACCGTCAAACTGTCGGCTTCGGCTTCGGGCAATTTATTCGCTCCATATTTCAAAAGGCGATTTTTTACTTCGCCTTTTTCCAGTCCGTGTTCGCTTGTTTTTAATTCACCAATGACTTCATTGATGTTTTTGCCACAATATCCGTTTTCCATTTTTTAATTATACCACAGGCAATTCTCCAAATTATTATAATCGTATTTGTTCGTAAAAAAAGACTGGCAACCGAACCGGTTTTATCTATGCCGTACTTCGCCAAATTCTGCCCGACAAGCGTTTTTCGCGGCATTATCGGCCAAACCCCTCTCAAACCTATGAATTCTCCCACGAAGTCCAAAAATTGCGAAACTCCGCCTTTGTTCGGCGGAGTCTTTATTTCGTCCTTGATCCCCTGCAATTTCTCAATCTCATCGAGCGGATTTTTTGAAGAAAACGGCCTTATAATTTTCGTGCACGAACATCAGGTCGTCTATCAAACTTTTCAAAACCTTGTCATGCCTCTTGCCCCATCCTTTTTCAGTCGCATCCTCCCTGACCAAACTCAGCACCGTCGCAATCTGCGCGTGCAAGTCATTGTTTCGCATTTTGAACTCGATTTGTTCTATTTTTGATTTCTCCCGATCGTTGGATAGGTTCGGAACCTTTGACAGCCATCACTAACAAAGCGCCTATCCTCTGATTTATTTCTAGGCGTGATTTGTCATCATTAGCATCGTTGCTTATTTTCGTGTTAAAAAATATGGCACCATAATAACCTCCTGTCGGAGTATTCTGCGGAACTTTTACGTGAAAGGAAATATCTCGGCCTTCTTGAGGAGCCAATTCTATTGTTTTTGGAACGTCAATCCAATTTATCACATCATAGGCAATCAGTGGATGACCGGCTGTCGGCACAAAAAATTCAGCTTTTGTGGTTTCATCTGTTACATAAAAATCTTCCACATTAATTGTGACCTGGCGCTTCACATCGTCATAATTTTTGAGATTTATTGATCCTGTGCGTTCATCTCCAGAATTCAAATCCCAATCAAATCTGACTGGAGAAACCTGAAGTCCTGTTGGCGCTTTTTGTGCATACGTCCAGCTAAAATAAACTACTCCCAAAACAAGGAGCAGTATTAATGATATCTTTTTTGTTTTTTGAGGAAAAAACTTTTGCATACCAATCACTATCAGTATTTTATAAATTTCTACGGATTTGCAGTGACTTGAAATGTGGCGGTTCCAGTATAAGTTCCTGCTGTTTGCGCTGCCGGAACATCAAGCCTGAATCCCACAGCAGCAGCAGTTTCACCGGAAGATGAAACGTCTAAAATAGTGTCGTAGGCGCTTGGCAATCCAGCAAATTTTGCGTTGGTGAGCGTGTCATCAGATCCCCACCAAGTTGCATTATATCCGCTGTCAGTTCCGGTCTGCATTACACGAAATCCCAACCCTGTTCCTGTCCATGTGGCGGCATTACCATCACCAGTATTAGCAGTGCTGTCCCAAGCTGTCTTGTCTGTAATGTTGGTAGCTGCATTGGTTGAAAGATCAAGAGTCGTATCAGCATCATCTCTTCTAACCTCTAAAATATACCCCGTTGAATTATTAGTGGTTGTCGTACAAGTTGCAGTTGTTGTGACTGGAGTACCAGGCGTTAATGTGCCAAAAGCGCTGGGATCAGGACAAGTAACATCAATTGTAGAAGCCACGTCAACAGAAAGATTAACCTGATCTGTGGTTGCGCTCTTGCTTTCCATGGCCTGCATAACGCCAAAAACAGCCACGACAAGCAATGACGCAACAATTGCGGATTTTGTTATTTTTGTTTTTGTTCTAAAAAATTCTTTCAAAATATTGTTTAAATATTTAAAAAAATATTATTTATTGGTATTCCTATTTTAACACAATTATTGGCAAAAAACAACAAAGTCTTACCTGTGGATAAAATCAAAGCTTGGCTGCAACCGTAAATACTATGGCGTTTGAATATGTTCCTGATTTTTGGGATATGGCGGGAGCTACATTATACCCCACCACTGTTTCATTGCCTCCGCTTGCATAGCCAGCTTTTGTATGAAAAACGGTAGCTGCTAGTGGCACCGCGGCATAATTGTAGTTTGGATTTGTACCCCACTTTGCTTCAACGTCAGTGCCGGAAAGGACTGTAAACCCAAAACCGTTGCTGGACCAAGCGCAGGGACTGGCTATGGTGCATGAATAGTCCGGAATTTCTGTCACTGCGTCTGTGTGAAGCATCGCATGATTTTCATCCACCAAAAGATCATAACCTCCCCAAGAGTCAGTTGTGACAGTTAAGGTAGATTGGCCAGCTACTGATGATCCCGGATTAACAGACCCCAAATTCTTAGTATTTGAGTCAACTGTAAGTGAAATTCCCGTGTTGATCATATATTGAAATCCTTGCTGCAATTTATAATTTGTGCTTGACCCGATGCCTGCAACCGGTTCGCCCATTGTGTCATTCAATTTATAGTTAGTCGAACTTCCCAGTGCCCCGCTGGCGCCGATAACATCAGCATCGATTTTATAGTTCGCGCTTCCCATGGCAAAAACAAAACTAGGAATAAAAATAAAAACAAGCACAAAAATATATTTTATCAAACTTTTCATATTATTAATTATACCACAAAAAAGCAGGATTCCCATCCTGCCCTTGCTGCAAAAACTCATAATTTGAATTATTTTTCTAATATTTTTACAAATTCATCCTCATCTATGATCCTGACCCCCAATTTTTTCGCTTTATCATATTTCGAACCAGGATTTTCTCCCGCCACCACGTAGTTGGTTTTTTTGCTGACAGAAGACGAAACATCGCCCCCTTTTTTTCTTATCATATCTTTCGCCTCGTCTCTTGTAAGGCCGGAAAGTTCGCCGGTCAAAACAAAACTAAGTCCCTGCAATCGGTCATCAGTCATTAGTAATTCAGAGTTCAAAAAGTTAATTCCGTTTTTTTCCATTCTTTCTAGAAGTTTTACATTCTCTTTATTTCTAAACCATTCAACCAAGCTTTTTGCTGATTTTTCACCAATACCTTTAATTTCCAGCCACTTTTCTTGGGAAATATTGGAAAATAAACTAGCTAAAATTTTTGGATTTTGAATTTTGGATTTTATTGGAAATTTGTCATTTGTCATTGGAAATTCCGTTTTAATCGCTCGAGCGATTAAAACGGCCGTTTCCTCACCCACATGTCTGATTCCTAAAGCATACAAAAATTTTTCCAAAGATATTTTTTTGCTTTTCTCTACTGCTTCAACTAAATTCTGGGCTGATTTTTCCGCAAAACGTTCCAGTGATTCCAGATCGCCAGCAGTAAGCTCAAAAATGTCAGCCGAATTGGAAATCAATCCTTCTTCCATAAGTTTTTCCACAATTTTTTCACCAAAACCCACTATATCAAAACCTTTGCGACTGACAAAATGAATAAGCTGCTCGCGTTCCACCGCGAAACATTTCGGATTAGTGCAATAAGTTGCTGCGCTTTCTTCGCCCCGACTGCCTATTTTTATTTGTTCTCTTCTGACGGCGCTCCCGCAAATCGGGCACTTCGTCGGCATGTGGAATGTTTTTTCTTTTCCGCTGCGCAAATTATCCACCACTCCCACGATTTCCGGAATAACATCGCCCGCTTTATGGATTATAACTGTGTCGCCAATTTTAATATCCAAGCGTTTTATTTCATCTTCATTATGGAGAGTCGCTCGGCTCACAGTTGAGCCTGCTACTTTAACCGGCCTAAGGTGCGCCACCGGCGTCAGTGCTCCTGTCCGACCAATTTGAACTTTAATATCTTCAACCACCGTCGTCACTTTTTCGGGAATAAATTTATAAGCAATGGCAAAACGCGGCGATTTGCCAGTATAACCCAACTCTTCCTGAATTTTTCGAGAATTTATTTTTATTACCAACCCATCAATACCATATTCCTGTTTGTCTCTTTTGTTTTCCCAGATTTCAAAAAATTTCTGGATCTCTTCCAGATTTCGGCAATACTTATATTCGGAATTAACTTTGAATCCAAATTCTTTCAAAAATTCCAATTCTTCAACCTGCGTTTTTGGCATTTGGATTTTTAGATTGTCGATGTCGTAAATAAAAGAACTGAGTTTTCTTTTGGCAGTTATTTTCGGATCCAACTGCCGAATCGAACCAGCCGCCGCATTTCTCGAATTGGCAAAAGGTGCTTCGTGATTTTTCTCCCGTTCTCTGTTTATTTTTGCCAAATCACTTTTTTTCATCCAACATTCGCCCACCACTGTAATGTCGATTTCGTCCTTAAGTTTCAGCGGCACACTTTGAATGGTTTTGACCTGCGCCGTCACATCTTCTCCAATGACTCCATCTCCACGCGTCGCTGCTCTTCTGAGTCTTCCCTTATCGTAAGTCAAAATTATTTTAAGTCCGTCTATTTTGATTTCAACGCAGTAGTCAATTTTTTCACTGCCAAGATTTTTTTTCTGCAATATTTTGTCGTTTCTTTCTTTCCAAGCCTCAATTTCTTCAAAAGAAAAAACGTCATCCAACGACCATTGACGCTGACCATGTCTCACTTTCTCAAATTTTTCCAGCGGTTCGCCGCCGATTCTTTGGCTTGGTGAATCAGGACTTTTAAATTCCGGATATTCCGTTTCCAATTCCCGAAGTTCCCGCATCAGAGAATCGTAAACTTCGTCGCTGACTGCCGGATCATCCAAAACATGATAGCGGTGACGCAATCGGTCGATTTCTAGACTTAGCTTGTCTATGCGATTTTTAGCTTGAATTTTATTCATAATTTCATTATACAACGAAAAAATCGCCCTGACTATGGGCGATTTCGTAGTTTAAAAAATTATTGGCGAAGCGACACAGATGACTGTATGGGAATTTCAGATGTATCTTGGCCAGGGCTTGCAGTATCCTGTTGAACATATAAAACAATAGTGACCTTTCCCTTATCACCACCTCCTGATGACACAACATATACATGCGCTCTATTTATATTATTAGAAGATAAGCTTTGATAAGTATTACTAAAGCTACAGTCGTCTGGTTTTGCAGCAGATGATAGAGAATATTTCATTATTTTTTCATCTAGGGAATATCTTATGCATTGGCCTTGCGAATAATCATAAGTATCCAGAGTGTTATCCTTTGTTAAGGGTACGCCTTGAGAATTACCAGCACCAGAAGGAGATGATACTATAACACTAGTACGTAATCTTTTAGCCATAAAGTTTAAAATATACTGCGCATTTTCAATGTCTTTCTGCGCCTTTTTCTGTTTGGAATAATTTCTATAAAATCCGGCGAATGTTCCAGCTATCATCATCATAAGAATAGAAAAAACAAAAATGGAAATAATCATTTCTATCAATGAAAAACCTTTTTTTGTTGTTTTATTTTGTTGTAACAAAAAAGATGGACGTTTTTCCTCCGGTTTTTTTTCTGAGAAACTAATGAATTTTAGCATTTTTTTCATAAAACAGCTTTAAAATAGATCTGGTATTATAGAAATTGCCGAAACGCATTTATTTGCGGTTGTACAGTCATTTTTTGGATCATTCAACTCATCAACAAAGCCTTTATTATTCCATGTCACATAGACGGTTACTGTAGTTTCGTCTGTGCCCGCTTTTCGAATAGTTGAAACATCCACTCTTCTATAAAACTTTGTAGGTGTATTGCCGCTGACAGTATGCTGATAAAAGCTATTATTTTTTAAGTATAGTCTTTTATTATCTGAAGAAGAATTACAATCTGCCAAATTCCCCATTTCTTCGCTTATTCTGCAATTAGATCGCGTAAGCGGAGTTCCTGGTGGGTTAGGCTTCTGCAAATCATCATTATCTTTTAAGTTTCTGACAAGTTCAATGCCTTCCTGCGCCAACATTGATACGATAATCTGATTTTTAGAGTTCTGCACGTTGGCAATATTTTTAGTCATTAAAAAAGTGACTCCAGTAATTGAAATAGTTAAAACCAGAAGCGTAACTAAAACTTCAATCAGTGAAAAACCTCGCCTGACTTTATTGTTTCGCCAAATCGAAGTCGATGAATATGCTTTTTTTTGGTTATTCTGTTTACCTGCAATCATGTGTATGGTTTATTTATAATTGAGGTTATTATAACACAACTATTCAAAAAATTCTATGTTTCCTGCAGTTATTCCGTAAGATCAGTTTGGTTTCCTAAAAATATAAAGGGAAATATTTTAAAACCGGAAAAATTTGGGGTAAAATAATTATTAAAAAAACACTTAAAACAAGGAAAGGCGCAAACGGCACCTGGCTCTTCATGGTTTTTTTGCGCGCAATAATCAACCCTATGCTTATAATTGCTCCGACAGCAAATGAGAGCATCAATGTCCAAATTATATTCGGCCATCCGACAATAAGTCCTGCCAGCATACCAATATAAGCATCGCCATAGCCCATCCAGGTTTCTTTGGAATATGCGGCTAGAACAAAGAAAAACATAAAGGCCACCAGACCGCCCAAAATTCCGGAAACAATTTTGAGATCCAAGATTGAGACAGCCAAATTAAAATTTTGCCAATCATAAGTTAAAAAATATGCAATTGTAACCGCTATTCCAATCCAGAGAATCAGCATGGGAATTTCCATATATTTCAGATCATAGATGAAAATAACAGCCAGTAGTGAAAATATAGCCAGATAATATGCAGTCAAAATCCAGCTGGCAGAATTATATGGCAGAAAAAAATAATTTCCCACTAGTGCAAAAACAACCCCGGTCAGAAACTCCGTTGTCGGATATTGCCAGGAAATCTTCTCTCCGCAATCGCGGCATCTGGCTGAAAGAACAATGAAACTCAGAAGCGGAATATTGTCGAACCAGCGGATTTTTTTCTTGCAATGCGGACAATGCGAACGTTCCAAAAGCGACTCAACCGCATTGAGACGATAGACCACGGCATTCAGAAAACTGCCGATAATGAGACCAAAAATAAAAAAGATAGCAAGCATAATTTTGAAATTTTAACTTATTAAATTATAGCATAGAAATAAAAAAACTAAAAGAGTATATTAAAATTGCTCTCCGGATCCAGTTTGTTAAAATTATTTTAGGCAAATTTTTTATCTAATTTTTCCACACGATATTTAAGAGTTTTGTGATCAATTTTTTCAAATTTTTTATTCAAGAAGAACAGTCTTCGCGTTGAGTCATTTTTTACCTAAAATAAGACATGATTTATACCAAAAAAAGAAACCCCGATAAAATCGAGGCTTCTTTTGTTTTTCATTTTTTGATACTCAGAAACTGTACTTGAGTTTGGTCATTATATTGCAACTACACTTACTGGCAGGAAGAATCATTAGTGTTACATTCAATTGTTACCGTGGCACATGTAATTGCATATGTCTCTCCAGCAACTGAACCGGCTGCCCATACACATCCAGCTGGAGCAGCGGGGTAAACAGCATTATTTGGAGTGCTACAAACTTCACCGTTATCCGCAGGATCTACTACCGTATTCCCCTCCAAGACACATGACGAGGCATAAGGCATAACACTTTTCGCAGCTTGAGTTCCGGCTGAAATTTGAGCTTTAGTTCTGGCACTATTTGTACTGACTAAAATCACACCAGCCAAAATTCCAATGATTGCAATAACGATCAAAAGTTCAATTAACGTGAACCCTTTTTTTGTTTTTTGCATAAACATAAATTTTAAAGATTATTTAATTTTTAGCTTTAGTTGTCCGCTAAAAAATTAGCAGACAAAAAAACTAAAAATGCTCTATGTAGCAGAACAGTTTCCTCCAGCTGAATAATCACATGTAATAACGTGCGAAGCACAAGTAGCAGTTATGTTTGTTCCTGCTGTGCCACCGGTCCAGGAGCATCCATTTGGCATTGCAGGATATGTAACGCTTGTATCACCAACGCAAACAGCCCTTGTTGCAACAGGAGGGGTAGTTACAGTACCACCACGGACAAAACAATCAACGGCATATGGCATTACACTTTTAATTGTTTGCATACCGGCAGAAACTTGCGCCTTGCCTCTGGCTGAGTTTGTGCTGACCAAAATAACACCAGCCAAAATACCGATGATCGCGATAACGATCAAAAGTTCAATCAACGTGAAACCTTTTTTCATTTTTTTCATAATTTCACACCTCCTCTCATCAAATTCCTCAAAATCTCTGATTTTGAAACCCGCCTCACATCAACAAAAATTGTCTTTGTGATTTGAAGTAAAGAAATTTGAGAGTCCACTTTATTCCCTTAAAACTCGTGGGTTTAAACCAATGCGATTAACACGCGTTCTCTGGAAAAGTGGCGGACATCAATTTCTTTTTCTAGTCTTCAATTTTTCAAGAATTTTTTTAATTTTTATTTTATCTATAAATCTGATAGTTATTTCACAGACTATGGACAGCTAGTTGCATCACTGCAGTCGCTTTGAGCCACACTACATTTTATGAAAGCAGGACTTTCTCCGGTTTTTGTAAGACAAAAAACATAATTCCCTGCAGCTAAAGTTCCGTTTGTTGCGCCATAATTCCAGCCTGTTTTTGCTGAGATATTTGGCCAATCAGCATTTGCATGCCCAGCGACGCCAGTACATATATCTGAATTAGCCGTAGGAACAGAAGCAACACCCCCATCATCCGCGCATGTTACCAATTCCGGTAAAACACTGGCTGCGCTAGTCATCGCTGAAGCTCTTTTTGATTTATCGACAGAACTTTTCATACTGACAGTCACTACACCAGCCAAGATGCCGATAATTGCGATGACAATCATAAGTTCGATTAAAGTGAATCCTTTTTTTAATGACAAATTTTTTTTCATTTTCATATTTTTATTTTTTACATCAATCTATATAAACTTATTAAATTATAGCACATTTTTACAAAAAAAGCCTGTGCATAATTTTTTTATCAGATTGAACTGGTGATGCTGTATATAGGCATCAGCACCGCGAATACCAAAATGGCTACGCCTACTCCCAGAACGCATATCATTATCGGTTCAAGCATTGTTGCCAGATTGCGCGTGATGCGATCTGTTTCTTTGCCGTAGAAATCTGAAATATGCCTGAGAACTTCGCTAATTTTTCCTGATTCTTCTCCGATTCTTATCATTTGAGCCACAATCGCCGGAAAATTTTGATTGCGCGCAAAAACACCGCTCATATTACCGCCTGTTTTGACTTCATCAGCCGCCCGCAAAATAGCGCTCTCGTAAGATTTATTATTTACAACTTCACTAACAATGATAAGCGCCCTCACAATTGGTATGCCTCCATCCAATAGTACGGCTAGATTTTCGGAAAATCTGGAAATATATATGTATCTAAAAATATTGCCGACAATTGGTATTTTGAGCTTAATCACATCAAATTCTTTCTTGCCATCCTCAGTTCTAACATAGTATATCGCTGAAAAAACAATAATTATTATGCCAAGAAGAACAGCCCACCAATAATGGCTCATGAAATCTCCTAGGGACATTAAAGCTTTTGTATACCAAGGAACTTGCACATTCATATCCTCGAAAACAGCCGTAAGTTTAGGCAACACAATCGTAAAAACCACAAAGCCGATTATAATTGCCACCGTGCAGACAAATAATGGATAAAACATGGCTCCCTTTATTTTTGCGTTCAATTCATAGTTTTTTTCAGTATTGTCAGCCAAAAACATGATCGAGCGTTGCAAGTTTCCCGAAGCTTCACCGGCTTTAACCATACTCACAGCCAAAGTTTTAAAAACCATTGGATGCTTTTTCATGGCATCCGACAAAGATGATCCGTCTTCAATATCTCCAATCATTTCCTTTGTCGTTGTTTTAAGATAAACATTTTCAGTTTGATCGCCCACTGCCTTGAGCGCAGAGACTATCGGCACCTTGGCGTCCAACAGCGTTGCCATTTGGCGGAAAAAAACCGACAATTCTCGGGCATTTACCCCCGCCCAGATGCGCTGAAGATCTTTCAATACGCCAGAAATTTCTTTTTCTTGTTCGACTGCAATCGGAATAAGTCCTTTTTCTTGAATAATAGTAACAGCTGATTCACTGCTGTTTGCTTCTATTGTGCCTTCTCGCAGTTGGCCTTTTGGATCTTTAGCTTGAAATGAAAAACGCATATTTATTTGGACCTAACGTTTCAAAGTCTTTTTATTTAGAAATAAAGACATTTGGACGTTCGGATCTTGTTTATTGTTTTTTATTTATTAACATTTGCAAATATTCTTTATTTTTTGTATAGTCATAGGCATCATCCAGCGTGATCATTCCGCGCTGAATCAAATCGGCTAATGACTTGTCCAATGAAATCATTCCGTCTCGAAGACCTGTTTCAATAACCGAATCAATCTGGTATGTCTTGTTTTCCCGGATTAGATTTTCAACTGCATGATTGTTGATCATTATCTCTAGAGCCGGAATTCTTCCTCCGCCTACTCGCGGCACTAATCTTTGCGAAACTACACCTAAAAGAACGCTAGCCAACTGAGAACGAACCTGATTTTGTTGGTGCGCCGGAAAAACATCTATAATTCTGTCTATAGTTTGAGAAGTATCATTCGTATGTAATGTTGCTAAAATCAAATGTCCAGTCTCTGCTGCCGTCATGGCTGTGCTGATAGTATCCAAATCCCTAAGCTCGCCAATAAGAACTACATTGGCGTCTTCGCGGAAAATGCTACGCAACCCTTCAGTAAAGGACTTTGTATCCCTGCCAATTTCTCTTTGATTTATAATGCACCTGTCTTGCTCATAGACATATTCCACTGGATCTTCAATTGTAATTATGTTTTTGTCTTCATTATGGTTAATAAAATCAATCATGGCTGAAAGTGTGGTTGATTTTCCATGGCCTACAGGTCCGGTAATCAGCAACAGTCCCTGCGGCTTACGGGTAAACTCATAGAGTGTTGTCGGAATATTCAATTCTTCAAGAGTGCTGAGTCGTCCGGAAACCATACGCATAGCCACGCTGATGTTTCCCTGCTGAAAAAAAACATTTGTCCTGAAACGAACCTTGTTTTCAAGATTATAGGAAAAATCAACTTGCCCTTCTTCCAGTAGCCTTTTTTTATTTTCTTCGCTAAGAAGAACATTGCTTAGCATTTTAGTGTCTTCCGGAGAAAGTATGCTTTCCTGTGTCAGCGGGTAGAGCTTGCCGTCGATACGAAGGGTTGGATATCTTCCTACCACCAAATGCAAATCAGAAGCATTCTGCTGAGCCGCCAATTTTAAAAGATTTTTCATTCTCTGCTCGCTATGATCTACAGTCATGTTTATTTTTAATTTTAATTTTTAAAATTTTTGAAAAACTTATGTTTTATAGAAGTATTATACCAAAATTTTATTTTTTCAGCAAAGCATTTACTTTTTCAACAACTTCCGATGGAGTAAATTGCGATTTAACAAGATAATCACTAGCTCCTATTTCTTCACTTTCTTCGACTTTTTCTTCCTCGGATATATTAGTCAGCATTATTGTCGGAATATTTTTCCATCTTTCGTCTTTTTTAATTTTCTTCAGTGTTTCTATTCCGTCCATCTGCGGCATTATTATATCCAAAAGTATCACATCAGGCTGAAAGCTTTCCAATTTTTTCAAAGCCTCCAATCCATTGACAGCCACTGCTGTTTCATAGCTTTCCTGTGAAAATTTAACCTGATATATATCACTAATAAAGACATCATCCTCGACAATTAATATTTTTTTCTTTTCATTTTCCATAAAATTATAAATTAGGAATTAGAAATTTATTACATTATCCCTTATCGTCTTCCACTTCCCCTCCGACACTTTTGCTGCCTTCGGTCACGCGCTCAATTTCCGCTAATGTTGTCAGGCCTAAAATAACTTTCAATAAACCGTCTTGCTTAATTTTAATCATGCCTTGTTTTTCAGCGTATTTTTGCACTTCAGTTTCGGCTCCATTTTTTTCAGAAATTATTTCTTTTATATCCTTGTCGATTTCAAGGGCTTCAAAAATAGCTATCCGGCCTTTGTATCCGGTATTTCCGCATTCTTCACAACCCTTGCCTTCAAAAACATGGATTCCATCGGTCAGATTAACTCCGTATTTTTCTAATTCTTCTTGCGGCAATGTTTCTATTTGATTTTTTATATTTTCCAGAACACTTTGAGGGATTTTAATTTCTTGCTTGCAGTTTTTGCATATCCTTCTAACAAGACGCTGAGCGGCAACAACTCGGAGAGAAGACGATAAAAGAAATGGCTCTATGCCCATATCCACAAGCCGCGGGATAGCTCCGATTGAACTGTTTGTATGAAGAGTTGAAAGCACCAAATGCCCTGTCAGCGCAGCATGAATTGTAAGTTCGGCGGTTTCGCTATCGCGTATTTCCCCGACCATAATAACGTTTGGATCCTGACGCAAAATTGAGCGAAGACCGCTAGCAAATGTATAGCCGATTTCCGGATTAATCTGGCTTTGATTAACCCCGCTAATTGAATATTCCACCGGATCTTCCAGCGTAATAATGTTACGTTCCTCTTTGTTTAAAATATCCAAACAGGCATAGAGAGTTGTTGATTTTCCGCTACCAGTCGGGCCTGTCATAAGAATAATTCCGTAGGGCTCCATAACATTTCTTACTAGTATGTCCTTTCCTTTGCCGATAAGACCCATGCTTTCGAGATCGACAATTTTATTTTCCGTATCCAAAAGACGCATGACTATTTTTTCCCCTTCAACTACCGGCAAACTCGAAACACGGAAATCAACAAAATGACCGCCTTCGTCAGAAAGCTTAAAGCGACCATCCTGTGGTTTTCTTTTTTCGTCAATCTTAAGATTTGAAAGAATTTTTATTCTGGAAACTACTGCTCGGCCAACTTCTTTCGGAATAGACAATGAAGAATGTAAGACCCCGTCTACACGAAAACGCACTCTATACTCTTTGCCGAAAGGCTCAATATGAATATCGCTAGCCTTACCTTCAATAGCATGGCGGGTAATAACGCTGAGTAATTTCGTTACAGGAGCGGCTTGCATGCTATCTATTTCTTTTTTTTCACTTTCTTCCACTACGTTAAAATCAGCATCGTCTTGCAATAATTCCATGGCTTCTTGGATAACTTTTTCTGCGCCACCTGAATATTGCTCGGCCATATCCTGGAAGATTTCTTCAGAAATCAGATACAAATCAAGCTCAATCTTCTTTTTTTCAACAATAAAACGCAGAATATTAAGCGCATTTATATCATTGGGATCAACTATTCCAACTTTTACCTTCTTTCCGTTTTTTTCAAATGCAATGATCTTGTGTTGAATGGCAATATCACGAGAAATAATATCCAACACTTCGTTATTGATTTTTGGAGCTTCCTCCAAATAGGGCATACCCAAAAAGTTTGCCTTTTCAGCCAATGGGTTCGAATCCTGATCTTGCTGAGAATTATCAGTAGAAAAATTTTTTGTTTTGATTTGTTTTTTATTTTTCTCTTCAGACATAGTTTATTTCTCTTTTAGAACACACTCTAAAATTACAAACACTGATGTGGCTGTCAAAAAACAATATCTCCGCTTTGCCAATCATACTCTAAGGAAGAAAAGGATTACTTTTTCCTTCTGCCATACCTTGGTCACTAGGCAGACCAGAAACTATTTTTTGTGACCTATATCCAGTTAAGGTTGTAACAATGCTTTCATCAAGAGTTGCTTTGAATTCCGCCAAATTATTTTCATTAATTTTTGCTTTTTCAAGATAACCAAAATCTATAACAATTTCAGCCAGCAATGATGTAGCTTGATTATTACCAGTTGCTTCGCCTGGATTGTTTGTGTTGTTCGTAACTTCTTCCTTATATATTTTCAATGATTTTATGTTATTAAACAAAGCCATTTTTTGCAGTTGATCGAAAAAAAGCTGCATCTTTTCATACTCGCCGATAATTTTTATTGTGGCTTCGCTAAAAAGCATTTCTTTGTTTTGATCCTCACCTGCTTCGGCCGACATAGGATCAGAAGTAGATACATCAAGAACTGCTTCTTTTTTCTTGGGAGCCGCATCTTTCATTGAAATATCAGCCAAAAAAACCTGGGCGTCAGACGCCAAATAGTTTATGCCTGCGATAATCTGCTCTTCCACTTTTCTATCAGGCAAATAATTATATATTACTTCTTTATACGCTTTTGTTTCTCTTATTTTCTGGCTAAGCAATTTTGCAGCTTCTGTTTTTTCTTTTATGCTATTTATTTTTTCCTGCGCTTCAGCCTTTTCCTTATTTACTCTTGTAAGATTATCAACCTCCGGCCTGATATATGAGAGAAAAATAAACAAGCATATGATAACCATCAAGGGGAAAAATAAAATTTTTAAACGCATTTTTTTGTTGCCTGAGTTATTGTTTTAATTCCCTGAAAGCAATAAAACAAAAACTGCTTCGGCTTTTAAGATTTATTTAAAAAAATTAAGCATGTTAACAAAATAATTATTTAATATGCATTTCTAAATCACAATTAATGTTGCCGGTTTTTTCATTTTTAGCAATTTTCGTGAGAATAACATTTCTTAGGTTCTTTGAATTTTTAAAATTCATAATTTGGCGCGATATTTCACTGTAGCTGTTTGACTCGAAAGATATTTCAATTTTTCCACTGTCATCATAATTAAAGCTTGATACCACAACAGTATTATTAATATCTTTTTCAAAATTATCCAATACATTTGCCACTTGAACACTGGTAATTTCTCCGTTTACAATTTTCAAATTGTCTTTTATATTCTGCAAACGCTTTTGAACATCAATAACTTCTCCGAGTTCATCGAGTTTAATTATTGAATTTCTTTGATTTTCAATTTCTTTAAGCACAATTGCGTTATTTTTTTCAACCTGTGATACATAAATTTTTAAACCAACAAAAACTAACAGGGTCAGGACAACTAGCATCAGCGAAAAAAATACTCCTCCGCTAAAAAATTTAGTATTAGCTGCAAGCCTTTTTTTAATTTCTTGATCGTCTTGGTATAAATTTATATTAGTCATTTTTTCTTGCCCTGTTAAATCCGCCCTTGGCGAATATTAAACTGGGATAAATTTTTATTTTGTTTATTTTTTTATTATATTAAATTTTTTATTTGCGTTTATATTCTTCTATGCCCCTCAGCGCCAATCCTAACGCGACAGAGAAAGACCCGCCCAGGTTTCCAACAAGAATCTTTGCATTATCTTCAATCATGATTCGATGCCAGGGATTTCCAATAACTACTTTTGTTTCCAAAAGACGTGAAAAATATTCCTCAAGGCCTTTCATTTTTGATGTCCCTCCAGACAATATAACGCCATCGATTCTAGTTTCTTTATTTTTTGAAATGTAAAGACCAACTATTCTTTTTGCTTCACTGGCAATAAACTCCAGAACCGGAATTACAAGTGCAGATTCCTTGTTGTTCAAAAAATCTCTTTCTCCTTTTTTTAGTGCTTCCGCTCTCTGATTGGAAATATTCATGCTGTCGGCTATAGCCAAAGTAATCTCATTGCCCCCGGCATCAATGCTACGATTGACCATTGCAATGCCTTTTTCAACCAAAATTATGTTTGTGGCCTGCAAGCCTATATCTATAATCAAAAAATTTCCCGCATCTTCGCCTACCAATGATCTGACCAGAGAAAATGTTTCTAGCTCGATAGCTCCAACTTTAATGTTTTTAGTGGCAACGTATTTGCCATAACGATCTATATCTTTCTTTGGAGCAGCCACCAAAAGAACTTTTATTTTTTTTAAATCATTTTTTTTGTCTGTTTTTTGCGAAAGAGAAAGACTAGGATTTTCCACGCGTTCAATAATTTCCCAACTCATGGAAATTTCATCTAGAGAACTTGGTATATATTTATGGGCTTCAAATTGAATTGCTTTTGCCAATTCTTCATCCTGCATATCCAGCATTTCTATGATAGTTATTAAACCGTAGAATGCTGGAATGGAAACATTTGCAGTTTTTGCTTTAGGCTTCATTTTTTCAAATAATTGCCTTACTCCCTCAACAAGATTTTGTTCGTAAGAATAGGATTTTCCGACTTCTTTTTGCTTATTAAGATCGTTTCCGGCCAAAAATTTTAAATCGACGATTCCGTAATTTTCCAAAAAAACCTTCTGATCCTTATAAGAAAGTTCGACAACCTTAATAGAAGAGGTCCCAAAATCAACCCCGATAAAATTATTTTTTTTACCTTTCAAAAATTCCAGCATTTTTGTGTTTGTGTTAGATTAAAAGTGATAAGTTACACCAATATAATAACATACTTTAAAAAAATCAACAACTATGCCAAGTAGGTTATTCACAATTTTCCGCAAAATTCATACTTTCGTTCTAAACATTCTCTTTCCTATCAAATGTGTTTCCTGTTCAAAAGAAGGCCAGTGGCTTTGTGATGGATGTTTTTCTAAAATAAAGCTGCAAACCGACCATGTCTGCGGAGTTTGCGAAAAAATGATTGTTCCGGACGGACGGACCTGCCAAAGTTGCAAGAAAAAAAGCGCGCTTTCCGCTCTGGTTGTAGCTGCTTCATACAAAAATGATCTGGTTGCACAACTGGTTCATTATTACAAATATCGTTTTGTTTCTGATCTGCACATAGACTTGGGAAAAATCATTATTTCAGCCCTCCAAAAAACCGATTTGCCTCTTCCCGATGTTGTCATTCCCATTCCCTTGCACAAAAGGCGTCTTCGTTGGCGTGGATTCAATCAGTCAGCTCTTTTGGCAAAATATGTCGCCCAAAATCTTCTGCCACAAAATCCTATTCAGTGCCAAGAAGATATTTTAATCAGAAAAAAATATACCTTGCCACAGATGAAAATCAAAAACTATCAAAACCGCCGGGAAAATATGCAAGACGCTTTTTTGGCAAGCAATCAGCAAGATATTTCCGGCAAAAGCGTATTACTAATTGACGACATTGCCACCACCGGTTCGACCATTTTTGAATGCGCCAAGGTTCTGAAAAAAGCCGGCGTCAAAGAAATTTATGCAGCTGTGATCGCCAGACAGGAAATGAAAAAATAGTTCCTTTAAAAATTGAGGAAAATAAAATTTATTGATATAATAAAAATGAAATTAAAAATAATTTAAATTTAATAAAATTATGCCCCATATAAAAGAATTAAGTAAAATATTTTCAGAAATAAAAAAAGAATTAAGTTTGCCAGAAAAAGAAAAAGTGCTAAAAGCTAATTATGGAACCAGTGAATGGAAAGAAATTCGAAATAAATTAGAAAAATATTTCAATGATTTTCGAATTGCTGATTATGATCGGGAAGAATGTACAAAGCATATGATAATTAAATTAAGAAAATGGATAAAGGAAGACAAGGAAGCTTTTCTAGAACATTATGAACGATATGAAAAAAAATATCCCGGCACATACGATCTTGAAGAAAAACCAGAGGTTAGACGAATAGGTCCTAATGTTTTTGAAAAGATTAATAAATAAAAAACCTTTATTTAAGCCAAAATTTCAAATAGTTATTTTTCTTATTGCCAAAAATTAAAAAATGTGATATAAGAAGATGTTAGCAACGTTCTTTCTAGTTGCTTAATAAATAAATAGGGGGAAAGAAAGAATGCTATTAAAAACAGCGAAGGAGGAAGCAAATAAAATCGGAATGTCGTTAGAAGGGTTTAAATTTACAAAGCAGCAATTTGAAGAAGTATATGGTGCTGACATGTTAAAAGCATGCTTAAACGGCAATCAAAAAAATCCGATTCCGAGACCCAAAATTCTGTTGGAAGAAACATCTGGAGCAATTTTCAAGAACAAAGCATGGGATCAGCTTTTTCGCCTAATTGAAGCTCTTATAAAAATTCTCGATGAAAGCAAATATCCTATTGACGAATTTGACTTTGAATTTGAGTTTCAATTTAGAGACGGCATTACTTTTGTTCTTCGAATTAAAGATTACAATGCCGCGAAAAAATTGGGTCTAGAAACAGAAAATGTTCTAGAAGATCCCAGACCCGAAATGATCAATTACGAAATTCGGGAAAAAATTAAGCATACCTCAAACTGAGGGGTGCTGAAGCGCACTATTAGAAAAATTGGGGGAGCCAAAAAATGGTTTCCCCTCTTTTTTATTCAAAAAAACCGGGTTTGACCGGTTTTTAATTTATGCGGAAAGGCAGGGATTCGACCTCGACTAAATTTTTTCCGTCGCAAAAATTTGTCTGGCCACCGCCTCGCGGTTTTGCCTACTGGCAAAACATCGCTCCGGCGTTCGAATCCCGTACGCAAGCAAAGCAGTTTGCTTGCTCTTTTTCTCGCTCACTTTGTTCGCTGCGGTACCTTTTGGACGAAATTAGAACTTTTTTTGCCGAAAATCCAGATTCCGA
>DAIUDF010000008.1:0-34164 GCA_036845785.1 Candidatus Moraniibacteriota bacterium | reverse complement strand
CCATATTTATCAACCAAATATTCTTTGACATACATTACGAAATGCGGCGCTGAGATATTGTCCTGGCGCGGACTTATTCCTGCCAAAATGTCCACGTTTTTCGCTTCATCAGCTTGTTCTTGTGTTATATAGCCCTGATTGGCCATTTTTTGCAGTGTTGATTCCTGTCTAGCTTTTAGGGCCTCCGTATGAAGCCCGAAAGGAGAATAATAGGTTGGAGCATTTGGCAGGCAAGCCAAGAGTGCTGATTCGGAAAGATTCAGTTCTTTGGCAGATTTTTTGAAAAAAGTTTGCGCTGCTGCCTCAACACCATACGCGTTAGAGCCATAGGGAATCTGATTTAAATACATGCCCAGAATTTCATCTTTCGAATATTTGGTTTCAATTTCAATAGATAATATAACTTCCTTTATTTTTCGGGAAATTCTTTTTTCATCCGTCAAGAGAGCCTTCTTTACAAATTGCTGGGTAATGGTTGATCCGCCCTGTGCAGCAGAACCTTTCATAACATCCATTAGAGCCGAGCGAATGATAGAACTTATTTTAATGCCATGATGTGAATAAAAATCCTGGTCTTCTAAGGCAATCGTGGCATATTTGACTGTATCCGGAATTTGTTCAAAAGGAATTATGGTGCGTTTCTCTTCGCCGTGGACTTCATATAAAAGATGCTCGCCTGTCCGGTCATAAATCTTGGTTGATTCAGCCACATTTCTGGTTTTGACAGTTGTCGGACTGGGCAAGTCCTTGGCGAAGTAAATAAACACTCCCGCCACAAAAACAAAGCCCAAAGCAAAAAGAGCAAGGGTGATTTTTCCGATTATTTTCCACCCATTTCCGGAATAAGATCTTCTGAATTTATTAGCTATAAATACTGGTCTCATTTTTGTTTATACGCTAAATTTTTAACAATTCTTCCTCCCTTTAGTATAAACTTAAGCGGCTTCTTGGTCAAAAGTAAAAAATCCGCCAAAGCAGGGTTTTAAAGATAAAATATTCACTTTGTTTTTTATTCAAGCAAGCATTTTCCCTTAACCTCCTCCCATACTTTTTTTATAAAATCAACTTTAGGAACCTCTATATTTGAAACATCAATAAATCCCATTTCCATAAGAGAAGCTATCGCTTTCAGATTTAATCCTCTGATAAGACAATACTTATCAAGTCCATTTTCTTTTAATTTTTCCATGGCCGCATATTGTTCAAGATAAACAGTGGATCTAGAACCAGTTAAAAATCCTGCTTTCGAATTATAATCATCACCTGAAGCAAAAAGTCTTTTAACTGATTTAACTGCCGTATCAATCTCTTTTTTCATTAATTCCTCTTTTTTTACACTTGGTAATTCATTAAAGCCTTCATTAGCTTTTAGCAATTTAAGAGAACTCTGATAATAAACTTTGACACAATCCAGATAAGTGCCTCCTTTCTGTCTTTCAGCCATCGTTCTTACATATTGAACTCGGGGAAAAAATTTATATCCGAACAATTCTTCGGAAACTTGGCTTTGCATCATCATGCCGCCCCCTTCAACCAACATGTCTCGCCTGTCACCGCAAACTTTTTTAAACAATCGCAACGGCAATTTTTCCTGATTTAACATTTGGACAAAATGAGTAAATTCGTGTCCAAGCAAGACCGCTACCAATTCTTCGATGGAACGATCTCGAATTGGAGCTTTTATAACTTTCTGCTTTAAAGAAACATCAAAAGCATTGTAGGCATTGCGAGCACAATATTGCCATTTATCATCAGCTGCTGGCCCTTTGCGGTTCGGATCGAAAGTGTCTGCCGGTTCAGAACTTTTTTGCCCATATTCTTCAAAAAATTTTTCGGCATAAAAAGCAAAGGTTTCCTTGGGAATATTATAAGTTTTTGCTAATTTATAAAAATCAATTCCTTTGGCAGCTGCGTTCTTGCGTTTATTTTTTTCATTTTCTAAAGATTGTTCTTCAATAAAATTAGCTAAATTTTCCAGATCCTTGCCTATTTGTTTCTCATTTTCAGCCATATTTCCAGCACCATGAACAAATCTGTCATATCGCGAAAACATATCTACAAATTTTTTCATACCGGGATATTGATGCAAAAGACTTTCTTCCTTTTCTGCCAGCTTGCTTGATCCGATTTTATCGGACATTTTTTCAATCATAACCGAATAACCAAACATTTCAGCAATAAGTTCATTTGTTCTTTTTCTATAAAGATCTACGATTTTTTCCTGCACCTTATTATAATTTTCTGATTCATCAGTATTTTCTTTTGAATAATCTTGGACCAGTTGGCGTTTAAATTTTCGCATTCGATAAATTTTTTCTGAAGCTTTTTCGGGACTTAGGAGAATAAAAAATCTTTTGGGATTTTCCAATCCTTGAATATTGATATTGCCTTCTTGATCTAATGTTGATTGAAGTTCATCTTGTTGTTTTTCTTGTGAAAATTTTTTCGACTGACCTTTTAATTTCGCTTGTTTTTTACCATCCAAAGCTGCGATTTTTTCACGATTTTCGTAGAAAAAACCTTCGACTTCTTCAAGACTATTTGCCACAATTGGAAATCCAGTCATTTCTTCAAATAAATTTCTGCCTTCATCTGTTAGAAAAAAATCCGGATAAATCTCCACGTCAACCACTTTAATATCAAAAATTTCTTCCAGTTGTTCGCCTAAATTATTTTCGAAAACAAGAATCTTTTCTTTTTCCGTTTCACTAAGTTCAATTTTTTGAATTTCTCCAGATTCTATTTTTTTAATCTGCGCAATAGCTTCTTCGACACCCGCAAAAGCTCTCTCAGGAAAAACAAAATTTTTCTTTTTTTCTATTTGATTTATATTTTTGGGAATTTCGTTCATCTTTTTGTTTTTTTGTATTTGTAATATTGTGAAGTAATTATTTTTGAAGATGTTTTTTTAATGCATATTCAATGATATATTCAGCTGGATTTATACCTGTAATCATTTTAAATTTTTCCCATTGCGGAGCCACGTTGACTTCAATAACATATATTTTTCCATTATACTTCATGAGATCGACACCCGCTATTTCATATTCACACGCCTTGGTTGCTTTAATTGCAACTTTTTTCATTTCTTGGCTTACATTAATCTTTTGAGCTGGTGTTCCATGCACATTAGACTTATATTCACCTTTTATTATAAAGCGTTCGAAACCACCAATGACCTTATTGCCTACAACAAAAACCCTGAAGTCACTTTTGATTGGATAATATTCTTGCGCCAAATAATCAAACTTGTTTTGTCTGAAAAATTTCATGGCATCCTGTTTCCGATCGATTTTTTTTATATTTCTACCCTTCCTGCCAAGATTAAGTTTTGCTATAATTGGAAATTTCATTTTTTGCAAAATATTTTTCCAACCATCAACGCTCAATGCTTGATAAGTAATAGGGTGTGCAATTTTTTTCTCAGAAAAAATTATAGCTTGTTGTGCTTTGCCACGAACATAAAAACCTGATAAAGATTCTTCGATAACGGTTTTTTTATTATGTTTTAATATTTTGGCTAATATTTTGGCTTCATAAATATGGTTATTATAACCTCGAAAAATAATGACGTCGAAATCATTTAAATTTTTTTTGCCACAAAAAGCTTGCGGAGAACCATTTTTGGATTCAAAAATTATATCTACTATTTCAAAAATTTTAGCGGTCCATCCCTTTTTTTTAGCGGCTAACAATAAGTCTTTAGAATTTTGAGTAGGCGGACCAATAATGGCCAGTGATATTTTTTTCATATTTATAAAAGCGCTAAAATATCATCAAGACTTTCTTCCTGGAGCTTGTCGTCACCCATAGCTTCAATCAAGCAAACCCCGGGCGTAGTGTTCATTTCAATAAGATAAGGCTTCTTCTCCTTTGAAAAAAAGAAGTCCAGCGAATATTGCGCTTTGGGAAAAATATTTAATTTTTCCACAATATTTTTTAGCATTTCGTTAATGCTTTCGGGTATTTTTTCCAACGGAACTCTCACGCCTTCAGCTCCTTGATGCATATTGGTAAAAAGCGAACCTTTTTTAGCCACTCTGGATAAGGCATATTTAGGCTTATGATGCATAAACACTATACGAAGATCAGCCAAAGCCTCTCCTTCTGAAAAATTCGGAATTCCACCTCCTTCAATAAATTCCTGAACCAAAACCGGATAGATAATCAGGGAATTTGATTTTAAAATTACTTTTTTAGCGTCTATAATAATGCCAAATCCCCCTGAACCTTGCAACGGTTTTACAACAGCTTTTGCGGAAGGAATTTTTTCAAGAACATCAGCAAGCTCTTTTTTAGTTGTCGCTAAAAAAGAAATCGGCATATATTCTGAAAACAAAACATACTGAGTTAATTTATTGTTTAGCATTATGCGAAAAAGCGGATCATTAAAAACCTTGCTTTTTGTATGCATTATGGATTTAACTCCAAAAAGATCGTATTGCTTATCACCCGATGTTTTATCATAAATCAGATCGGGTATTATCTCTTTTTCGATTTTTTGCCATTTCCCGTCTCGATAAGCCCAAGCTTTCTGAAAAACATTTTTTTCAGCATTGTACCAATCAACACACGCTCTAAACATAGCTACGTTTTTTTCTAGAGCCATTACATTCCATTTTTCAAAAGCTCTCCTAGTCATCTCATAATTCATAGGAACTTCTACATTCCAATCATCACCATCATAAATTACAAAAAAATTTTTCATAAGCGTTTTTAAAAAAATTATTTCTTCATAACATCCACTAAAAATTTATTTAAATTTTTTCTACCAATAATCATTGGGTAATTTAATTCTTTTCTATTGGTTATATTCACTTTAGCATTTATAGTTATTGAATCCAAAATCACATCAATTTTCACAACCGGACGAATTGAAGATCCACTGGAAGAAAACACGACGGCCACATCTTCTAAATCAGGAATAGGATTTTTATATTTTCCTAAAAGATCTTTTTTAATATTAGCTTCATTTTCCGGAGATATTTGATATTGCGACAAATCTATTTCTGAAAAAGACGAGATTACATTTTCAAAACCTAAAGTTTTAGCTAGTTCTAGATCGATCGAAGAAGAATGCGCCCCTGTGTCGATCTTGGCGTCGACTTCAATTTCTTTCCCATTTTTGCCAATGAGTTTGACTTTTTCCACTGTGCCAATAACTTTACGGCCGGAAATATCTTCCACTTCTTCTTCAATTTCACCGCCAAACAAGTCCCGCCCAACCCGCACGCCACGCTCGGCTGTTTTAATCTTAAGTCCCTTGATTCTTTCTAAACGCTCACGAAGACCCGAAAGATTCGCCACCTGAATGGAAAGCCCTGGCCGCGCATTTATTTCCAAAAATACTGGACCGCGTTCGCGATCAATCGCAACATCTGCACCCAAAAATCCCATACCGGAAGCTTCCTGGGCTTTAACCGCCAAAAGTAAAATATCTTTCCAATAGGGAATTTTAATTCCGGATAAAAGCATTCTTATTCCCGGCACATAATCGATAATCTTACCTTTGCCTAAAACTGCCGTAGTTGTCACACCAGTTGCTAAGTCTATCCCAACTCCGATTCCGCCTTGCTGCAAATTGGCTTTGCCGCCAGATTCTTTAGTCGGAAGACGGAGCATAGCCATCACCGGGATTCTGTTAAAAACAATTACGCGGATATCCGGAATGCCTTTGTAAGCATAAGGCTTGAAAAGCTTGAGTAATGTCAGCCTTTCTTCAAAAAAAGCTGTATCCGGAATGTTAGACAAAGAAAAAGCGCCGTCTAAAATGTTGAGGATATGACTTTTCAGGTCTTCGATTGTTACCACTGATCCATCGGCTTTAATCCATTTTCCTTCACAATTTTTTTTCTTGCCATAGACCACTAAAATTCCGCCACCGCCAAAACCACGATTAGGCTTAAGTGCAAATGAAGACGGCAAAATAGACCAATCGAAATTTTCCAATTCGGAAATTGATCTTATTTTGGCAATCAGTTTTGACACCGGAATGCCAGCTTTGCCAAGAACCCGCTTGCTCAAAATTTTATTATCCGCCAATTTTTTCGCATTCTTGCGATTATATGGACGGATATAATTCAGATTGCGGGAATTCATGCCTAAAAGTTTTTGTGCATTCTTGATGGATTCAAACATAAGTTATTCGCTTCGCGAACCCGCACTACGAACGCGGGACATGCGAAAATTAATTTTACGTTTCTGTGTTTCTTTCGTAGATTCGGATTTGATTCGTAGTTTCTGATCAGGTTTAATATCTATTTCATATTTTTCAAAACCTCCTTGAAACGGAAATATTCGCTAAGGCGCAAGCCGCCCCATTTACCAAGTAAAATATTAACTGGAATTGTTAACAATATGATCCATGGAAAAGCTATGATGCTTTTTATGAGCAATGGCCAGCTAGCCAAATAATATCCAGCTACCGAAATCAGCAATGTTTCTATGGCCAAAATTACCGCAGCCTTGTTGCCTTTTTCAATTTGCGTGGCCACAAATTTTTCTACCAAAGTTATCATGATTAAAATTGGAAAAATTGAAATCGCAGCCAGCCCCGTCCGATGCATCGCTCCGCCAAAACCCAAAAGCAGCATAATCATAAGCGCAATCATACTGAGAGTAATGGCTACCCGCGGTAAATATAGGATGCGCAGTTTTCGTAAGACAAAACGCATAATCATGCCTAAAACAATCACGCTTGCAAAAACCACGATGCCGTATCGCAAATGCTGAAAAGACAAAAAAGCAAAAGTAACAATGGCCGGCGTATAGATACCAAAAGCTTTGATTCCAATAACTTGGCGGAAAAAAGCAATCAGCGTCACAATAAGCGGCAACATCAAAAGCAGCACCACTGTGTCCAGCGGCACGCCTTGATTTACAAGATAACTAATAAATGGATTAATGTTTTCCATAAGATTAAAAAGTTATAAAGTTTATAAAGTTTTTAAGGTTTATAAAGTATTTAATTCATACTTTACGAACTTTATGAACATTACGAACATTATGAACATTTGATTTGTCGCATTTTGCGACTATTGATATGGCACAGTGCAATCGCCAAAGCATCGGCCGCATCATCAGGCTTTGGAATGCTTTTGAGGCCCAAAATTTTCTGCACCATAATCTGAATTTGCTTTTTTTCCGCCCGGCCATAGCCAGTCAAAGCCTGCTTGACCTGGAGCGGAGTATAGCCGGCAATCTTAACATTATTTTTATAAAGTGTCAAGAGTATAGCCCCGCGAGCTTGGCTGACTTTCATGACCGTTTTAACGTTCTTAAAAAAGAATAAATCCTCAACTGCCGCCTCTTTGGGACGATATTTTTTTATGATTTTTTCCAAATCTGTGGCTACTTCAAAAAGCCGCTCTGCTGTTGAATTTTCAGGTGAAGTTGAAACGTGGCCGAAAGCGACAGTTTTCGGACAACCTTTGGTTTCGTCCAATACCGCCCAACCCACCGTCGCCGTACCGGGATCAATACCGAGAACTCGTAAGCACTTTGATTGGATTATGTTTTTATTTTTTTTCACAAATTTTCTTAAATATTTTACTTTTCAATGCCAAAGCTCAAATGACGAATTTCAAATCAAATCCTAAATACAAATGACAAAAAATTTGAACTTTGGATTTTGACATTGATTTGTCATTGGAAATTTGGATTTTGTCATTACAATTTATAAACGTACGTTTATAAATTGTCATAAATTTCCTGCACATCATCATGCTCGTCCAATTTTTCCCAGAGATTTTCATAGCTGGCTTTGGCCTCCGACGAAAGTTCTGTTTTTTGGAGTGGCACATACACCAGGCCCGCACCCTCGATTTGAATTCCCTCTTTTTCCAGATTTTCTTTGACTTTCTGAAGATTAGCTGCAGAAGTATAAACAAGCATAAAATCTTTTTCCAAAACAATATCTTCCGCGCCGGCTTCGATGGCAGCCATTTCAATTTCTTCCGGATTTTTTCCTTCCAAAGCGATCTCGATGCTGCCCATTTGTTTAAACATAAATTTCACGCTGCCTTCGCTGCCCAATTTTCCCCCACCTTTGGTGAAAAAACTTTTAATTTCACTGAATGTTCTGTTATGGTTGTCTGTTGCCGTTTTGATAAGCATCGCCACGTTGCCAGGACCATAACCTTCATATATCACTTCTTCGATTTCCGCGCCGTCTTTGAGTTCTCCCGTGCCTTTTTTGATCGCACGTTCAATCGTGTCTTTCGGCATATTGACTGACCGTGCTTGATCGATGGCCAGACGCAGTGAAAAATTATGCTCCGGATTGCCGCCACCCTGTTTGGCCGCAATTGAAATCAGTCGGCCGTATTTGGTAAACACGCTCGCCTTCTTGGCATCATTCACGCCCTTTCTTTGTTTAATCCCCGCCCAATGACTGTGTCCCGACATAAATTTCGTATAAAGTATTTCGTATCTTGTATTTTGTATAAAAAAATAAATACCAGATGCCAAATACCATCTACTAGATACTTAATGATTTAATGCTACCACTGAAAAATTTTTGTTACAAGGAAATATTCTCAAAATATCTAATTTGCAGCTTCACTTTTCAGCTGGTGATTAAGCAGTCTTTTAATTTCGAAATATTCAAAGGCAACGATGCGCGGTGCTTTTTCTTTTTTAATTCCTGATGCTTCCAGCCATTTTTTAACTTCATCATTTTTTGATCTTGGAATCACAATCTCGCTAACATTGCCCAAAGGAATGTCGCTCATTATTCTTTCTTCTACTTGGAAAAATGGTACTGGCCTGCTACCTTTTCTGGCAGTAAATGTTGCACCATCCTTTTTGTATTCTCCTCCCTCAATGACCAGAATGCAGGGGAATTGATTGGCCAATTCTCTAAATCTTTTTCTTTTTTTCTCCTTGTCTTCTTCTGAATCACTTTCAAAAATATGAATTTTTTTCAGGCTATCAAAAGTTTCTCCTTTTTTTATCCAGTTAGCATATTCACCTAAAATTTCCTTGATTCCAGCTTGAAGTTCTTCGCGCGTATATTTTGGTGGTATCATTTTATTACTTTCGCTGTCAAAATGCGGATTTAGCCAATATTCATACTCATCTTTGAGATCCAGCAGCATCTTTTTTTCAATGCCGTCTTTATCTCCTAAATTTCTTATCCTTAATCCTATAATTTCATTCGGATCCTGGTATGATTTTCCGTCATATTCTATTTTTGGAAATTCTCCCTCTTTGCATTCTTCGCATATTTTAATAAGATTCTCAACGGCTTCATAATCGCGCTTGGCTCTCATTTCTGTCATATAGTGTTTTCTGCCTGTCACATTTTTCATTGAAAAAAGAAGCATTTTTCTTATTAGCTTGCTTTTCTTTAAATCTTCACGATTAATTTTATCCGGAGTTTTTTGAGATTCTTCTGCAATTTTCAGCCTTATATCTTCAACTTTTTTTCCATCTTCCCTAGAAATTATCTCTAATAACTTATCAACTTCCACATGGTCAAGACACATTTCGACAAAATCTTGAGCCAATGTTTTATTATCAATAACATCAGCATCTATTTTTAGAATATTTCTTGTAGTTTCCTTATTCGCCGCTGTTTTTGCATAAAAAAGCTCGACATAATCAGCCATTTTGTGATCCATTTCAGCCACAGAAACACCCTGCTGTCTTCCTCCGCGAGATTGTCCCGCAGCTTCACCATGCTCCCCTGTTCCTCCTTGAATAATTTTACCCCTATCAATAATCAATCTTAATGCATCCGAACCGGTAGCATGCGCCACTGAATAATCCAATTTTTCTTCTTCACTGAAATATTCCATGGCTTCTCTCATAATCGTTATTCTCTCGTTTATAGGAATTTGGACATTTTTTGAAAGACATAATTTTCTCAATGTTTCCAAAAATACTTTTCCGGAAATACTTTCAGATTTTTGCGGAAAAAGCCTTTTCATAAGTCTGGAATCATTTTGACCGACATTTTCTAGAACCATTTTTTCAATTTTCAAAAGATCAAATTTTTTGTTTTCCTCTAGCGCATACTTATGTTTTTCAACAACCGTCTCATTATAAATCTTGTCTTTGGTTTCTTGCGTTATTGAAATATCAGATTCCTTCATTCTTCGCATTGCTACTTTAAAGTTTTCTCCATATTTTTCCAAATCATTGTAGCAAATATACTTACCGCTAGTGATAGTGGCCAGTTCTTTTTCTATCTCTCCGAGTCTTTTTTCTTTTTTTGCTATACAGCTTTCTTCAATCTCAGATTTTTCTGCGCCGTTTTTTTTAACTTCGCTACTATATGTTTCTTGTTCTTCGCTAATCATATTATTAAAAAATTGAAATTAACTTTTTACCAAAACAAGCGCAAGACCATATTTAACAGGCACTTCAAAATAATCAATGTTTAATTCTTTCAGCTTATTTTCATATTCCCTGAGTGGCACGGCGAAATATCCGTCTGCCAGCATTTTTTCATTAGTAGAATAATCCCCTTTATCAAAAACGTGGATTGCAATGCCGCCCCTTTTTAAGGCATCGTAGGAATTTTCTATAACATCCCATTGTTTTTTCGTTTCAATAAATATAAGGAGAACGTGAACATAAGTGATGTCATAGGGAGCATTTGGTAAAGTCTTTGTGCAATCGTGTTGGATAATTCTTTCTTCTCCTTCAAGATGTTCGGTTGTAATATCAAAAGTTGTAACCTCTACCGGCTTTTGCACAAATTTCTCAAATATTCTTTTGTGATGTTTTGCAAACCTCTTATCGCCACTTCCCATTACGGCTAATTTTATGATTTCACTTTCAGTTTTCAAGGAAACTTTTTCAAATATGCTTTTGAGTTCTGCTTCTTTTTCGTCTGCTCTTTTTTGTATTTCTTCTTCCGAGTAATTTGAATATTTTTGATGATATTGAGACAAGGCCATATTGTTTTATTTTAAAAAATTACTTAATTTTGATTTCCGGCAACGAATTCCACACCAGCTCAAACATTGATTTATATGTTGCAACCACATCGCTACTTTCAATCACGACCGCCATGGGTTCATCTTTATAGGAAAAAATGGCCAGTTTATTGCCGAAAATAATGTTGTCAGTTGGAAATTTCAGTTCCTTGGACGCCAATTTCACTTGATGAAATTCGGAAAAATGTTTTTTGGAATATTCAATTGATTTTTCGTCTGATTGAAGCAATTCTCTTATTTTTGTTTTCTGTTCTTCTGCCTTTTTTAGATTATATTCTATTTTTTCATAAATCCCGCCAAGCGCTTCGATTGAACCAAAAATATCCAGCTCCGGCTGCACAAATATTTCTTTATTGTATAAATCCACCACATTTCGTTCGCCTTGGTAGTAGGTTACCTTTGGTTTTTCCTTTTGAGTATTAAACATGGCCATAAGTTCCGGCATATTTTGTCTGATCATCTGCTCTTTTTCTCTCTGCTTTTCCCAAAGTTCATGCGGCGAATTGGCTGAATACAAAACTTTTCCCTTTTTGGGCAATAGCATAACCAAACCCTGCATACGGAGTTCTTCCAAAAGCAAGTAGGTTGTCGGCCTTTTTGTGCCTGCTTTAATGGAAATCGCCGGCACTGAGCCTTTGCCCATTTGCAAAAGCGCCAAATACACTTTGGCCTGTTTTTCATTAAGTCCCAGATGTTGCAAAATCGTTTCAAGTTCCATAAATATATTATATTCCTTATTAGCCAAAATGTCAATAATTCTGACTACAATATTATATATTGCCTTATTTTAGCCATTTTATTGCTATTTTTTAAGGCACTATAATTGACATTACCGCAATTCCATGCTATACTAGCCTGTTAAGATGACAAAGCAAAACAGTCACTTAACAAAAGTTCTTTATAAAAACAATTTCAAAATTCAACTTAACTCAACTTAGCCAAAAAGGAGGCCAATTATGTTTTACAAAGTTACCGATAAAGAAGCGTTTGAACACATGAAAAAAAGAGATGAATTAGCAGCAAAAAGAATAGAATTTGAAAAAAACAGAAATTGGTCGGAAGCATGCGGAATTGTTGTTGAAGAGGAGATAGAGCATGAATATATGTCAATGGCACTTGAGAGGTCAATTCGTAACAGACAAGCAAAGAAAGTGAGGAAAAGCAATCAGAAACTGCGAAAGATAATGGGAAACATGCTGTGTCGCGATGCAAATTATAATTTTGAAAATGTTAACAATAAAACAAACCCTTTCATCCTGGTTAGAATAACCAGAAACAGATGAATAATCTGGCAAGAGAGATGCAATGCATATCTCTTGCCTCTCTTGTGAAAATTATTACATCGGGTAGTAATTTTCTAAGGGAAAAGTTCTTTATAAAAAATCAGATACAATAAACAAGGAGGATGCTATGAAATTAACAATTGAAGTAAAAGGTCCCGAAAGATTAGCTAAAATTCAAGATCTGAAAATACATGGGGTCAAAATCATTGATTGCGTGTGCGAAGTAAGTAAAGAGGAGGGTTCGTGTTCTAAAATAGAAGCTCTTATTACTTTTATAGTAACGTTAAAATTCGACGTGTACCTCGAGAATAGTAGATGTCTTAAAGAAATTGAAAAAATTCTGAAGGCATCTGATGGGCTATGAACCCGGCAAGAGAGATGCAATGCATACCTCTTGCCTCTCTTGTCGAAATCATAAATATTTTATGGTTTCATTGGAGAAAAGTTATTTTAAAAAACAATTAAAAAAATTCTGAGGAGGATTTTTATGAAAGTACTGCTTATTGATGATGATTATCCGTTGGTAGATTGGATGTTCGAAGATGTCTCAGCTGAATTTTCTTTCGCTGAAAACGAAGAGGAAGCAATGTTGTTAATCTCTGAAAATGATTTCGATATTATTTTGATGGATGGCAACCTCAGAGAAACACATGGACACGAAGTTGTTTCCAGAATGCGAAAAATAGGCATTGTGACAAAAATCGTAATGTTTTCATCGGAAGATGAACAAAACGATTTAGGCATCAAAGCAGGTGCCAATAGTGTCTTAAATAAAAAAGACTTTTACAAGTATTGTGAAAACGATGAGTTAGAAGAAAGACTACTCGAGATTTTCAAAATTTAACAACGGCAAGAGAGATGCAATGCATATCTCTTGCCTCTCTTGTTAAAATCATTTTTGAAAAATGATTTTATTGGAGAATTAAATTCAAAATTATGGGTAACTAAATTCAAAAACAGCTTTTCAAAAAGCTGTTTTTGTTTTTTATAGATTATTGTAATAAGTTCCTGCTAAATGTTGTAGTAAATGACGTGGATTTAGTTTTTTTAAAAAAGGCCAAATTGGCATAAATAATTTATTATTTTTTCAAACAGAAAAGAAAGGAGATGAAAAATGGCAGAAAAATGGGATAAGCTACATTTTATTTTAAACCTGTTTTCTACTTGGATTCCTAAAAAGATTATCTCTAAATACGAAAAGATCTTAAGCTCAGAAATGAGGTATTTCAGTTTAGGAGAAAAGTTTGAATTCTATTATTTAGCTAACGCGTCACATGCCTATGTTCCAGAAGAAAAAAAATACCTTATTGGAGACTTTCTTGGGCTGATAGATAAATTATCAGCCTAGAAAAGGGAACAAAAAACAATTTATCCCGCCTGGCCTGCCCCAGCTTATTCAAGCAAAGGTGGGCTTTTTTTGTTGATATTATTAATTTAAAAAGAAATTAAACATTAGATTTATTCTCGTATTTATTATTGTAAAAATATTTTTCAAAAAAGTAACTGCGTAATGTTCTTGCTTTGGATATTGCGGCGTGAAATGATAAATGCCGTCAACTTCCCGAATTGTTTCCGCGCCCAGAACTCGCGGCTCTACGCTCGAAAATTCCATTTTCGCCAAGTATTTATTATTAACCGCCAGCAAAGCCGGCACCTCTTTTTTCTTGATGACTATTTCAACGTCTTCTTTCACCATTTCTTCTTCCCCTGTATTACTTTGCTTATTATTTACTGAATCCTGATCATTATTCGCTGGTTCTTGCTTATTGTTTACCCAGTTAAATTCCTGCGAAACAGGACCACGACGTGTCGGGGATTTAACCGGGGTCCAGTTCCATCCTCCTTTTTCTTTTTCATACACTTCCCCTTCCTTAATGCCATCTTCTTTTTTATATTTCATTTTGTATGCAGTTTTTCCATCCGGATACCTTAGTTCAATTTCCGCTTTTTTATTGTTTAACGTAAACCTTGAGAATTCGCGTGTAAGTTCTCTACTTTTTCCGGACTGAATTTCGAAATTATCCAAAACGGGATGATTGATTAACTTTTTCCAGCCAGTCGCAATGCTCCAACCGAAAAGATTTATCTTCTTCTTGGATTTATTTTGAATTGTTATTGTTTCATTTTCAGAGTCTTTGCCTTCAGGATTGGCGTTTATGGAAACAATGGAGACTTTTGGATGCGGAAAATCAATGACTTCAACCGTAAAATTTTTTGTCGCACTTTCTTTGCCAACCCGATATTTGACACTGGCTGCATATTTTCCGGTTTTCTCGTATTTATGCCGGGTTTTTTTAAGATAGCTTCTGTGTCCATCTCCGAAATTCCAAGTAATTTTGGCTTTTTTCTTGGTTTTTAAAATTTCAAAATCAGCAAAGACATTAACAAAAATATTTTTATCAACATCAATTTTTATTTTCAGATCGTTTTTTGAATCATTTTCCGGCTCACTGTCCCATGCCCATTTTTTTCCATTAAAAACATAGGCAAATTTTTTGTGTGATTGCGCTTTTTCATAGGAAACATCCTGTATTTTTAATTTTTGAGCATTAAAAAGCTTGACTACGTCATCTGTATCATTCAAAAACAGATTGCCTCTGAAATAGGCTTCTCCGCCCGCTTCAATTATTTCATCAGCTGCGAATTCATTTCGATGATAGTTCCATTTCTTATTTTTCAGTTTTTCATCATCCGGATCATAACCCATGCCATCAACAATGCTCCAGCCTTTGAGATTGCAATCTACATTTTCTTTGTTTAAAACTTTCACATACTCTTCTTTGAACGGAAAAATTTCCGCGAGTTCAATATTTTCACATATTTTTTCTTCTTCCGGCATTGGCTCTTCATCATTTTCCGTGTCTTCCGTATCTTCCCCATCTTCTACATCTTCTGTATCTTCTTTATTTTCAACGGAATTTTCTTCTCCCGGCGTTCCCAACAAAACATAACTCTGTCTCCAAAAACCATCTTCATCCAATTCAAGAGAAAATCCATTATCATTTCCTCCGGAATCTTTTGAATAGCTGGCCTGCGCAACAATTTCACCAGTCTTATTTTTTATAGCCAATTCTTCGCCTTCGTTGCTGAGTGAAAAAGAGCTGTCTAGCAAGTTGCCGGAAAATCCGGCATATTCTTCCAAAAATTTTGTTGCATTTTCAGCAATTACGACATATCCGTAAGCCGGCAAAACAAAGCTGCCTTGCATTAAAGTCAGTCCGTGATTAGTGTCTGATTCAAAAAATTTCCATCCCGACAAATCAACGGGTTGGTCTGTTTGGTTGTATATCTCAATCCATTCTCTGCGCGTATCTGAACCATCGGGATCATACATGATTTCTGTGATCAGCAAATTTCCGTCAGTTGCCCAGCCGACGACTGGCCAGATAAAAAGAAGCAATATTGATAGAAGCAATATTGTTTGATATTTTAATAATTTTTTAATCCCCATATTGATTGGGGATTTTTGGAAATTCTTTGCAAAAAACATTTTTGTTTTTATGAACAATTTTGTGTGCCAGCACTAAATGTTGAGTTTTTGATCAGAGCAAGAGATGATCCGCGAAAAATTTGTTGATTTTCGATTTTTTGAGCTCGTACTTTGAAATATGCCGATCTATCCCCCTATTTCGTCCTTGATTATTGATTCCAATTTATCGCCAATGCGCCCCTCATTTTTTTTCTGCAGATCCATAATGACATTTTTAATTATATATGGATCAGGAATGGTGCGAAAAATAAATTCATTCTGCTCGCCGGCTGTTTGGATTTTAACATCTCCATAATTGAAAATTGTCGGCAAAAATCCAACAACTTCCGTGGTCACATCCTGAATTTTTCTGAACCGAAGCTCGCTGGCCTTTCTTGAAAACAATCCCTTCTGTTCAATATTGATTATGCGTTCAGAAGTGATGATCCAGATATCAAAATAATAATCAATCCAAATCATGAAGGAATAGATCCAGAGCGCCAATATGAAAAAATTTATACCAAAAGACGTCAATGCCGGATCCAATTCTTTTAGAAAATCAGGATATAATGCCGGCAGTACAAATATTCCGGCCATAAAAATAACCATGACTGCAATTACAATGATATATTGCAACAAAAGATAAAACCAATGGCGATGCAAAACATTTATAATTGTCTCGTTTTTTTCAAGATCCTTAAAATGGAATTTTGAAAAGTTGTTCATTTGTTGTGATAAAAATTAAAATGATTACCAAAAACATCAAAGCAGCCCGCTGAAAATATTGTCCCAAGAAATTGCAAAAAATGAAATGAGATTAGTGAACAGCAAAAGAGCCACGACCGGAACAAATATGGCCAAAGTGATTACTTTTGATATGCGATCATAGGAATAATAAATTATGTGAAAAATCACAAAACCACTCATTAAAACCATCATAAGAAAAATTATTCCGTATAAAATTTGAAAAATTGGAGTAAGCATCTTTTTTATTTTATAAATCTAATTTTATTCTTCAAATTGCTGCTTTATATTATACCACAAAATCAAACCAGTTTCCTTTGTTTTTCTTCCGGCACGGCATAACCAAGGTGTTTGTAGCCTAATTCCGTCACCATGCGTCCACGGGGCGTGCGTTCCAGAAATCCAAGTTGAATTAGAAATGGCTCGTAGACATCTTCAATGGTTTCCACTTCTTCGGAAGTTGCCGCCGCAATTGTCTGAACTCCCACCGGTCCGCCGTTGAATTTTTTGATAATCGTTTCCAAAATGTGGCGATCGGTCGGCTCGAGTCCCAAATGATCCACGTCCAGCATATTGAGCGCTTCGCGCGCCACCGCCGAATCAATGATCTTATGATCGTGAATTTGCGCAAAATCTCTGACGCGCTTGATCATACGATTGCCTACCCGTGGCGTTTTGCGGCTGGAACGCGCAATTTCATGCGCTCCGCTGTCATGAAGCTCAACGCCCAAAATTTTGCCGCTGCGGTGAATGATTTTTTTCATTTCATCGTCATCATAAAATTCCAGTTTATGAATTGCGCCGAAACGATTGCGCAGCGGATTGGAAATTGAGCCCAGTCTGGTTGTCGCTCCGATCAAAGTAAACTTCGGCAAATCCAATTGCAAAGTTCTGGCCGACGGACCTTTGCCGATAATAACGTCCAATTTATAATCTTCCATGGCTGGATACAAAACCTCTTCAATCAATTTGTTAAGACGATGAATTTCATCAATAAACAGCACGTCGCCATCCTGCAAGTTCGTGAGAATTGATCCCAAGTCGCCAACTCTTTCAATTGCCGGGCCCGAAGTCACTTTGATGTTAACTCCCATTTCATTGGCGATAATGTGAGCCAAAGTTGTTTTGCCGAGTCCTGCTGGACCATAAAGCAAAACATGTTCAATGGCTTCGCCTCTTTTTTTGGCCGCGTCCAAAAACATCTGCAAATTTTTGCGAATTTTTTCCTGACCGACATATTCATTTAAACGTTGTGGCCGAAGCGTTGTGTCCAAAACCACATCGTCTTCCTGTTCGTGAGAATTGGTAATCATTTACCCTGTTAAATAAGATTTGAGCCTCTTTTTGAGGAACATCTTACCATGATAAGTTTTTAAATATTTTTCTCTTTTTGTTGCGTCCTGTTGATTTAAACAAGCTTCATAATAAATTAGTTTTAGTGGTCTCCTATCTTTTGTAGAATCTACCAGACCTTTATTGTGTTGCTCAAATCTTAATTTTAAATTTTTTGTATAACCTGCATATTTCTGTCCATCTTTTTTACTAAGCAATACATAAACATATTGCATAACTATATTATAAAAAAATTTAAAATTATTTAACAGGGTGAATTTTTTGCTTCACAAACCCGCGCTACAAAAGCGGGACATTCGAAAATTAATCTATTCATAAAACACCTAATATAAAACGAAGTGCTTAACTAAAAAAAATAAAAATTATTTAACAGGGTGAATTTTTTGCTTCGCGAACTCCAACTCATAGGAGGCATGCGAATTTGTGTTGAAACAATCATATAGCTCCAATCGTATTATATCATGTAGGCTCTTTTTTGGGTATTTTTTTTCGTACAAATACAGTTAACCCCGCACTAGTTTGGCGTTGCGCCAAAGGCGCAAGATCAAATATATTAAATTTAAACCAGATTAGTTTTTAAAATAAAATTTTAAAATTATCAAAAATTTACTTTATTTAAGCGCCAAATTAGTGCAGGGTTGACAAAAAAACAAAGCTATGCTAAACTGTCATGTCGGGCTGAAAGTGCCTTAAAATTTATATGTCTTGCACCCTTTGCTTTTATTGACCTGTAGGCAGTTGGGGACTCCTATCTTTTGTCCTCAATTCGGTAGCTTTTTTGTCCAGACATGGGCATTGCGGTTTCGGCTGCGGTGTTCCTCGACACTGCTACTTCCCCGAGGGACCTCGTCTTTTGGGACTTGTCTACAGATCAATAAAAACAAGATTTAAAATAAAACATGAAAGGAGTTCATGCAATGTTAAAGGCCTACAAATTAACATTTATTGGAGACAGTGGGTTGGGATTTAATGTAAAGGAAAATGTTCTTGTTATCGCAAATAACATAAAGGATGCCAGAAAATTCGCGAAAGAACAAGGGTTTACTATTGTCAGAAATACAGAGCGAACAGAATGGTTCAGAGTTAAAGAGGGACTTTGTATGGTTCCTGAATAAAGAAACGCCATACTATTAAAAAAATAAAAGGCAGGTGATTGAAAGATCCCTGCCTTTTAAATTTGCCGAAAAAAAGATTTTTGTATTTTCTGTATTCCCTAATAAAGCTAACGAAGCTAATTAAGCTAAAAGCTATCTAGACTACCCGATCCACTTCATCAAATGTCGTTTCGCCTTCGAGAACTTTCAAAATTCCGTCTTGTTCCATGGTGATCATGCCGTTTTCAACGGCTTTGTCCTGGAGTTGCGTTGTTGACGCGTTTTGCATAATAAGATCCTCGATGTTGCGATCAATTACAAAAATTTCGCTGATTGTTGTGCGTCCTTTGTAGCCGATCTTGTTGCATTTTTCACAACCCTTGGGTTCATAGACTGAATCAGTCTGCGGAATTTGAACTCCGGATTTCTCGGAAATATTTTTGAGCTTTTCTTGGACCATTGTCTTTTCCTCTTCTGTCATTTTTCTTTCAGTTTTGCAATCGCAAAGCTTTCTAACCAAGCGCTGCGCCATGAGAGCATTCATGGCTGTGGCAATATCATCTGTGCGCACGCCCATATTGATCAAGCGCTGAACTCCTCCGGCTGCACTGTTTGTGTGAAGAGTTGAGAGAATTGAGTGACCGGTGAGAGCGGCTTGCACGGCAATATTGGCTGTTTCTTCATCACGGATTTCACCGATCATCATGATGTCTGGATTCTGACGTAGAAGCGCGCGAAGAGCAGTGGCAAAATTATATCCTTCCTTGTCATTGACGGGCGTCTGCAGGATTCCTTCCAGTTGGTATTCTATCGGATCTTCAACACTGATGATTTTGACTTCCGGCTTATTGAGAATTTTCAAAATGCTATAGAGTGTCGTGGTTTTGCCAGAGCCAGTCGGACCGGTGTTTAAAAATACGCCATTCGGTTTGCCTGTTTCGTGAATAATTTTTTCCAAGTTTTGTTTGCGGATTCCCAATTTTTCAAGTTCCAAGGCTACGGCTGACTTATTGAGAAGACGCATCACGACTGTTTCCCCATAGCCTCCCAAAATTACCGAGACACGCACGTCTACTTTTTTTTCTGTTATGTTTTTGTAAGGTTTTTCCAGAGCTATTGCAAAACGGCTGTCCAAAACTCCGCCTCTGACTTCCGAAGAAAAGCCGCTTAAAAATTTAATATTACCCAAAAGGCTTGGGTATTCAGTTATGGGAATTTCGGCAATCGTTTGCAGAATTCCATCCATACGATAGCGAATTTTTACGGCTTTTTCTTCCGGTTCAATATGAATGTCGCCGACATTCAAAAGCAAGCTGCTGGCAAAAATATATTTGGCTGATTCTTTTTGATTGGCGCTTTGAATAAATTGGCCCAGCTCTTCAATGGAATTCATATGTTTTGAAACTTCTTCCATATCCTTTTCTGAAATATCAATAGCGCGCGACAAAGATTGATCCATAAGTTTCGCATATATGTCTTCCAAGAAATCTGTTTGTCCTGTTGCGCTCCAAACTTCTTCCATTGAAGTCAACCCTTCAACTGCTTTTAGAATTCCGTCTTGAGCCATAGTGATCATGCCGTCTTCCAGCGCAGCTTGGGTTATTTCCCTTTCACTGCCCATTTCTAAAATCAATTTTTCAATCGATTCCGTGATTGTCAAAACTTCAAAAATTCCAATGCGGCCTTTGAATCCTATTCCGTGGCATTTTTCGCAGCCAACCGGACGATAAAGTTTTTCAATTGTTTTTGGAATTTCTACTTTGGCCTTAGGAGAAATAATGGCTAATATTTTTTTAATTGAATCTATTGTTTCTTTGGCTGGCACATACTCTTCACGGCAATGAGTGCAAAGTTTGCGGACCAAGCGCTGAGCTATAAAGGCATTGACTGAAGATGAAATCAAATTTGATTTTACTCCCAATTCAATGAAGCGCGGGATGGAAGCCGGAGCGTTGTTGGTATGAAGTGTTGAAAGCACCAAGTGACCGGTAAGAGCCGCATTCACGGAAATATCAGCCGTTTCGTCATCGCGGATTTCACCTACCAGAATTACATCGGGATCCTGGCGCACAATCGCCCTAAGCCCGTTAGCGAAAGTATATCCTCGGCTTTTTTCAATCTGCGTCTGTGAAATATTTTTTACCTCATATTCAATAGGATCTTCTATGGTAATTATTTTTACTCCCGGAAGATTAAGCTTATTAATAAGCGCATACAGAGTGGTGGTTTTTCCTGATCCAGTCGGTCCGGTTGTCAGGATCATCCCATGCGGTTTTACAACTTCTTTTTGCAAACGGTCATAAGCCAGGCCTCGAAGCCCCAAATCTTCAACTGAAAGCATTATGTCGGCTTGACTCAAAAGACGCATTACGATCGACTCTCCATGATTGCCAGGAATAATGTTGACGCGGACATTTATCTTTCCCTTATCCATATCTACTGAGAAATGGCCGTCTTGAGCAATGTCCCGAATATTAATTTTCATTTTTCCCATCATTTTAATGCGAGACAAGATGAGATTATATGGTTCTAACGGAAACCTGCCGACATCCTGAAGTTCCCCGTCAATGCGAAAACGCATGCGAGCTTCCTGCTCTTGCGGTTCAAAATGGACGTCGCTGGCATTCATCTTGACCGCTCCGGCCATTATGATTGAAATAACCTGAGTGGTGGGAATTTCCCGAATGCGTTTTTTGAGTTCAAGCAGTTCTCCGAATTCTTTTTCAAACTCTTCCAGATCTTTGCCGCTCAATTTTATCTGCAAAGATTCCAGATTTTCCAAAAAAGGAATGCTTTCATATCTTTTCCATATTTTTCTCAGTGAAGCATTGGAAATTACATAAAGATGCACCACCCATCCTTCTTCTTTCTTGATCTTTTCAATATATTCCAAAGCTTCTTTGTTCATTGGATCAGCCAACCCGATTCGCAACTCTTTGCCGGTTCTTTGAAAAATAACCATTTGATATTTTTTAGACTGCTCTTCGGTAATCATGCGAACTTCATCAGAACCGACAGGAAAAATATTCAAATCAATGTAAGGCAGATTAAACTCACCGGCCAAAGCAGCCGCCAGTTCTTCTTCTGATTGGCCACGCATTTTTTGCAGGAGTTTTCCGGCTTGCACGGCTTTTTCGTCTTCTTGCACAAATTTTTTATTTGTAATTTTTACCATAATTTCTTTTTATTTTTTGTTGTATTTTTCCAAGTATTTTTCTTACATATATTTTAACCTATTTACGGGTAAACAGCAAAAGTCAATTGTCATTCGCCCGCTTTTCTTTCAAAAGAAAAATTAAAAAATATATTATTAAAAGAAAACAATAATATTTTTTACAAAATAAAAACGGCCCACAAAGAATTTAAATTCGTGAGCCATTTCTTAGGAACAATCTTGTTTTTAATGTTTGGCAACTATGCTGAATGCTTTTTTTAAATATCCCTGCATTGCACTGATATGCAAAGCATCCTCAGGCGGTGGTGTACGCAAACAATTCTGGGCATCAGGGCTTAATCCAGGAAATTCTGAGAACAATACACCAAACGAATGAAGTGTTTCCTGGCCAAGACCTCCGGCAGCTCCCAATCCAAGTGTGGAATAGATAGAAGCCGCCTGAAGATATTTTCTGCAATCTTCCACTATAAGAGGTCTTCCTTCACCCATGCTAGCATCGATCAGAATTGCATCAACCATTGGAACATAAGCTCCCAACAAATTTTGGAAATGTTCTAGAGAAGCAACCTGCTTCATTGCTTGACGGCCAATTTGCAATACCAGAAATTTATCAGGATTATTTTCCCACCAATCCTCAACTTGACAAATTGATGGCCAGGCAATGTTAAGCTGAAATCCATCCAAATTTGGTCCTGCTAACTTGGAAATTTTAGTGAGTTGTCTGAAAAGCGTTTCTGGCTTGTCAGTGTTGTAATGAACAAGATTTAGCGCTCGAGGATCATCGACTAAAATATCAGCAATTTGATCTCGCTGCGGATAACGTCCCGGATATTTATTAGTTAGTCCATCAAGCGTTTTACTGCTCATAAGAACTCCAGCCATCAGACGATGCGTTGATTTTTTGGGAACGACTTCCAGTGCTTTTAACACTTCATCCCGCGACATAAATCCAGTCACGCCGATATAAGGACCGGTTTTTTTCATTTTTTTCTTTTTCATGATCCTTCTCCTTCCTTCTGTTTTTTAGGTACAATATAAAATATTTATTTACATCTGATTTATCAGTTGCGTTCTCAGTTTTTCCACGATTCTTTGTCCGGCTTCGGTCGCATCAGCAGCTTCCTGCCTGAATTCACAACAGCCGCTTGTAATATTGGCCTCCAGAATCTCTGCGATTTTTTTCAGTTGTTCCTGGCTGGCACATTTCACAATGCCGCATATTTCACCAGCTTTTTCGCTATAAAGCACCATAAAAATTTTCCCAGCCGCATAGTTTTCCCTGATCTTATCTAAAATAAAAGGAACATCAGCCGGATTGCTGCGGCTTTGCACAAAATCTTCAATATAAACCGGCGCCCAGGCCATATTCAAATCTTCTTCCCAGAAAAGGCGGGACATTATCCGTCCCCAGAGTTTCAAAAGATGGAAAGGCTGCGTTTTAAAAAGAAAGCGGATGATTTTTTGTTGCTCTGCTCCTTTACTCATAAGCATAGCCGCAACTTGCAAAGATTTGGGAGTCGTATTTTTTCTTTGGAAACTATTGGTCGCATCAATGATCCCAGCCAGCAAACTTTCCGCAATCACTGTATCGATATCATTTTCATTTATTTTCTGAAAAAGATCCGCCAGTATCTCAGCCGTAGAAGAAGCTTTGATATCTACAATATTTATTTGTCCAAAATTATCATTTTCCGCATGATTATCAATATTAACCACTGGCACTTCATAAAAAATATCCGGATTTTCTTCATAAATTTTTCCGAGCGATTCTTTGTCAGGACTGCCCAAAACAACTACCAAATCATATTTAAACTTGGCAGGAATGAAAGAAAAATCACGCGGATCAATTGAGCCTTTTTCTGGTGTAATGAAAATATTAAGCTGTTCGCCGCTGCGTTCTGTTTTTACATTTGTGATTTTATTGAACTCAGTATTAAAAGAAAGTACGAAATCGCGCGCTCCTGCCAAACTATTAATGACATCTTCCGGTTTAGCCAGAAAAGAAAACCGGTCAAAATGCTTTTCTTCAGTCGGAACCACTACTGTCGCTTCAATTCCCATTTTTTTCAAAAAGAAATAAGTTGCCCAGGCTGAACCAATAGCATCGCCGGCTGAATCATGCGCCATGAAAATCAACGCCTGTTTGGTGTTTTTTAAAATATTTTCAAATTGTTGCGCGTTGTCTAAAACCATAATTATTAATAAATTCGAAATTCTAATTTCGAAATCCGAAACAAATTCAAAATCTTAAAACGCCAATTTTCAAAACAGTTTTCGAATTTTTAAAATTAGGATTTAAATATTGTTTCGAATTTCGGATTTCGTGCTTCGGATTTTCTATAGGGGTTGTAATAATCGATATTTGAGTTAGTAATATAAACTAGCAGGGTTTGATGTACGTGTCAATAACTGCTTGACAAAATAAGTCTTTTAGAGTATAACAAAAAACCATCCTTTTGCGGTTAAAAAAGTGCTTGCCGCCGCGCACCCTCCGCGGCAAAAGCGCTTAGGCGGCTAAGGAAGAAATTCCTAGCCGCCGTTTTTTTATTTCCACCTTTCTTTTTCTTAAAATTCCTAATTAACTTTTCTTTTGAAAAAAATTTACAAAATTCATTTCCGCTTTCTTTTTTCGCACCCTATGAATTTCGTCAGCAAATTCAAGCGAGTAAGCGTTAAGAAAAATCTCTGTCTGAGTGAAGCGAGTTAGATTTTTTAGCGAACGAGCTTAGAATTTGCCCCAGAAATTCATCGGGGTGCAAGTTTCTTTTCTGTCCGCTTTTCTTTTGAAAGAAAAGCGGGCGAAGATCTTTTTCTTTACACTTTTCATTTTTCACCTTAAACTCTTTAATATGAATAGGAATATCTTTGTTACCACCTCCAAAATCCAAACTCAAAAACTCGGATCATTGCTGGCCGAAGAGCTTTGCGGCGGACCCGCCTCGACTCGCGGAAACGACCGCTCGTCGACGCGAGGCGGGGAAATAATTTGTCTTTCCGGAGACTTAGGTGCTGGCAAAACAACTTTCACTCAAGGATTGCTTAAGGGTTTAAAAATAAAAGGACCCTATACGAGCCCAACTTTTAATATTATAAAAGAATACGGAGTCAGAAGTCATAAAAATACAAGATACAAGATACAAGATACAAGATACAAGATTTACCACATAGACGCTTACCGCGTCGGTCCCAAAGACATTTTAGACCTCGGCTTCAAAGACTTTGCCAATAGACCTGACTCAATTGTCATCATCGAATGGGCCGAGAGAATAAAAAAAATAATTCCTACCAACACACTCTGGATTAATTTCAAATGGCTGAGTGAGAAGGAAAGAAAAATCACACTTGGGAAAAAATAAAAAACGGGCTGAGTGAAAGTTTCTTCACTGCCCGTTTTAATATATTGAGCGTTCTTTAAGCTTATTGAACGCTAAACACATGCAAATGACAAAAATCTGCATGGGTATTGACCAGAAATATCCGGCAAAAAATTCTGGCCAGAATATTCCGATTTTTCGAGCTGCTACAATACATTCCAGCAGCAATGTTTCATTCCATAATCCATAATGAATGAAAGCCAGATCGTGGATGTTGATTCTCCACATGATCATAAAGAAAAAACAACTTAGCAATAAAAACGATGCACGAGCAATCATAATTTACCCTCCTTTTTTATATGTGTTTTTTCCAATTATTTTCTTTAGCGCGATTGTAACCGCGCCCTCCTTTTCGAGTTCCCTGCGGCCCACCTTTGTGGCGCAGGATTTCGACCACCTCACCAGGTAGCCGATGCCAGAATTTTTTAACTTTTTTCATTTTTCGCTCTCCTTTTTTGTTTTATTTTTTATTGTAAAAAATAACGATCTGGATATTATGCGTAAGAATACCAAGATATCTTATATCCGCGCTTACTGAACATGAAGAAATTTTACGCGAAACTATTTTCACTTCTTTGTTATTTTTCAACCATTCATTCACTTCCAACTGAACATCTTCAGGATTCCCAGAAAAAACTTTGCATTGTTCCATGTGCATTTCTCCTTTTTGTTTTTTATTTTTGTTTTTTGTATTTTTCCCTCTAGAAAATTACTTTTTGAAAAATAATTTTTTAGAGAGTGCGAAGTTTTAATGTAAATCACACTCATATATAGAAATAGGCTGCTGCCTATTATTTATTTTTCGTTTTATTCAGTATTTTAAGGATTAAATCTTTACCTTCCCAGTTGGTGGCAAAAATTTTTCCTTCGAAAATCCGAAGTCCGCGAATATCGCAACCGCGCTGTTTGGTGTAAGCGTGATCTTCAAAGAGCTGAATTGCTTGCTCTTTATTCTTAATGACCCAAATTGAATTCCGATATTGATCTCCCAGCCAGCCGGAGCCTTCGAGAGTGCAACGATCGGTATCAATCTGTTCAAAAAGAACAAAGGCTGCGATTTTGAGCTCATGAGCGATGATATGCTCATTAATTTGAGTCTGGCGAGTAAAGAGCGGGTGATTGTGTTGATAAGCATCACTTATTCTTTTCATCTCACTTTTCACATGCGACTCAAATGTTTCTTTTTCCTTTTGGCTAATCCTCGGCCTCTTTGTTTCTGGCTTTGACTTCGCCTCAAGATAAAAAGTCATATCATCTTTATCGCCATCGCGATTAATCGCTAGGATTGAGATGATTTCGGAAGTTACCTTAACGATTTTCACCTTTTTGTAATAAAGGCTCCAATCATCTTTCCTCGGGTTATACTGATCCCGATAGGTATAACTTCGAGAATCGATTTGTCCATCGCGATAAACGCCAACGATGGAAGCCATGCCAATTCCTCCCGAACCGCTAGACCACCAGTGCTTGTCCAGCACATAAGCCGCGCTCTGTTTCTTCGGCATAACTTTTACATCCTCGATATAGTGAGATTGACTTGCTAAAAAATCTAACAAACCTTCCACTTCTTCGAGTTTGGAACCGAATCTTTTTAAAAGTTCTTCTTTTTTGTTTTCAGCCATTTTATTTTTCTCCTTTTTTCTTTTTTATTTTTATTTTTGTTTTTTGTTTTTTCTCCAATAAAATCATAAACAATTTATGATTTTGACAAGAGAGGCAAGAGGTATGCATTGCATCTCTCTTGCCTAACTATATTTTTTACAGGCAATATTGCCTGATTGTTTTTTAGGGAAATGATAACCACCGAAGTGTTGATAATTTAATACCTGTTTTCATTCCCCGGGCGTAGATGGGACTATTCGCCTCTCGAATGGGAGAGGCCTCGGAGCTACTCGCCTCAATTACTCCGACTACCACCGTTCTATTTATAAAATCGCAGACATAATGTCTTACGATTTTATTTTGATTTTTAAATTTCATCCCCATCCAAAAACATTCTTCCATGAGAATCCATAGATATGTTTTCAAAGGGTATTGGACTGCTTTTCTTAAGAGGCTCTGCGTTGTATTTACAAAAAACACATTTTTCTAGCCATAAAATCAAATTAGCTTTTTCCCAGCACCTTTCTTCTTTATACTTACAATTTTCCATATATGCCTCCTATTTTTCTTTTTTATTTTCCCTCAAAAAAATTTTTAATCTTGAAAAATTTTCCGATCAAAATTAGAAATGTTTTTGAGAGAGCGAAGTTTTTTTGCGGCAAAGTTCCTTAACTTTGCTGCCCCCTCTTGCTTTTTTGTTCTTTTATTTTGCCTTCGACATTCGTCGTCCCGTTTTTCGGCCGGGCCCCACTTGAATCAGCAAAATCGTTTTAAGTCTCGGAGTTAAGCATAACTCCGCGACTGCTTCGGGCTTTCATTCGCCACCCTTGCCGCAACCGCCATAATGGCTGCCAGCGCCTCAAGCAGAGGCAGTCTCTCGACCAGCGAGTATCCAGGAGTCGTAAGTTATCCGACATTGGCGATCTGATACAGCTTAGCTTTGAAAGCCTTGCCATTATCTTCACGCTTTTTGCCGAACTTCCCCACGAACTGACGAGCGACTTTGGATTCGTTATTCCGCTTCGCGGCTTCCTTTTGAGAAGCATCCCACGAAAAGAACGGAATGAAACGACCCTCAGCCTTCGCCTCCCGAATAAGCGACCATCTGCATTTATCGCAGACAGGAGTAGATCTCCATGATCCGTCTACTCTTTCGAGCGACATAGACCAGTGGATTTCTTTCTCATGTCCACAAACCATGCAGAGGCCCCGATGGGTTTGGGTAGGTTGCGTCATAACTCACCTCCTTGAGTTGACTTGGCCAGCATATGTTGCGATTTACTGGTTGCCCTCTAAAAATTTTCTATCTTTTGTAAAAAATTTTTAGAGAGTGCGAAGTTTTAATACAGAATTATCTTGTCACTCCCTAAGGGCTCTGCTTCCCTAGGGCTCTCCATTTGTTTAAAGTACAAATGGTGACAAAAACTTTTACCAACTTTTACGGAGGTGGATTTTCCTCCTACCTTGACTGACAACTTCCGGGTTATTCGTTTTACCCCGATTGCAAGGATTTTTCCGGTTTATTTTTCGTCGCGTTGGCCTGACCGGAATGCGACTAGACTGTCCTAATTGCCTTGAAAGACAATCTCAAGGATTTGTCCATTATTCAGCACATAGTGCCGAACAATAGCACCGTCCTTGAGCCGCATTTCGCGGTAGGGCAGTCGGAGCGCCTGAATTAGCTGCTCCATATTCTCTCTAAAAATTTTCTATCTTTTGTAAAAAATTTTTAGAGAGTGCGAAGTTTTAATGTAAATCACACTTTTATAAGTGCCGATTAACATATCGGCTCCAACGAAGCTTATAGCTCCGCGTCCAATCTTTCTGTTCAATTTGCTTAAAACAAACTGGACAGAAATGATATTTGCCAGCATTGGCAATGGTGGCGACACTGTATAGATGCGGTAAATAATCATCATCTAAAAAATGTCCACAAATGCGGCAACGAATTTTTATTGCCACTTCTATCCTTAACTTAGGACGATTTGAAAATCCGAATCCTGACATAATATCCTCCTTTTTTGTTTTTTATTTTATTTCCCCCTAGAACACTTCCGAATTCTAGATCACCAGAACCGAAAATGTTTTAGAGAGTGCGAAGTTTTTATGTAAATCACAACCTCTAGCACTCACTGCTAATATCAGCCGACAATCATCACGAATACTTTTCGGGATGAGCAGCTGCCCTCTTCGGGTTTTTATACCGGGAACGGCTAACTGGCAATATGGACTAATCCTTGCGCCAGCGCCTTCTAATCCCTACGGACCCGCTTACAGCTTGGGTCAAGTATGAGTGCATTAATTCTTCCTGCCTCCGCTTCTTCCGAATATGATCATTCGGATTCCAGCGAAGACGATCAGAAGTGTGATGGCCGGCCCCAATAAAGGAGCGAGTTCAGCCATCAGCCTTTCCACGCCCATCCGGAGCAAACCGGGGCAGATCATAACTACGATCAGCCCGATCACTCCCAATGTCGTGACCAGCCGTCTCGGCGTACCGAGGAAAAACCGAACCCATTCGATCATAGAGCCTCCTTTTATTTTTTTATTTTTTATTTCCCTCTAGAAAATTACTTTTGAAAAATAATTTTTTAGAGAGAGGTAAGAACAATTTTTATTGATCTTACCCATTAATGGCAAAGGATTTGAAAACGATTGTTTTCTAACATTGTACCCTTGCGCAATTTTCACAACGCCTGAAGTTAGCAGCTTCAGGTAGGTACCCTGCAGGCTTATATGTTTCCTCCCGGAAACACTGCTGGTTTCACTCTCCACAAAAGAGAGCTCTCGAAACTCTATTACTTCCACCTCTGGAAGTAACTGCAGGTTTTTTATCGGAACGCATTTCTGACCAACAATTTCCGATGAGCTTGCAAGGCCCCTGGAAATGCTGTCAGAATGCGGTGTCCGACTTTTCGAGGACCCTATCAATTCCCCGCAATTTTTTCAGAAGCGCTTTTCCTGGTCTATGGCGCTTCAAAACCTGTTTATTTATCGTCGGACTCAGCAGGCGCCGACTAGCGGTGAGGACAGGAAATGCAAGGATGACAGATCTCTTCGGCCTGCTGATCCAATTCTTTCCTGACCTTGCCTCTCAGCGACAGCTGCTCGATGCGCCTGATGTCTTTCGACCTCAACCGCAGCGGCTTGCCACTAAGTACATGGGCATTATGGAAAACCCCATACCGCTCGGTAACCTCCACACGGCGGCCACGGTACCAAATTGTTATTGATGTATACCACGCCATATGGAGCCTCCTTTTCTCGAGCCTGCCCCGATAAATCGGGGTTCAGGACTTATAGAGATATTTTTTTATTTTATTTTTCCCTCTAAAAATTTTCTTGCCTTTAAAAAAATTTTTAGAGAGTGCGAAGTTTTAGAAATAATTATTCCAACTGAACGACCATGATCTTTTTTATCATGGCCGCTCTTTAAATGTTTAATCGGTTTACAATTAAACATTCTTCCCAAGCGCTTGGGCTATCGCACTATGCGATACCACGACGGGTTTGGCCTCCGCCGCAGGACAATTTTGACTAATCAGGGACCGTACGGGCATCCTTGACCAGACTTTCTTTCTACTCCCTTCTGCCACCGATCCAAAGGACAGAAGTTGAAAATCGCGTCCGATTTTCAGAGTATCAGAACACTTCAAGCCGGCATCTTGAAGTGGGCAGAGTTGTCATCTGCCTCTAATTTTTCCCTCTAAGACCCCGAAAAGCAGTCAGTCTTATTTTTAAAACCGACAGATGTGTAAAAACTTCGCGGTAAAAACACATCCCGAGCCTGTCTGAAAAGTCTCTTTCGTTGCGAAATTGTCAAATTTAGAGCGAAAAATTTAAAAGTTGAGAAGGGCTATCTGGTGATAACCCGACGAGACTTGAAAATTTTGCAGCCTAAATTTGACGATTGCAGCAGAAAACGGACTTTTCAGACAGGCTCCAACCTTCCGAAGTTTTAGAGAGAACCCTCGCTTCATTCCACAAAAATATTTTCCGGAATCAAGTGAGGGTAAATTGTTAAAGTTCGGTCCCAGGCAAACAGCAGGACAAAAATCAACAGTCAAATGTTTTTTTGGCCAGTTATCTGAACTATGTGCGGCCCTTATTTGAATATGTGCCGATATTGTTCTGACAACCTAATGCCTTTGCCAATATGCCGATCATCATCCCCTATGCCTTTTTCTATGAATATCTCTCGGGAAGAGACGCACACACCAGCGCATTTGACTATCTATCTTTTTGAGGAACTCGCTGTCTGCTTTCTTAGCTTGACCACCCAGTATAGCAGATAGAAAAAGTTTTGTCAAGGGGTATCAACATAATTTTTCATATTTTCTTATTTTTGCTTTATTATAAGCCATAATTAATGATTAATTTTGTTATTTTTTCTTAACATTTATTTACAAAATAGCTAAATTGTGGCGTAATAAAAAAAGTCATCCCCTATGAACAAAGCGATTGTTAAAATAATGGCTTATTTTAGCCATTATTATAATTTAGGTCAAAATTTAGTTAAAAACGCTTGACAAATTTTTTAGGATATGCTAGTATGCAATGTTCTTTAAAAGAAATAAAAATATAACAAAAGAGATGCTTGTAACGGGGAGCAAGTATCTTATGAGATATTTAATCATTCCCCACTTCCTGAAAGGGGGTGAGAGTATGGGCAACTAGATCCCTACTCGCAAAACTCGGATGCGTAGTGGAGCATCCGAACTGAGGGATCAGTGTTGCCATATTGTGTTGTACATAATTGTCATCAAAAATCAGGAAGAAAAAGGAGGTAGAACTGTGAATAATTAATTTTGAAAAGGGATCGAATTTATTGCGGCAAGTAGTTTTTTATTGACTGCTTGGAATTCAAAAAATTTCTAAACATCAGTAATTATTTTTTTAAAAAGTTGCTGATATTATGGAGATTAAAAATTGAAAAGGGTTAGCGCAAGTTTGCGCTAACCCTATTTTTTTATTTTAAAAGGGTATATTTATTCTTCTGCATCGTATTTTTTTGCTGTTTCTAATGCTAAATTAATTAAAGCCCTAAAACTCGAAGCAATTTCTTTATCTTCAATAATAATACCAGTTAGTCTATTCTTAAGTGAGGCAATGCGCACCTTATCATTAAATACTGCAAAATCACAAGAAATGGGAAATTTTTCAAATGGAATTTTTAAGCTCTCACTTTTAGGAACAACCCCTATTTTCCCTTCTTTTTTAGTGTAAATCGCTTTGACAGGCATATTTTTATCAACTCTTATTTTTCTCCATCTTTCTTGATCTTTTTTTGAAAAAATATTTCCGACCTCATCTGCTGAATATGCCATATAAACAACACCCTTCGCTTCGCGAAAAACCTCTTCAACCATAGAAGAAATACCTTCTTTGCCCTCATAATATCGTACTAAGGGTCTACCACTTTGTTTATTATTAAGAGATCTTAATTGTGGTAAGAGTTTCTGCAAATTATTTTTTTTGCTTTCAATATTTTCTTTTTCTCTCTCAAGAATTTCAATAAGTCTCTCGGGATCGGCTGCAAAAAAATATTGTTTTTTACCTTTATTGAAACTAGTGATAAGTCCTCTTTGCATTAGGCCATCTATAATGAAATAGGTTGTGGCCCGGTTTATGCCGGCTTTCACTGCAATACTTTGCACTGTGGACTGGCCCAATTCCAAGGAAGCCAGATAAACTTTGGTCTCTTTTTCATTAAGCCCGATTGAAATTAGTTCTTGTTCAAGCATTTACCCTGTTAAATAAGATTTGATTCTAAATTAGTGAAGCAAATCTATTTCTTGATTAAAAATTAATTTATGCCCTTTTTAAAGTATTTTTCACTCTTTCAAATCTTAATTTTGCTTGGCAAAATTATTTAACAGGGTGAATTTTTGGTTTAAATTATTAAAAAGTGTCAACTTCTATAAACATTTTAGCATATTTTGAGAAAAAAATCAATCCCCAGCTGTATTATAAAAAGCTTGACAACCAGGCTTTTTACTGCTACTATACTTAGTCTTCTTTAACAACAAAATAAATCAATGAAAGGGAGGAAAAATATGTACACGACAGATGGAGATTCCAAAAGAGAAGTGTCATTTGGAGGAAAATATTACAGGATCTACTGTTCTTTAGAATCCAAAAAGGGGAGAGGTACCTGCAATATTTGTGACAGAAAAAAATATTATTTTACTGTTGACAGAGTCATTGGTATTGAAGAAGAACCTCGCGGAGATGAAGTCGACAAAAACTCAGCTCTCGGCAAAGAAATCATTGAGAAGCTGAAAAGGGTGGTTCGCAGAGAAACCATCTGCGATCACTGCGACCTAGGAATATTGAGGTGATGAAAATGAAAAAAATCACCGATCCCGAATTGGAAAATCAGCTTTCAAAAATAACACTCTCATTAGCCGGAGCATCTTTATTTTCCAAAATTAAAGTTATACTCACGGACAATATTGGCTGCCTCGGATATTTTGGATTTAATTTCCAATCAGCAGAAGGAATTATCATGGTTAACGTTAAAGCAAAAAAAATGCTTAATGACAAGGAGGAACGGTCTATTGTATTTGCAACTCTGTCCCATGAAATTGGGCACATTAAACACTGCTTAGAAAATGTTGCCTTTTATTTAAAATTAAAGAAAGGAGGGGACTCATTTTTGGAAATCAACGATGAGGTAGAGCTATCCGCAGACAGAGAAGCGCTGCCCCTTTTGAAAAAATTTTATGAAAACCCAAAAGAAATTCTGCTTAAGCAAATAGAGTTCGCAGTTCAGACGGTTATGCAATGCGAATATGCTACAGAGGAGGATAAGAAAGCAACAGTAGCTCTTGCAAGAAAAAGGAGAGAGGCATTGAATTTCTCTTGATTTTTCCAGAAAACTGTGCTACAATGATAGCATAGAGTTAAAAACGGGTGATTTTTGCCCGTTTTTTTATTTATCAATAATAATTAATAAATTTGGGTTTTACCCAAAACAAAAACATGAAAGAAGAAATGCCTGTTCCTGGACAAAAACCAGATGAAAAAGAACCTCCAATAGAAGCACCTAAAAAGTCTTCCCCTGAAACTTATGTTGCAGGTCCAGATGGAGTTCTAATAAAAGTAAGTAATCAAAAAGATAA
>DAIUDF010000007.1:0-34484 GCA_036845785.1 Candidatus Moraniibacteriota bacterium | reverse complement strand
TGAAGTTCTGGGGAAGCATATTGGAGATCAAGGCCAACCTCTTTCACTGCTTTCAATACCACTTCTTTGTCAGCTCTAAGTTTTGGGGAAATATTTTTGAAATCATATATATATTTTGCGTTCATTATTACATCTTTATCCATTTGAAGCTCCGGTGATGCATATTGAAATGCCGCACCATCATTTTTAACCGCTTCTAATACAACTTCCTTATCGGATTCAAGATCATAGGTATATTCTAATACAGACCCCCATTTTTTTACTGCTTCCAGCATTACTTCCTTATCAGATCTAGGATCAGGAAGAGCCTCTTTAATAACATTAATATTTTGCCTCACCATCTCTAACACAAATTCTTTATTGGCTCGAAGCCTTATTGAAGCATAGTGAAAAGCATATTTATTTTCTTTAACTGCTTGCAGCACGACCTCTTTGTCATCTTGAAGTTCTGGTGAGGCGTATTCTAGAGCATATCCATTTTGTTTCACGGCTGCCAGTACCACCTCTTTATCAGCTTGGAGCTCTGGTGAGGCGTACTCTAGAGCCCAGCCATTTTTTTTCATGACTTTTATCACAAAGTCTTTTTCGCTCCAACGCTCCTTGGGAACATCATCTATATTTATTTTTTCCGTAAGTTTAGCATCTGATATGTCATGTTTAAGATATGTCTTCCATCCAAAAAAAACGGCTGACGATATCAAAAACAATATAAGTAATATAATAAAAAAACTTTTTTTTCTTTTTATAAGAGATGGGGTGTCTTCACTTATTTGAAAATTTTCGGAATTAGAAATATTGTCACCTTTCTGACTTAAAAAGTTTGATTCATAATTTGACTGTTGGTCATTATTTTCATTTTCCATGTTTTTGTTTTTAAAAAAGTTAGAAAAGATATACTAAGATTTTACCACATGATTTAAACATCACAAAATCAAACTAAGCTCGCTATAATAAGAATAGAGGCAGGATTCTGGGGTTAAAACAAAAAACACTATCCGGCGGGATAGTATTCCTATAAAAAATTCAATAAATGGAGATTTTAATCTTCAGATTAAAACTTGGCAAAAGCATTGGCAGGGCTTTTAGAAGGGAAAAAAGGGATGCGTGTGGACCGGACAGGACTTGAACCCGCTACCTCCTCAGTGCAAATGAGGCGCTCTACCAGGTGAGCTACCGGCCCAAAAACAACTAGGATTCATTATACACTGATTAAAATCCTTTGTCCATACCAAATTCCCTACTTTATAAAATACACAATAACAATTATTAATGCCAGTGCCAAACGATACCAAAAAAATGGAGCGTAGCCGACTTTCTGGATAAATCTCAGCATATATTTTATAGCTAAATAGCCGCTGACAGCTGCCGCCAAAATTCCCAAAACAATCGGCAAGGTTATTCCAGTTTTGAGTAGTTCCGGAATTTTAAAAATTGCCGCGCCAAAAATTATCGGTGTGGAAAGTAGAAATGAAAATCTCGCCGCTTGTTCGCGGGAAAGTCCCAGCGCCAATCCTGTTGTCATGGTCGCCCCGCTTCTGGAAACTCCCGGAATAATAGCCACCGCCTGCGAAAGTCCGATCAAAATAGCATCCTTAAAACTCATGTTTTTTATTTCTTTTTTATGATTAGCGAATTTGTCGACTAAAAACAAGATTAAACCGACAACACTTAGCGTAAAAGCTATGATAAGCGGATGACGCAGCATCTGTTCAGCATAATCATCCAGAAAAAATCCAAAAATTGCTCCCGGCACGGAAGCCGCAATCAAAAGCCAAACTAACTGAGAAGGATACTCCTCGGAATTTGAAATTTGAAATTCGAAATTCGAAATTTCTTGAAGCGCTAGCTTCAAAATTGTTATCCAATCGCGCCAAAAAAACGCCACAACCGCAATCAATGTTCCGACGTGAAGTGCCACATCAAAAGAAAGCCCTGGATCCGACCACCCGAAAAAATACGGCGCCAAAATCAAATGAGCCGTGGAAGAAATCGGCAGAAATTCTCCCAGCCCCTGCACTACCCCTAGGATTATTGATTGAAAAACATCCATAATATTTAGGCTTTACAAATTGACATATATCCAGTATACTTGTAGATTAAAGAAAAATCAAAAAAATAAAACGAGTTCATTGAAATAACAGGAGGGTCCAATGAATATTTATTGTTTGATTGGCTTGTTTGTTTCTGTAGTAAGTATCTTGTTGTTTGGATTATTTTTAGCAGCCCGAGAAATAGTAAGATTGGAAACTGAAATCGAAATTTTGCAACAAGAAAAAATATTTTCAAAAATACAGAGAAATTTTAGAAAAGAAAAGGAGGATTTTATTTTAAAAAAGAACAACTCTAATCGTTTAATATTTTTAAAAATGAAAGAGCTGTTATTGACACTGTTTAGTAAAAAATGGTGGACCGCCAAAATCATCAGAAAAGGAGAGATGTCATGATCGAAAAATATCCGTACGAAATTTTAGCAATAATCTCATTGCTGGAATTGTTGTTCTGGATCAGGGAAAAACGATTCACCTTATTAAAGAATTGCGCGTTAGCGAAACTTGATGCTTTTTACCAGAGATTACTAGAAGAAGATCTCTGCGGAAAATCCAACAGCCTGGAATAAAATTATCCGGGCTAAAAAACACCTGGGGCAGGAGAATCATCTTCTGCCTTTTATTTTTTTCCAATTAAAAGAATGTTTCTTCCGTTAATTGTTTCGCATTTTTCGATTCTAAAACCGACTTTTTGAAAAAGTTTTTTGAGTTCCCTTTTGGTAAACGCGTGATGAAATCGCTGAATTTTACTCTTTCCATTGTCAGAAAAAGAAATGTAGCAATCGCTCCAATCTAAACTACTTTTTCCGAAAATTTTATTTTTCCAGTTGCGTAAAATATTTTTTATATACCTTTTCTGCCACAAATTCCAAACTGTAGTCACAACATGTCCCCCGCCATTAGTTGTTCGATACAACTCCCTGGCCATATCTTCACGATATTTTTGAGATGGAAAATGATGAAAAACTGCAATGCTATAGATCGTGTTGAAATAATTATCCGCAAATTCTAGATTTTCGGAACCGGAAATCTTTTGAAATTTACGCTTTTCATTCCCATATTTTTCCTGAGCTGCCGCGACAAGTTTCTCTGAAACATCCACGCCCAAATAGTCAATATTTTTATTAGAAAACAATTCTAAAAGCCGCCCATTGCCACAACCGAAATCAAGCACTTTATCTCCTTCTCTGGCATAATCAGCAATAAATTCCAAGCCACGCCAAAAATGTTTGCGAGTTTCGGAAAACTTCCCCGCAATTAAATCATATCCCCGCTCTGTTTCTTTTAATATTTTTTCCGCAGTTTCCTGATTCATATGAAATCAGCATAACAAAAATCCCCCAAAGGAACAACTTTTAAATAAAAAAGAGGCAAGGCAAACTCCTTGCCTAATATAAATTATATTTATTAGCGAAAGCGCTTGTAAATTATCAGCAAAATAAAGTATTTTTTATTTAAAATCCCTTTTTTCCTGTTGTTTACTTAATGCATTATTTAGCAAATCGTTTTGATCTTGTAACTCTCTGATTTTTTTTGTCAATACATAATTCTCATTTACCAAAGTCTGACAACCTACCGTCGCAGGGGGACTATCAGGAGCCATGCGCCAACTTAAACTCCTGATAGCCATGCCAGCAAACTGAGAAATTATTGCGCCAGCAACAAAAGTAGCAATACCAACCAGAATGATTTTTTTCATATCTTTTTATTAAAAATTAAATACAAAACTATTATTGACATTCTACAACGAAAAAAGGAAGCATGCTAATCACTAGGCCCCTTTTCATTGCTTGATTGTTATGAGCTAATACGTTAGGCTTGGGAGTATGGATAAAAAATACGACCAATATATTATTTCCGCTCTTAAGGATCTGCCGAAAACGCAGGCAGGTTTTGGGCAGCTCAAAAAGAAACTTTCCAAAATTTTTAAATTGCCGATTCCAACCAACGCCGATCTTAGAGACAGATATAATGAACTTCTCGAAAAGAAAAAAATAAAACGCTCAGAAAAATTTGAGAAACTGCTTTTGAGCCGGGCCATTCGCACGGAGTCTGGTGTAGCGGTCGTGGCCGTGCTCACTAAATCATATCCCTGCCCCGGGAAATGCATCTACTGCCCCACTGAAAAAAACATGCCCAAGAGCTATCTTTCCAACGAGCCGGCCGTCATGCGCGCCATCGATGCTAAATTCAATCCCTATCGCCAAGTGCAAAATCGTTTGCGTTCCTTGGAGCTCAATGGTCACCTAACTGACAAAATCGAACTTATCGTTATGGGTGGAACATTTTCCTATTTGCCGAAAAGTTATCAGAAAAAATTTATCATCGAATGTTTTCGAGCAGCAAATGATTATCCGAATCATAAAACATGGAGCATGGGGCATGGAGCAAAAAATGCAAATGCAAATCTTTTGAAGGAACAAAAGAGGAATGAGAAAGCAAAACACCGAATTGTCGGGCTCACTTTGGAGACTCGACCGGATTTTATTAATGCAAAAGAAATTGCCAATTTTCGCAATTTGGGCTGCACGCGAGTTGAATTGGGAGTGCAAAGCACCCTTGATGATGTTTTGCGACTAAACCGCCGCGGACACCCCGTCCAAAGCACCATAGAAGCCACAAAAATGCTCAAAGATGCCGGTTTTAAGATAAATTATCACATTATGCCGGGTCTCTTGGGAAGCACCCCTGGGCGTGATTTAAAGATGTTCAAGTCTCTTTTTGAGGATGCCAATTTTCAGCCAGATATGCTCAAAATCTACCCGACTGTCGTGCTCAAAAACAGCGATTTGTATAAAATTTGGAAACAAAAAAAATACAAACCACTGACCGACCATGCATTTGAAAAATTGATTTTGAAAATAAAAAATGAAATTATTCCGCCCTATGTGCGGATCGCTAGACTCGTGCGCGATGTACCAACGCCTTCCATTGTCGCTGGTCCAATCGTTTCCAATCTTAGGCAAATTATTATTCCCCGATCCCAATGCCCATGCATCCGTTGCCGCGAAGTTCGTGCAAATTATGAAATTAGAGAAAAAATTATTTTGGATCGAATTGATTACAAAGCTTCCGACGGACACGAAACATTTTTGCAATATGTTTCTCGGGATAAGAAAAAACTTTTTGCTTTGCTGCGTCTTCGCATCACTTCGGAAAACAAAGCTATCATCCGCGAAGTCCACACTTACGGAAAAATGGCAAAAATAAACCAAAAAGATAGAAAATCTCCGCAGCATATCGGCCTCGGTAAAAAATTAATAGCTGAAGCCGAAAAAATTGCCAAAAAAGAGTTTGGCCTCCATGAAATTAACGTCATTTCCGGTGTCGGTGTCCGCGAATATTATCGTAAATTAGGCTATAAACTGAAAGACACTTATATGGTAAAAAATTTATAAAAAAAGTATAATTAAGGATATATTTTTTAATGCAAACATATGCGAATTGTTAATCACGTTATTAAGCTCACCACTTCGACTACTCTGGATTTTATCGACATCACAGAAAAGGTTCAGCAGAAAATTAAAAAAGCTGGCGTCAAAAACGGTATTATCAACGTCCAAAGTTTACATACTACCATGGCTGTGATTGTGAACGAAGCTGAACCGCTTTTGATCATGGATATGAAAAAGCTATTGAAAAAACTAGCTCCTAGGACCTATAAATATATGCACGACAATTTCAAAATCCGCACAGTGCACATGCATCCCAACGAAAGCAAAAATGGCCACTCTCATGTGAAAGCCATGTATCTGCCAACTTCGACCATGTTAAATGTTTCCAATAGCAAACTTCAATTGGGTGAGTGGCAAAGAATTTTTGCCATCGAACTTGATGATTCAAGAAAACGCCAAATAGCTTTGCAGATTATTGGCGAGTAGCTGTCAGCTGTCCGCAAGCGCCTTGGATGTCAGTTCCAAGGCTTTTTCTGATGGTAACGTTAATATGATTTTGCTGAAGGTAATCTTTGAATTTAATGGCGACATTCCTTGAAGAAGCTTTGAAATCATTAGTTGTTTTATCCTCTTCATTATAAAATATAAGATTCACATGCAATAAATAGCTGTGTCCGATTGATTTTAGATATTCACTTAATTTTCTGGCATCCTGCAGACTGTCATTCAGTCCTTGAAATAAAATATATTCAATAAAAATTTTTCTTTTGCTTTTTTGAAAATATTTCTGAAGCGTTTCTTTGATTTTTTCTAAATCATATTGCTTATTAATCGGCATATGACGGCTGCGCATTTCATTTTCCGCAAAATGCAGAGAAACAGCCAGATTCATTTGCGGAAATGTTTCAGTAAAAATTTCTATGCCTTCCGGAATTCCGGAAGTTGAAACAGAAATTGATCTTGAACCAAAACCAAAGAGTTTCGGATCTGTCAGGTCTTTCAGACTTTTTTCAACTTGCTCCCAGTTTAAAAACGGCTCGCCCATACCCATGAACACGATATTGGATATCGTGGAATTTTTAATTTCTAATTTTGGATTTTGAATATTTTTCAGATATTGCTTCCAGAACAAAATTTGGTCAGTGATTTCCTCAGCCGTCAGATTTCTGTTAAATCCTTCCCTGCCAGTCGCGCAAAAGGCGCAGTTCAACGGGCATCCAGCCTGACTGGATACGCAAACTGTCCAAGCACCATTTTCAGAAGAAAGTAAAACTGTTTCAATATAATTGTTGTCTGGTAAATTTAATGCTGCTTTTATTGATTGCTTATTTTTTGAAACTAAAATTTCTTCAACATCAAAAGATAAAATTTTAATTTCTTTATCTAATGATTCCCTGAGTTCTTTCGGAATTGTCGTAATTTCTTCCCACCTTGAAGTCCCGTCCTGAAAAACGGCCTTCTTGATTTGTTCCAGCCGGAATTTCGGTTGATTATTTTCTATTAAAAATTGTTCGAGTTTTTCTATGTCCATAGAATTAACTTTATACTATTTTCAAATTTAGGCAAAATGAAAGGGCGGTTGAAATTTTCTACGCCCTTTCGCTAGCAATCAATGACTGCTTCAAGAAAAAATTATTTCATAAATTTTCCATGGAAAAAGAGAAATAATTTTTTCTCTCAAATTCCACTGCCATTCCGACCTTGTCCACCAAAAAATTGATTTTTTGCCAAACCAGTCTTTTGGTTCATCCATGTCCGGAAAATTTACAATCGAAATATTAATTCCCGGAAAAACTTTATTTAATTCCCTTTTGCACCTTTTCCAAAGCGGAGGAGCGGTTATCAAGATTATCCGTTTCAACTCAGGATAATTCTCTTTTTGCCACTCTTTAAAAGCTTTAATTGTTTTCAGACTGGACAAATGTTTTTCCGATTGGCCGTAAACATGGATGTGTTTCTTTATATCTAGATCTATGCATTTAAGACAATCAGAAAATCTCATTTTTCTGAAAATCCGCCACTGAGCAAAAACGGGTTTTTCTCCTTTCTCCAGTTCTTCGAGTGTTTGCTTGGCCAATCTTTCGTTGGCGCAACCGTAGCTATGGTCCCATTGGAAACCAAAGCCAATAACTAACAATATTTCCTCCCCCTTGTTCATAATCCCCCTCCTTTTTTGCCTGTTTTTTTATGTATTATTTTTTCTTATTCTGTTTTTAAACTTCTGTCTTAACTCTAAGCACGAAAAGTTAGAAAAGTCAAGGGTTAAAAATACTTTTTGGAAGTTATTATTTTGATATTTTTCCCTTATTTAAGCCAAAAAAATTATTATTCTACGGTTACACTTTTTGCCAGATTGCGTGGCTTGTCCACGTCTAATCCTTTTAGTGTTCCAACATAATAGGCGAAAAACTGCAAAGGAATAACGGAAAGAATCGGGGTTAACATCTCCAGTGTTTTTGGGATATAAATTACATCATCGGCTATTTTTTTAATTTCCTTATCCCCTTCCGTAGCAATCGCGATTATTTTCCCACCACGCGCTTTGATCTCCTGCATGCCGGAAATATTTTTTTCATACACACTGTCTTTGGGAGCAATGAAAACTACCGGAAAATTTTTATCAATGAGTGCGATAGTCCCGTGTTTCATTTCTCCGGAAGCATAACCCTCAGCATGAACATAGGATATTTCTTTTATTTTGAGTGCGCCTTCAAGAGCAATTGGAAAATTATATTTTCTCCCTAAATAGAGAAAATCTTGATACTGAAAATATTTCCTGGCAATTTTTTTAATATCTTTTGATTGTTTCAAAATTTTTTCAATCAGTTTTGGCATCTTGTTTATTTCAGATGCAATTCTTTTGCCGGTTACAAAAGACATGTCTCTTTGCCTGCCAAGAAATACCGTAAGCAGCGCCAAAATGGAAAGCTGCGAAGTGAAAGCCTTGGTTGAGGCCACTCCTATTTCCGGTCCGGCATGATTATACACACCGGCTACTGTTTCACGGGCAATGGTTGATCCGACAGTATTGACTATTCCCAATGTAAGCGCGCCTTTGTTTTCAGCTTCACGGATAGCCGCTAATGTGTCTGCTGTTTCGCCCGATTGGGAAATGGCAATGACAGCTGTATTTTTATTAAGGAGCGGTTTCCTATAGCGGAATTCGCTGGCATATTCGACTTCAACCGGAATTCCGGCATACTCTTCCAGCATATATTCCCCGACAAGTCCGGCGTTGTATGAAGTTCCACAACTGACAATTATGATTTTGTCTATGTCATTCAATTTTTCTTTCACGTCTCTAAGGCCGCCCAATTTAACCATGCCCTCTTTTTCAACCAATCTTCCGCGCACCGCATCCAAAATGGAATTCGGCTGTTCAAAAATTTCTTTCAGCATAAAATGATCAAATCCTTGTTTTTCGGCTTTTTCCAGAGACCAGTCCAGCTTTGTAGCTTCTTTATATATGGATTTATTTTTAATATTCACGACTTCGCAATTCTCTTTGGTAATGACAGCCACTTCTCCATCTTCCATAAAAATAACTTTGTCAGTGTGCCTGACTATGGCTGAAACATCAGAAGCTATAATATATTCTTTGCTCCCGACTCCTATAACTAATGGACTGCCTAATTTGGCTACGATTATTTTATCCGGCTCTTTTTTGTTTATAACTGCCAAGCCATAAGTTCCTCGGATCATCTTCAAGGTTTCCAGGACTGAATTTTTAAAATCAAGTTTTTTGTTGAATTCTTCAATCAAATGGACAATGACTTCCGTGTCCGTTTCTGAGGAAAATTTATGTTTCTTTTTGATCAGATTATTTTTAAGTTCCTGATAATTTTCAATAATTCCGTTATGCACCAAAAAAATATTTTTATGGCAATCGAAATGCGGATGGGAATTCATATTGCAAGGTTTGCCGTGAGTTGCCCAACGAGTATGCGCAATGCCGGCTGTGCCGGCGATGTCTTGTCTATTAACTTTTTCTTCAAGCACAGCTACCTTTCCCGTTGCTTTTATGCATAATATTTCACTGAATGATTTTTTTTGGAGATTTTGGCATTTGAGAACAGCCACGCCAGCTGAATCATAGCCCCTGTATTCGAGCCGTTTCAGCCCTTCAATTAAAATTGGAGCAGCTTCTTGTTTTCCAATGTAAGCAATAATTCCACACATATGTTAAAAATTCAAAAGTTAAAATTCAAAATGAAAAATAACACTTGAAAATTAAAAATTAAACAATATTTTTGATAATTTCCTGTGCTTCGTCCAGATTGTGCGCTTCAAAATCGCAATATTCGTCTTTAACCATTTCTTGAAAACGACCCTCGGGCCTTTTGATGAAAATTGTGATTATATCGGGAAATCCCTGTTTGACATTCCTAAGTTGTTCTGTACGATCATCAAGGAAAAAAATTTTTTCTTCCGACAAATTGTTCATTTTCTTGAGTTCGTTTTCCAATGCCTTCGCTTTGTTTTTGTCAGTTATTATAACATTTGCAATATGCTCCTGAATTTTTGAATTTATTATTTTTTTCTCCTGAAAAACCTTGTTTCCAAAAGTTAGCACACGCATTTCATCGTTTTTATGAGAAGCAGCAAAATCGAAAACATCTGCAAAAACATAGTGGCTGGTATTTTTTGTGAAAAAATTTTCCAAATCTTTGCGCAAATATTTTTCATCAAAAAAATTATTTTTCTGCAAGCGCTGAATTTGATCTCCTATGCTATGCATTTTTACCGGGCTCTGGTCATTGGGATCATAATATGAATTTTCGTATTCCTCTCTGGAAATTCCGTATGCAGAAAAAATCCCGAAAAGATCTTCCCTGAATTTTTTGGTGTTAAAAATGACGTCATCAAAATCAAGAAATATAAGCATGGCAGTTATAAAGTTCGCGAAGTTATAAAGTTTTTAAAGTTAGCATCTACCTGTTTATTTTTATTGAACTCTCGGATAACCAAGCCTTGAGATTCAGAATAAGAAATTTATTATTTCTAGCGCTAAATAGCCATAAGTTAATCCTAATGCAATGCCAATTAAAATATCACTGGGATAATGCATACCGTTGCGAATGCGGGACCAGGCTAAAAGCAAAGTCAAAAAAATTGCAATCGGCCAAATAAAATTATAGAAAAAAACCAAAACAACCAATCCGCCAACCATGCTGGCTAAATGGGAGGAAGGCAGAGAAGAATCCTGAAATTTTCTGCCGACAGGTTTTATTAGTTTCGGATATGCAACATATGGCCTCAATCTTTTTAGAGAAAATTTATATCCTCCCCATTTGAAAATGCCTTCACTGATGATAAAATGCTCAATAAAAACAATGGCCAGGCCCAAAATAACAAAAGTGCCTTTAACTAAATCGCTAATCAAAATTGACATGGAAACCGCGATCCAAAAAACAAAGAGCAGTGGCACGCTGCTGATCAAAGCACTAAAATTATCCAATGCCCTGGAATAAGGCTTGGCAAACATTATTACGACCCTTTTTTCAAATTCTGACATAATTTGCGGAAACTCTTTACTGATTATTATTTTTTTTATTTCGTAATTAGTATATTTGTATTTTATTAGTAATTCGAAAAGATTACATAAATTGCAAAACAATCATTAGCACAATAGCAACAGTCATGGCAACCACGGCTATCCATCCGAAAAATTTCACCCATTTTGGATGAATTTCATCACCCATAACTTTTGGATCATTGCCTATTTTCATAATGAGATACATGAGGGGTACGGCAATAACACCATTCAGAAATGCCGCGTAGTAAAGTGCCTTGATAGGATTTATGCCGATAAAATTAATAAGCGCGCCACAAATTATGGATAATGCAATTATCAGATAGAATCCTTTCGCTTGCAAAAATTTCATTTCCAATCCCTCTTTCCATTCCAGCACTTCTGTTAAAGCATATGCGCCGCTTCCGGCTAGAATCGGAACCGCCAAAAGTCCCGTTCCTATAATTCCTAAAGTGAACAGCAAAGCTGCATGATTGCCTGCCAGTGGCGCCAGCGCTAAAGCCGCATCCTGCGCCGAATTGACATTAGTGATTCCATTGGTAAAAAGGACCTGGGCAGTCGTCAACACTATAAAGAAAAAAACTATATTCGCTAGAAACATTCCGGTATAAACATCCGTACGCATATGCGCAATGCGGCTATATATTCCCTTCTTGCTTTTGCGATAATTTTTAAGCAATTTGTTTTCTTCAACCTCTTCTGATGCCTGCCAAAAAAACAAATAGGGCGTGATTGTTGTACCAAACACCGCAATCATTGCAAATAAATATTTTTGATCAAAAACAAATTGCGGAATGATAGAATTCTTGAAAATCAAGCTCCAATCCGGATTAATCAAAAATCCAGTGATCACATAGGCAAACACGGAAACAGTCAGGAATTTCAGCACTCTGACATAGAGATGATATTGCACAAAAATTTCAACTAGAGTGATAGCTGCCGCCAGCAAAGCAATAATCAGATAATAATTAACATCCGTAAACATTCCGATTGCTGCAGCCATAGCGCCCAGATCCGCTCCGATGTTTGCAATGTTAGCAATAATGAGCAAAACAACTGCGCCAATTACGATCTTGCGATTATAGTGAACCTTCAGCACTCCAGCCAAACCCTTGTTAGTGACAACGCCGATACGAGCGCAAGCTTCTTGGATCGCCGTCATTATCGGCAAAAGCCAAGCCGCCATCCATATAATCGATAAACCAAAAGCCGCGCCAACTGAAGAATAGGTTCCAATGCCTGATGGATCGTCATCGGAAGCACCGGTAATGAGTCCGGGCCCTAAAGCTTTTATAAAAAGACGCGCTTTATTGATTGGTGTCCCGATAAATTTTTTGGCTACAACCACTTCCGGCGCCGCAATTCTGAGAGTTCCATCCACTGCCTTCACGGCTTCAACTTCTCCCCATACAATCAATTTTTTTGCCAAAACCAAAGGAATTCCAAGTTCGCGCCTGAATTCTGAAAGTGTCAAAAAATTTTCAGCGGCTGCAAATTCTTTTTTTTGTTTTTTTATTTCCACAATTTTTCAGATTATTTCTTTTATAATATTTTCGTAATTGCCTATTTCCAAAATCATCATCAGAATCCTGGACAACTCATCTTCATCATGACGGATAAAAGATCTGAGATTAGATAACGAATCAGCGTTGCTGTATTTTATTTTTTTATTACTTAGCAAATTAGCCCTGATTATTCTGTATTTTCTTTTCGAGCTTTTTTTCTTCAATTTAACCAGAAGTTCTCTTTGGCTTTCATATTTTCTAATCAAATCTTTTGACGGTTTTTGGGTATTAAAAGTTACAAAATCAATTCTGTCTTTTCCGATATATTCATTAATTAACTTAACGTAATCATCTAGATAAAATTTTTCCGTCTGGCCTTTCTTATTGACCAAATTACAATTGAAAACAACTTTAGCTTTGGATTTTTTGACGGCCGCCGAAATGCCTTTTACCAAAAAATTTGGAACGATACTGCAATAATAATTGCCAGGACCGATAACAATAAGATCTGCTTCTAAAATTCTTTGCACGGCTTTTTTGTTGGCCTTGGCCCCAGGATTAAGATATATTTTTCTGATTCCGCTTTTTTCTATTTCAAAATTATGGTTAATTTCACTTTCCCCTTTTATAATTTTGCCGTTTTTTAATTGTAGAAAAAGATTAGTATCATCATCCGTTACGGGTATAATTTCTCCCTTGACATTTAATATTTGTGAAGCTTTTTCAACTCCTTTGGAAAAATTTTTATTTATTTTTTCGAGTGCTGAAAGGAAAAGATTGCCGAAACTGTGACCTTTGAGACTGCCTTCTTCAAAACGATAATTCATGAGTTCGCGCATTTCTTTGGATGAATCACTGAGTGCCACCAAGCATTGCCGCACATCGCCGGGCGGCAAAACTCCCAGTTCATCACGCAAAATTCCAGTTGATCCGCCATCATCCATCATAGAAACAACAGCCGAAATATCCACGGGATATTTTTTAAGCCCGCTCAAAAGAGTAAAACTGCCCGTGCCTCCGCCAATTGTGACAATTTTTTTGCGCCGCATTTTTTATATAAACTGATTAATGACTTCTTCGGCTTTGGCTAAATCTTCCGGAAAACCTAATGGACACCAGCGTGTAGCTTTTAGGATTCTGACAGGATACTTCTTGGCCACTTCGGCTAACGTCTGAGGAAGACCGAATTCTGCATCTCCGACTTTTTTGGGAACAAGTTCATAATCAAAAAAACTTTCATTTAATACATATGCTCCCGTATTAACAAGACCGCTTTTAAATTTATGTGGGCTCTCAATGATATTTAAAAGGTTTCCCTGCTCATCAATTTCAAAAATTCCAAATCTTTCAGCATCATCAAAATAATGACCCAGAATAGCTAACTCTTCTTTAGCAAGTTTATCCAAATCATTTTTATAATAAAAATCATCTCCATTTAAAACCATGAATTTTCCTTTTACTAAATTCCTGCAAGCATGCACAGCTCCACCAGTTCCATTTAAAACTTCCTGTGTGACATATTTTATTTTTTTTCCTTTAAATTCAATGCCAAAATGTTCCTTTATTTGCTCTCCTAAATGATTAATCACAACGATCACTTCATCTATTTCTTTTGGCAAAAAATCAAGGGCGTATTCCAAAAATGGTTTGCCTTTAATTGGCAACATTGCTTTGGGCATATCATAAGTGAGAGGTCGCATTCTCGTGCCTTTTCCGGCAGCTAAAATCACTGCTTGCATATTGTTTTCTGTTAATTTATAACGATATTAATTAGTCTCCCAGAAACAAAAATAATTTTTTTGATTTCCTTGCCTTCAACTAGTGGCTTTATTTTCTCACTTTCCATCGCGGTTTCTTTGGCTTCATCTTCTGTCACATCCGGCGCGACAAAAATCCGATCTCTAAGTTTGCCATTTACCTGCACCACCATTTCAATTTCTTCATCCACCAAATATTTTTCATCCGCCACTGGCCATTTTTCTTTGAATATACTTTCTTTGTGACCCAATTTTTCCCACAATTCTTCGGCAATGTGCGGAGCGAAAGGAGAAAGAAGAATAACCAGCAATCGGTAATCAGCAATCAGCAAAGATTCTTCTTTTTCCATTGCGTTAACCAAAATCATGAGCTTAGAAATAGCAGTGTTGAATCTGAAGTTTTCAATATCTTCACTGACTTTTTTAATGGTTTTATGTACCAAAATTTTTATATTTTTATTCGCTTCAAATTCGCTTTTAATTATTTTTTTATCAGCAAATTTATAAACTTTTTCCAAAAATCTCCTCACACCAACCACGCCCTTTGTGCTCCAAGAAATATTTTGATTGAACGGCCCCATAAACATTTCGTATAAGCGAAGTGAATCTGCCCCAAACTCACCAATAATATCATCCGGATTAACAACATTTCCCCAGCGTTTGCTCATTTTCCTTCCATCTTCTGCATTAATTAGCCCTACATGAACAAGTTTTTTGAATGGTTCTAGTGTTGAAACCACTCCAATGTCATACAAAAATTTGTGCCAAAAACGTGCATACAAAAGATGCCTGGTTGCGTGTTCTGCTCCACCAACATAAAGATCAACTGGCATCCAATATTTTTCTTTTTCAGCGTCAATAAGCTCTCGACTGTTTTTGGGATCAATATATCTTAAATAATACCAGCATGAACCGGCCCATTGTGGCATCGTATTCGTCTCTCTTTTGGCTGGTCCCCCACATTTCGGACAAGTGGTCTCTACCCATTCGGAAATTTTCGCCAATGGAGATTCTCCTGTTCCAGACGGCTCATAACTTTCAACATCAGGCAAAACCAAAGGTAATTTTTCTTCCGGAATTCCAACGGCTCCGCATTTTTCACAATGCACGATCGGAATAGGTTCTCCCCAGTATCTCTGCCTTGAAAAAACCCAGTCGCGCATTTTATAATTTACTTTTTTCTTTCCAATTTTTTCTTGCTCCAGCCACTTGGCCATTTTTTCCCGCGCTTCTTCCGAAGTCAAACCATCATATTCTCCGGAATTTATCAAAATTCCGTCATCAGTAAATGATGCATAGCATCCTTTCCAGTCTAACTGTTCTTCTTTTATGCCAACTTTAAGACCATATTTATAAGCCTCTTTATTATTTTCTTCTGTTCCCCAATCAAATCTTTTGTTATCGTCCCCATTGTGAAATAATATTTTTTTATTTTTGCCCTCACTGTGTATATACCATAATTTTCCAACAAAATTATTCTCGGCTAGATCAAAAACTTTATCGATTTCCTCTGTGTAAATTAACATGAGCTCATCCCAGCTGTTTGTTCCTTCTACAATATTGGCAAACTTCTTAACTTCGTCGTAGAAGTTTTTATTCAGTGATTTTTTAATCGCAACAACAAAACTTTTTTCCGGCTCAACAACCTTTTTAATTGGTATGCTGTTTTTCTTTGCAAATTCAAAATCTCTTTCATCATGGGCAGGCACAGCCATGACTGCTCCGGTTCCATAAAATCCCAGAACATAATCAGCCACAAAAAGAGGAATTTTTTCTTTAGTAAATGGATTAATGACCTTTATCCCCTTGAGTTCAACTCCGGTTTTTTCTTTTTGCAATTGGGTTCTTTCGAGCTCTGTTTTGTTTTGCGCTTTAATAATATATTTTTCAACCTCTTTATAATTTTCAATCTCATATTTCAGTTTTTCAATAGCCGGATGTTCTGGCGCCACAACTGCATAGGTCATGCCAAAAACCGTGTCGATGCGCGTTGTATAAACTTCAATGAAATCAAAATTGGAACCAGTCTTATCTTTTGATTCTATTTCCATGCGAAATTGAACTCCCTCGCTACGGCCAATCCAATTTCTTTGCTGCTCTTTAATAAGATCTTCCCAATCCAATTCTTCTTTGTCTAGGTCATACAAGAGCCTGTCAGCGTAATTTGTCATGCGCAAAACCCACTGACGCATTTTTTTCTGCAAAACTTGAGTTCCGCATCTTTCGCAAAGCCCATTTTCCAAATCTTCATTGGCAAGAACTGTTTTGCAATTAGGACACCAATTGACTGGTTCTTCTGATTCATATGCCAAACCTTTTTCAAACATTTTCAAAAATATCCATTGCGTCCATTTGTAATATTCCGGATCTGTCGTACTAAATTCCCTTTTCCAATCATATGTAAATCCGAAAATTTTCAGCTGCTCACGAAACCTGTCGATGTGTTCTTTGACGAAAATTTTCGGATTTATCTTATTCTTTATTGCAAAATTTTCGGCTGGCAATCCGAAGGCATCCCATCCCATTGGATGAAGCACGCTATACCCCTGGAGCATCTTGAATCTTGAGGCAACATCTGTTGCAATATATCCCTTAGGATGGCCCACATGTATTCCAGAGCCCGAAATATACGGGAACATGTCCAAAGCATAAAACTTCGGTTTTTCCGATTTGTCAGAAGTTTTGTAAAGCTCGTTTTCATCCCAAAACTTCTGCCACTTTTTTTCTATTTCTTTATGATCGTATTTTTCCATAAGCTTAAAATGCCACTTTTCCCTTATATTAGCATCTATTTGTTATTTTAGCAACGCAAAACTTGTTTTCATTTTCCGAAACAAAATTCCTTTTTTTCTATGACTTTTTTCATTTTTTCCAAATTAAATAAAAAAAGACCCTCTGAAATTTTAGATAAAATTATTTTCAGAGGGTCAAGAAATCCAAAAAAACAAAATCTCTCTAATCCTGAGATTCCAAGGAATTGCGGGAGAAAACCTTGGAGGCACTATTCCACTCCGTCGAATCGTCGATCTCGTAGGCAGCCACGCTCCAACCATCATCATCCCAGTAGCAGCGGACAGCGCGAAGCACTCCTTTTATATCGCAAATATAGAAAATGTTCGCGTAATCGTTTGTGAGCAATGCTCCGCTTTTACCATTAGCTTGCTTTTCCATTAAAGCAAACATTTCAGCAAGAGTTGTTTCGGCTTTTGTTTCACCACCGAGTTTATTGATAATAAGACTATCAATTGAACTTTTCATTAACCTGTGATAGCTCAACGTGCTGGCAATAAGCGGGAACTCAACCTTCCCGAGAAACCATTTCGCAAAATTGCCCCCGAAAAAGGAGATTTTTACACGAGCCTTTTCGCTCGTGTCTTTTACAAAATGTTCTTTGGCAACAAACTTTTCAGCCGTTGCAGGAACAGCAACTGTTCCAATGAATTTGAGCAATGTTTTCTCAGGATCCAATGATTTAAGTCCAAGAATTTTACGAAATGCATCACGATTAACTGTTGAAATGTTACCGTCACGAAGATCAGCCATAAGTCCGGACTTTAAAATCGCCTGCACTTGTTCAACTGGTGTTTCGTCAAAAATTGACAAAATCTTTGCTGCTTGTTTTAGGGTTGCATTTTTCATTGCAAGTCCTCCTTTTTGCGGTCGCTTTTTGCGGCGCATTTTCGCTGTTGAATTTGGCAATATTTGCCACAGCAGAAAAAATTAAAAAAATCCTTTCTGCCATGGCAAATAGCAATTTAATTATATAAAAGAACTGACTTTCAAGTATATACTAAAAAGACGCTTTGTCAAGCGTGATCAAATTGGGAGAAAAGTTATGAAATCAACCTTTTGAAGGCCAAGAAAGTATTTTCTAAAAGACAGGCGATGGTGACTGGACCGACACCACCGGGAACTGGCGTTAGAAAGCCATTTTTTGTCTCAAATGAAGCAAAATCAACATCCCCAAAAACCTTGCCCCCGACTTTTTCTATGCCTCCGTCAATAATAATAGCGCCTTCTTTGCACATTTGACCCTTGAGCAGCCCTGGCGAGCCCACAGCGCTCACTACAATGTCTGCCTCCCCGATTTTCCCAAGATTCGACTGGATTTTGCCCGAGATAACATACTCGGCCGAAACGCCTTTTTGACTCAAAGTCGCTGTCATTGTCTTTCCAAATTCATCAGAATTGGCAATCACCACAGCTTTTTTATTTTCCAGTTTCTCGCCACTGCTTTCAATAAGAAGCATAATGGCATGTGGAAAAACCGGCTGCAAAAATTTTTCTTCGGCGCAAAATCCGTCAGCATCTTTTTTGGGATCAACGGCAGCAAGAATTTTTCCTGTGTCAAAACCTGCCGGTAATGGAAGTTGCACAATAATACCGTTTATTTTCTTATCAGCATTCAGTTTTTTTATTAAATTAATAACTTCATCTTCTTGAGTATTTTCCGACAGATCATGACGGAAAAAATTTATGCCAATTTCAGTAGCAGCTTTTTCTTTGAGCGCAACATATATTTTTGACGCCTCGTTATTTCCTACTAAAATTACCGCTAGACCCGGTTTTTGGTAATGCAAAGCAATCTCACTTTTGAGGCGACCTAAAATTTCTTCAGCTACAGGTTTTCCGTATAATAATTTCATAAAGGCATGATGCTAATTTACAAATAAATTCTAATCTGCGAATTACGAATTCGAGCAGACATTTAGACTTTTTTATTATACCCTTGAAAAACAAAAAAGAGCAAACGAGCTCTTTAATGACAAAATCCTAATGACGAATGACAAATCAAATCCTAAATCCAAATGACAATTTTTTGATATTTGAGCTTTGACATTTATTTGTCATTGGAAATTGGTCATTTGTCATTTTATTTGTATCTCAGCGCGTCCAAAGGATCAATTCGACTGGCTCGGCGCGCCGGCACAAAACCTGTGAAAAAACCGACAACGGCCGAAAAAATCAAAATTGCTAAAATGAACCAAGTTGGGCTGAAAAACAAGCTTATGCTTTCTCCGCCGAATTTTGAAGCAGCAAAGTTAACCAGGGAATTAAAAACAAATCCGCCAAACCATCCAATGATAACTCCTGCGCAACCGCCCAAAAATCCCATTATAGCTGATTCCATAAAAAACATGGCAGATATTGCTCCGTCAGACGCACCAATTGATTTCATGATTCCAATTTCCTCTGTTCTTTCAAGCAGGGTGATGGTCATAGTGTTAAACATACCGATAGCTGAAACAATAAGGGCAATGACACCGAAAAGTAAAAGAATGACCTGAAGGACACTAAAAATTTTATTGGCATCATCTACGGTTTCAGAAAGAGAGGAAACGAGCAAACCATAAGAAAGAATAGTGTCTCTGATAACAGCCATTTCTTCATTGGAATGAGTTTTAACTTTCAATTGGTCGTATTTTTTAATGCCAAGATTGTTAAGTGCAGAAAAATTTATATAAATTATATTATCCTGGCCTTCAATTACGCCGATTATTTTATATTTTTTATCGCTTTTAACGACATTATATGAATCTTCCGATTTAACAGTGCCCTCATTTTCCCCTTGTTTTTCCTGATCTTTCGGAACAAAAAAAGTAAAGTCCATTTCCTTGCCGATAATGTCCTTGGGTTCTTTATCAAAAACCTGCGCCACGGAACTGCTGACTACAATTCCATTCGGCTCATCGTCTGTTATAAGGCTTCCTTCAGCCGGATTATATCCGCCCAATTTTAAAAATGATGGCTTGGATCCGATTACAACCAGATCGGCAGAAAAATTGTCCAGATGTCCCTGAGTCGTAACTTGAAAAGCCGGGCTGACTTGTTCAACACCAGACAAACCTTCAATTTTTTTGATCATCTCGCCATCCAAGGTCACAGCAGCAGATTTAGCCTCGGAAACATCAAGAGTCAAAAGAGAGTCTGAAGTTGTAATTCTTTCAAGCAAAGTTTTTTGAAGTCCATATCCTAGAGAAACCAGAAAAAGAATAGCAGCAATACCGATGCTCATACCTAAAATAGTCAGCAGCGTCCGAGACGTCCTGGCTTTAAACATTCTGGTTGATAGTTTGAATAAATCAACAAATTGCATACTTTTTATTATTTTGAGTATTTCAAAAGCATTAATAATTCTACTTCATTGACTACTTTTTCCGCACTGCCTTTATACAATCCTGTGCCACCCAAAGACACTGGGGCATCCAATCTTTGTTCCAGGCCGAATTTGTCGATCTTATTTTCCACCCGCAGTTTTATAAAAGACCTGAAACGCAAAGCCAGATCATCTTTTAATTTAAGATTATATATTCTAACAAGATATTCACAGAAAGGAATCAGATTTTTTTCAACACCCATAGCCAGTGCGTCAGCTTGCAAAAGTATTTCTTCTACGCGCTTGGAAAAAGAAAGGGCACGGGTCTTATTCCAGCCAGCTCCGCCTTTTTCCATATCCAGATCCAATTTTTCTATAAATACTTTATCATCTATGTTCTTAAATAATAACTCTTTGAGGAAATTTTCAGCTGCTTCGACTTGCTCTTCTTTGAGCTCTGAAAGGATATGTGAAATAATTTGTTTGGCTTTGAAAGGAATAAGCAAAACCCCGATTTGTTGCAGTGTAAGATTTTTAAATGTGCGCATAAGAAGTTTGAGCTCGTTGGAAATTTCTTCCGGCTTAAGTTCCACTTCCTTTTTGATTGCTTCTTTCGGGCGCTTGTCCAGATTGACTTCTTCACGTGTTTTTTTTCCATCTTTCATATAAATAATCCGATCGGCATAAACCAGATGTTCGGGGTTATGAGTAACCATGATAACGGTTTTTTTGTCAATTTCATTGATTTCTTTGAAAATATTCAGCACGTTTTGGGCTGATTCACTATCCAGGTTTCCTACTGGTTCATCAGCCAGAATAATGTCAGGATTATTCACAAGAGAACGCGCCACTGACACCCTTTGTTTTTGTCCGCCGGAAAGTTGCGACGGAAACTTGTCAGCCTGTTCTGCAATGCCAAAACGCCTCAAAAGTTCCATGGCCTTTTCCCTTCTTTCTTTCAATTTTTCTCCGCGGAAAACTTTCGGCAAGCAAACATTATCCAAAACTGTCAGCGTATCAATCAGATAGAAGGCCTGAAAAACCATGCCAATACTGCTTTGATGGAATTCAACCATTTCTTTCTTTTTCATCTGATTCAGGTTTTTTCCATTAACAATAACATCGCCATAAGTAGGCGGTTGAAGCCCGGAAATTCCATAGAGCAAGGTTGATTTTCCGCAGCCGGAAGGCCCGAAAATAATAATATATTCCTGAGGATAAATTTCCACGTCAACACCATCCAAAGAACGAACTTCGTTGGATTTTCCTTTGTTATATATGACTCTCAGCTGGTCAACTTTTATGCAGGGTTCTTTCATCCGGAAGCATAAATTCTAATAGGCTTTGCCCAAAAGAATCTTTTTTATTTTATTTTTTATTTTATGTGTGTTCTGGACACAATATCCCATTTTGTAGTTAATTCTGGTAAAATTATAGCACATTTCATAAAAGTAACCAAGGAAATCAAGAATTTTTTATGAATAATTATTTGATACTGTGGATAACAAAAAAACCGCTGGATATTCTGCGGTTTTTCTGGCTAGAAAGTCTGATTTTTGCTAACAAAACAGGGTTTTTTTAAGCATATTCTCATATTCTTTCATCTTTTTTAAATTTACAGTATAGCGCCTGAATGTTCCTTCGCTTTTTTCAGTCAAAAGGTTCAGTTCTTTTAGCTTGGAAATATGATGGGATGTCAGATTTTGCGGCAATCCAAGACTGGTATGCAACTCGGTAACATTCATGACTGTTCCCTTTAGTCCTAAAATTATTCTTAGTCTGTTTTTATCAGAAATTGATTTGAGAAACCTGTTGATACGCACAAAGTCTTTGGCTTGAATTTTGTCTTTTTTGCTTTTTTTTGAAGACTTTTTCATAAAATTATCTTTTATTTCCGCTGGATATCTGCAGCAGAAATAAAATATCATTAAAATTATTATTACTTATATTATTACATTAAATGTTATTACATTATTTCATTATTTTTTCGGATTATTTTTCAGAAAATCATTTTGCAAAATTTCCATAAGCTTAAAATAAAAATTAAGATTATGCATAGCTGCCAAACGCATGGCTAAAGGATCTTTTATAGCAAACAAGTGCCTCAAATAGGCCTTGGTATGGTTTTGGCAAAGTTCACAACTGCAATCTGAATCAATAGGTGTAAAATCTTTTTCGTATTTTTTATTATTAATATTTATCGTTTTATAAAAAAGTTTATTCCGTATCTTTTTAAAATTAGATATTTTACTATTGCAAATTGATTGGAAATTAGAAATTAGAAATTTGTCATTCGGCTTTTTGTCCCAGACAAAAAGCCTCCCATGTCTTCCTTCCCGAGTCGGAATAACGCAATCGAACATATCCCAACCCATTCCAACGCAGCGCACAATATCTTCAGGTGTACCTATTCCCAACGCAAATCGTAAGGAATTTTTGGGTATATTTTCTGCCGTCAAACGCAAAACTTCTTCCAAAAAATTACCCTGGCTGTCAACATGGCGTGCGCCAAATCCATAGCCGTCAAAACCTATTTTCACCAGCTCCTTCGTGCAATATTCCCTGAGATCAGGATAATTTCCTCCCTGCACTACGCCAAAAATCAAGGGCCGATTTTTTTCTGTCAATTTCCTTTTTTGAATTTGCTTTATATATTCTTTTTTGCAAATTTTTGCCCAAGCGATAGTTCGTTCGACTGCTTTTTCTATTTTTTCCTTGCTGTAATCATTCGGCGGCGGATCATCCAGGCAAACTATCATATCCACGCCTAAATCAAACTGGATTTGAATCGATTTTCGCGGAGTCAGCTCATATCGTTTGCCGTCTACTGGCGATTTAAAAATTACCTTATTATCAGTAATTTTACCCATTTTGGGATTTTTGTGAATTAAAGAAAAAACCTGATAACCGCCGCTATCTGACAAAAGCGGATTATTCCAATGCATAAAATCATGGATACCGCCGGCTTTTTTTATGGTCTCCAGCCCTGGCTGAAGAAAAAGATGATAGGTATTCACGACCATTGGACCTGTTCTGATTTTTTCCAAGTCATTTTTTGACAGAGATTTGACAAAGCCTCGTGTAGCATCCGGCATAAAAAACGGGGTTTTGACAACTCCGTTTTTGGTTCGCATTCTGCCTGCTCTGCTGCCATTTTTTTCAGAAATCAGCTTAAACATCCTTATATTTTAGCAAAACCTATATATATTGCAAATGAAATATCACTGCGTATTTCCTGTCGGCATAGGAACTTTTCCATTAACATAACCAACAGCCGGATCTTCGGGTAGCAGAGTATCCTTTTTTTCTCCTTTAACAACAAGGTCCTGGGCAACAAAACTTTCTCTGGCAGTTAAAACTGATTCATTGACAAGATCAATGGCCTCTCCGGCTTGATTTGTTTGGGGAGTAACTGCAACCTGAAAAACAACTTCTTTGGCTGGAATCAAAACTCCTTCATTTTCGACAAAAACTCCCGTTCCTGCTTCCACATCACCCACACTCCAAATCAATTGGTTCGTCCTGTCGTTATAGGTTATCTTTTCATTTATTGGATAGGTGTTGCCTGTCCATTTCACCCCTGTTGGCAACGAAGCAACAACCTTGGTATTGGTTATTTTGCTGGAAATACTATCTATCCTCCAATGAACGGCAAAAGTTGTTTCTGATCCTATTTTCATCGGCATTGGCCCATAATTTTTAATATTAGAATCTTCAAAATAGGCTTTAGTGCTTAAGAGAACTTTCGATGCCAAAGCTAATTCCAGCTTATTGCTGCCAAATATCCTTTCTCCATTATTTGATAATGGAATATCAGCACTATCAATTTTTAGCGTTGAAGATACTATATAATTATTGTCCATTTTGCCTTCTACCGGAATCCACGATTTAACTGGGACAGAAAAACTTAAGGTTCCCCCTCCTCCAGGGTTAATGCTTTTAAGTTCAGGCAAATCGGAAGATTTCCAGGTTATTGTTTTATTTTTTTCATCAAAAAAACCTTTTTCTATTTCAATTTTGGAAAAATCTAAAACCTTGCCTCTTATTTCAGCTGTAATCACAGAATCCCTGATGGCAATATCTTCGTTATTTTTGTAATTGATTTTATACTTCAAAACATCACCAGCTTTAATAATTTTATTGACTGGACCTTTCATTGTTTCTACCGACTGATCAATAGACAAACTGGGTAAAATAATTTTTGTTTTCCCTTCTTGCCGATTAAAAGCTACGAATTTCCCTTCATCATCAGCCCGTCCAAGATAGAAAACTACCATTTTTTCTTCATTGTTGTTTCCATAGAGCTGCCCCATGATTGTTATTTTCCCATTTTGCCCCTTGCTTAAACTTCCTATATTCCAAGTCGTTTCTTCTTCTGAAGGCATTGGCTGGGCAAGGTTGAATCTGAAGCCTTCCGGGAACTCCGCTTTGATCAATAAGTCACCGACACTATCATAATTTACATTATTATAATCAATAACATATGACATTTCATAACCTTCTACTGCCTGCTCCGGCACTGAAATATTTAAATCAATAGGAGCCGCTGTTATTCTGACGCTAATCTGGTTTTTCATGGAAAGTTCCTGATTGCCATTGGAAGGAACGAAAATAATGGAAGCATAAAGATAGACCGGAAAATCTTTGGGAGCATAAAAAGCTCCTCTCAATTCAACTGTCCCCTCCTGCTTTGGTTTTACATCACCAATAAAAATTTTGCCAGAAAGATTGTTTAACTCTTTGAAGTTTTCATTATCATGCGCAGGTATGAAATTGCCAGAATAATCAAATTTAATCGCCGCATCTTTTAAGGTAACGCGATTGTTGTTTTTATAATGGACAATATATTTATTAATCCTTGTGCTGTCAGCTTCGTTCGGCCCTTCTATAGAAATTTCAACTCGATCCTGATGAAAAGCGTTTTTTTGCCACCAGCGAAAAATAAAAAATCCAGCCACTGCTAAAATGATTATTCCTAAAGCGCTGCCGCCAATAATTGCCAGTTTTTTTTGCTTAGAATTTAATCCTTTTTGCGGTTTATTCCAAATCTGCTGTTCATCAAATGGGCTGGACGCAGATTGCCTGATTGCAATCTCTGGATCATATTCGCTTTTTTCATGCGTCTGCTTTGAAGTTTCTAGATTTGGGTTATATAATTCATCATTTAGGTCTTTTAGAGACATATTTGTTTTGTTTTTGTGTTATTTGTTGAAACTTGGTTTAATTATACCATAAATGTCAACTATTGGCTATTTTATGTCCTGGAATAATTCTTAATTTAAATTTCATTAGCTGTTCCATCTTAAAAACTCCTCTATTATGACAGAAACGCTGTCACAGTCTTGTTTGGACGCTTGTATTTTGGCTAAAGTGTTCATTTTGTTGTGCAAAAACAAGCGGATCATTTTGACCGCGTTGGCTTGCACGGAAATTTTGGCATCATAATTTTTTCCCGCACAATCAGCACAAAGCAAACCGCCATGTTTGGCGCTGAAGACCAAATCATTTTCAGAAAGAGAGTTGCCACACACAACACAATTTTTAGCTTCAATCGTATAACCCAGTTCATGCAAAAGTTTCACCATAAAACCCAAACGCAGCAAAACATATTTTTCCGGCATATTTTTAGCGACCGAATCGTCCGTCGCTTCCAAATAATTTTTGAGCAGTTCAAAAACTTTTAGATCCGGACTTTCAAAATCCACCAACCGGTCGAACAAATTCAATGCCGCAAAAACTTCCAGCGTGGCCTGGCAGTCGTTTTTGATAGAAGTAAAATTGTTTTCAATAATCGAACCGGTAATTTTTCCAAGGCCCCGAGTGCGGACAATCGTGATGTCAGCCAGAATTATATTTTCCAGTGTGGCTGCCAGTTTGGCGTGCGGTTTTCTTATGCCTTTGGCCAACGACCTGATTTTTCCGCCTTCAAGAGTGTAGATCGTGCAAATCCGATCCGTCTCCCCCACATTGCGCTTTTTGAGAATTATGCCGGTGTATTTGTATTCCATTGATTATCTTTTTATTTGCAAGACAATTTTTTCGCCATCAATGTTGAATTCTTTTTCCAAGTCGGCATTTTCCAATTTTCCATTTTCCAGTTTATTAGCCAATGTTTCTTTTTGGATTGTTTCGCCAAATTTATCCAGCACTTTTTCCATGCCTTGATAGAAAACTTCAATCCTATTTTCCACTTCATAACCCGCTTCCTTTCTCATTTCCTGAATGAAACGACTGATTTCCCGCGCTTGACCTTCGAGCTTCAAATCCTCGGTAATTTCCGCGTTAAGTTCAATATTTTCGGCAATATTCTTATCAAAGGAAGCATTTTTTACATTAACTTCCTCTTTAATAATTTCTATTAATTCTTTTCTTAAATCATAATTCTTAAATCTTAAATCAGACAGAGGTTGTCTCACTTTGATGCCCGCTTTAGCTCGCAGTTGCAAAGCCTCCGTGATAATCAATCTGGCTTTTTCCATTTCTTCATTTAATTTTTCATCAACCAGTTTTTCATCCGCCACTGGAAAATCCGCTAAGTGAACCGAATCTTCTCCGGTTAAATTTTTATAAATCTCTTCCGCCACAAACGGAGTGAATGGCGCCATTAGTTTTGAAAGTTCAACCAAAACATAATGCAAAGTTTCATAGGCCGCTTTCTTGTCGCCATCATCTTCGCTTTTCCAAAATCTTTTTCTAGATCTTCGAATATACCAGTTGGAAAGATTGTCGATGAATTTTTCAATCATGCCTCCGGCTGCATAAATGTCATAACTATTCAATCTATTATCCACATTTTTAATCAGCACATTGAATTCCGAAATAATCCACTTATCTAGCAAGTTCGTGGTTTTCAGTTCACGGTTCACAGCCGGTTCGAATTTATCAATATTGGCATAGAGCACAAAAAATGAATACGAATTCCACAGCATGCGGAAAACCCGATTCATAATATCCTTCATAACTTTCACATCAAATTTTTTCGTGAGTCCGGGCTGATTGATTGTAAAAAGCATCCATCTGAGCATATCTGCGCCATATTCATCCATAACCGCCATCGGTTCAACAATGTTTCCCAATGATTTGCTCATTTTTTTGCCTTTGGCATCCATAATCAGTCCGAGGCAAATGACATTTTTGAACGCATAGCCAGTCGGAACTTTTTCGGCCTTATAGAGCAAATTGGAAATGGCATGCAAAGTATAGAACCAGCCGCGCGTTTGATCAGTTGCTTCAGAAATAAAGTCGGCCGGATAGAATTTACCGCTTTCAATTTTTTCCCTGTCTTCCTTGGATGCGCCGTTGGGATAATGAAATTGCGCTGTCGGCATCGAACCGCTGTCAAACCAAACATCCAAAACTTCCGTTTCCCTTTTCATTTCTCCTCCGCATTCACATTTGAATTTAACGTCATCAATGAAAGGTTTGTGCAAATCAAAAAATTTGGAATATGCTTGAATAATTTCTCCGTTTTTAGTCATTGGACTGCTTATCAATATTTCTTCTTTGCTCATACCAGACAACATTCCCCTGAGCACATCCAGTGAACCGCCATGAGAAACTATTAATATATTTTTGCCTTGATATTTTTCATTAATTTCATCAAGGAAAGAATTAAGCCTGTCTTGAACATCTTCAATTCCTTCTATTCCGTTCTCATCTGTTCGATTAGGATTTAAAGAATGCGGATATAGTTTCAGATATTCATCCCAGCTTCTGCCTTCAAAATTTCCAACTTCAATCTCTCTAAGTCTTTCGTCAAAAATAATTTCCACACCAATTGCTTTCGAAATTATTTCGGCCGTCTGGGTAGTTCTTTCCAATGGGGATGCTAAAATAATATCAATTTTTTGATCTTGCAACCTTTGAGCCGCTTCTTTTGCCTGTTCTTTTCCTTTTTCTGTCAGCTGACATTCGCCTTTTTGAGGATGACTCATGAGAATTCTTTCAACATTATTTCTTGCATGACCATGTCGAACCATGAATAACTTGTTGGAATTGCCAAGTTGCTCTCTGATTTCATCTACTGAACCAACGACTTTTATTTTTTCACATTTGTCACATTTCCAGATCGGCAGCGGTGTGCCCCAATAACGTTCGCGGGAAATTGCCCAATCTTTGACTCCGCGGAGCCATTCGCCAAATCGGCCTTCCTTAATATGTTCCGGAATCCAATTTATGTTTTCACTGTTGTTTTTCGCCATGTCCTCCGCCAGCTCGCTCATGCGAATAAACCAGGACGGTTTTGCATAATAGATAAGCGGGGTTCCACAGCGCCAACAGAAAGGATATTCGTGTTCGTATTCTTCCTCTTTGAAAAATAATCCGCGTTTTTTTAAATCCTCAATGATAAGTTCATCAACGGCATATTTATTTTTCTCATTTTTTTTCTTAACTAGAATTCCTTTACCGGGAACATCGGCCTCCATTTCACCTTTTTCGTTGACTGTTACCAGGGTCGGCAAATCGTTTTCTTTACCAACTTCCGCATCATCAATACCAAACGCCGGCGCAATATGGACAACACCGGTTCCGTCTGCCGTTGAAACAAAATCACCAGCCACTACATAGTGTGCTTTTTTATTTATTTTATTGGTTTCGTAGAGTGATTCATATTCAAAATTAAGAATGTCTTGTCCTTTCACTTCTTTTATAATTTCATAACTATCTTTTAATATGGCATCGATTCTATCTTTGGCTAATATCAAAGTTTCATCTCCAACTTTTGCATAAACATAATCAATATTTTTCCCCACTGCCAAAGCAACGTTCCCAGGCAATGTCCACGGTGTTGTCGTCCAAGCCAAAATATATGTGTTTGGTTCGTCTTTGAGCTTGAATTTTATAGTGATGGAATTTTCTTTGACTGTTTGATAGCCTTGCGCAACTTCATGCGATGAAAGCGCCGTGCCGCAACGATAGCAATATGGCACCACTTTGTGACCTTTATAAACAAACGACTCTCCTTTAGAATTTTTTAGCTCCGCAATTTGTTTGATCACCCACCAGACTGATTCGATATATTTGTTTTCATAAGTCACGTACGGATTTTTCATGTCCACCCAATAGGCCATTCTTTTTGTCAGTTTTTCCCAAAGATCCCGATAGACCCAAACCGACTCTTTGCATTTTTTGTTAAATTCAATAATGCTTTCCCGCGGATTGCCGGGAACAATATTTTCAATGTCCTGTTTGTTCTTGAGCCCCAAAGCTTTTTCCACTTGCAGCTCAACCGGCAAACCATGCGTGTCCCAACCGGCTTTTCTTTCCACTCTGAAACCTTTCATAGTTTTGTAACGCGGAATTACATCCTTAAAAGCCCGCGCCAAAACATGATGCAGTCCCGGAGTTCCATTGGCGGTCGGCGGACCTTCATAAAAAACAAAGGATTTGTTGTCCGGATTTTTCTCGACTGATTTTTCAAAAATCCTATTTTCTTCCCAGAATTTGATGATTTCTTTTTCCATTTCTGGGAACTTTTGTTTCGGGTTTACTTTGTTAAATGCCATATTAAATAAATTTAAATAAATTAAAAACGCCCTAAATATACATAAGGACGCTTCCGCGTGGTACCACCTTAATTTAGTATTTAGTATTTAGTATTTTGTATTTAGTATTTTTGAATTCATACTAGATACTATATACCATATACCAAATACCCTCTAAACGGCTGTTACGGGCCTGCCCGGCGAGGTCTACTAGTCAAAAGATTTTCTTCTCGCGGCTTGTTACGTAATTAATTACGTAATTAATTACGTAATTAACTTTTGTTACTGGAGATGGATCTTCCCCTTAGCTTTAGGTTTAATATAAAACAAAAAAAATAAAAAATCAAATGGCCGTTCTATTTAAAAGCATGCTTGCATTTGCTGAAAAATTCCCAACCTCTTTTTATGTCCTCAGAAACTCCGTTAATAAAATCAATCTTCCCTAAATCATCAATCGGCTGCCATCTCCATTCGGAAAATTCTTTCGGATTTATTTTCGGCTCATCTCCATTTAAATAGCCGTTAAAAAAACAGATAAACTTAAGTCCGGGTATTTTTTTCTGCGGCAGATCCGGCGTATCTATTTCATATATTCCAAAAACAAAAGATTTGGAAATCGAAACTCCCAATTCATCTTCCATCTGCCTTTTGATTGCTTCCTCGAAATTTTCTCCGGCATAAACTTGTCCGCCGCCGCATTCCCATTTGCCTGGATATAGTTCGCGACTATCCGTTCTTTTGGCAATTAAAACTTCAATATCTTTTTCGGTTTCCCGAAAGCAAATTCCTGCTACATGAACTTCAATTAAATGTCTTTTTTCTTCTCGAGACATATTGTTCAAACTAAAAAATTATGCCTTTTAACAATTCTTACGCTTGCAGGCTTTTATATATTTCTAAAGTTTCTTTGGCCGCCTTGTCCCAATCGAACTTTTGCGCTTGCGCCAAGCCCTTGCTCTTATATTGTCCGCACAAATTCGAATCGCCGGCAAAAAGCATCAGTGCTTCGGCAATTTCTTCAATATTTTTTGGATCAATAAAATGGGCGGCTTCCCCTGCCAGTTCCGGAAGTGATGCCACGCGGGAAATTATCGCCGGTGTTTCTGTCGCAAACGCTTCCAAAACTGTCATGCCAAAACCTTCGTAGAGCGAAGGCATGACAAAAAATTCAGCCTTGCGGAAAAGTGGCACCAATTCGTCGCCGATAATATATCCCGTAAACACAACGTCTTTTACTAGTCCCAAATCTTTTATTATTTGCTGATATTTTTGCGCCATCCAGCCGCGTTTGCCAGCCAAAACCAATTGGTAATCAAATCTGCCGGAATTTTTCTGTTTCTGCTTTTGTTTGAACAAAGCAAAGGCTTTGAGCAGCCGCGCGATATTTTTTGAAGGTTCGATTGTTCCCAAAAAGAGAATGTACTTTTTGCTGATGTCATGTTTTCCCAGAACTTTGCCGGAATCAATTTGCGGCTGCTCAAAAAATCTTTTATCCAAACCGCTGTAAATGACTGAAATTTTTTCATCTCCAACATTGAGAAATTTTTTAACATCGTTTTTTATTGATTCAGATACGGCAATAATCTTGTCGGCTTTTTTGGCCATAAGTTTTGCAATTGCTTTATTGCGAGTTCTTTTGATGGCCGGCAGACACTGCGGAATGCTGAACATCGCCATATCATGAAATGTCACCACTGTTTTGCCCCGATAAGTTGCCGGAATCCTGTCGCAGGCTGACATAGTATGCAGCACATCCAGATTTTCTTTTTGCAATGTAGCCGTACCCAAAATTTCGCTATAAGCTCCCGGCAGATATTTTTTATAATCGGAAAAAGGATAGAATTTTATTTTCACATTCGGCTGAGTGAATTTTTTGATGTCTTTTTCGCGCACGCGAAAGTCAAAAAAGAGCACATACTCATTTTCTTTGTCATTTTTAAGCAAATGACGGATCAGCTGATATGTATAATGTCCGACACCGATCGCCTCGCCTTTTTCCGGATTTAATATTGATCTGGCATCAATTCCTATTTTCATAACATTTCACAGAATCACACAGAAAACTTACGGAACGACACAGAAAAATTCCGTGTTATTCTTGTTTTATTCCGTGTTATTCTGTCTTAAATTACATAGATTTAGGCGCACTCACTCCAATAAGATTCAGTGTTTCTGCCAATACTATTCTAACAGCATTTATGAGCAAAAGTCTAGCTTCTGAAAGCTCCGGATTTTTTTCATCAATAACCCGGCAGGCACCATAAAAAGAGTGGAATTTATCGGCCAATTTGATGGCATATTGCGGCAATTTATGCGCTTCATAGCTTCCAGCAATTTCTTCAACAAGTTCCGGAAACTTATTCAGTTCCCGAATCAAATTCAATTCCTTTTCATGCGTTAAAAGCTCCAGTTTCGAATTTAGAATTTCTAATTTCAAATTTGTTTCGGATTTCGGATTTAGAATTTCGGATTTTGCAAGAATCGAACAGATTCTTGCATGTGCGTATTGCACATAGAAAACCGGATTTTTTGAAGATTTCTCCTGCGCCAATTGCAAATCAAAATTCATGTGCGTATCCGGAGAATACATCAGGAAAAAAAATCTGGCTGAGTCTGTTCCGACTTTTTCAATCAGATCATCAATCAAAACGAGATTGCCGGCCCGCTTGCTCATTTTCATTTCCTGCCCGTCTTTTACCAATCTGACTAATTGGGAAATTATGAAACGAAAATCACCGGAAAATCCCAAAGCTCTGGCCATCGCGTTTAGGCGAGTGATATAGCCATGATGATCGGCACCAAGTCCGATAATCATCCTTGCAAAACCTCTCTCGATTTTATTCAGCATATAGCCAGCATCTCCGGCCAGATAGGCATTTTGCCCGTCACTTTTGATCAAAACCCGGTCTTTGTCATCGCCAAATTCGGCTGTTTTGAGCCAAACCGCGCCTTCTGATTCATAAGTCAGATTTTTATTTTTCAAAATTTCAATCGCCCGCTCGACATATTTTTTTTCCTGGATTTCTTTTTCTTTTGTCCATACGTCAAAAGATATCTTCATTTTTTCCGCCACGGTTTTCTTGATCAAATTTTCCAGAATATCTTCCGCCGCTTTTTCTCCTGCTTCTCTTATGTCCGAGATTTTTCCGTATTTTTTATTTAATTCATCAATATATTCTCCGGCATAAACTGCTTCTTTATCTTTTAGCACGCTATGGCCCAACTTCTCAACTTGTCCACCGGCATCATTGACGTAATATTCATTGACAACCTCAAAGCCCGCTTTTTTGAGAACTTTTGAAATTGAATCGCCATAAAATCCGCCCCGCCCGTTGCCAAGATGCAAAGGACCGGTCGGATTGGCAGAAATAAATTCATTGTTGATTTTTATTTTTTTCCCGATTTTAGAATTTCCGAATTTTTCTTTTGTTTTATTTATTTCTTTTACAACATCCTGCAAATATTTTTCCGACAAATAGAAATTAATGTAACCAGGAGCAGCCACTTCTATTTTTTCAAAATTTTGTAATTTGTAATTTGTAATTTGTAATTTGATTGCATCAGCAATTTCCATCGGATTTTTCCCGATTTTTCCTACCAACACCATGGCGATATTGGTTGCATATTCACCGAACTGTTCATTCTTGGCATAGTCCACGGCAATTTCAGATAAGTCAAAATTCGGCCATTTATTGTCCCTTTTTGCCTTTAAAATCGCTTTTTTTAAAAGTTTTTTTATGTCTTCCTTCATGTTTCAATTATACACGCATTTTTTGTTTTATCAAGAAAAACCCCGCAATAGCAGGGCTTTTTATGGGCTTCAAAAAAATTTTAACCTTATTATCCGTATAAGATATTTTTAAAAAATATTTTTTATTAACACGATACCGCAAGTAAACTGATTAAGGCTGCGAAGTAACCCCAGAACAAATACCCAAACCGCATCCATTAGACAGACCTGAGCCTGAAAGACTCCATAAACAATTGCTCATAGTAGCACCAGAGACATCTTCTCCTACAAAACCACCTATATTTGTCAACCCCTCCACTTTACCTTTAGAGCTTGAGTCATTAATACCTCCAGCATTCTTTCCTACTAAACCTCCACTGAATTGATTGGCTGATACACTGCCGCTAGCCTTAGAACTGTTGATAGTGCAATTATTAGTATTTTCTCCCACTAAACCGCCGCCATTTTTCTGGGTAATTACGCTACCGCTAGCCTCTGAATTACTGATAGTGCCATTATTAATATTTTGTCCCACCAGACCGCCAGCTGTCACCCAGCCGGTTACTTTACCGGTAGCATGTGAATTGCTAATAGTTCCAACGTTTGATCCCACTAAACCGCCAGCCCATTGAAGAGTTGCCAATACCTCGCCGCTAGCAGATGAGTTGCTAATAGTGCCAATATTTGTTCCCACTAAGCCACCTATTGTTTGGGAACCTGATATTGAAACACTGGCATCTGAATCACTGATAGTGCCATGGTTTTCTCCCACTAAACCGCCGGAATTTTGGAGGTCAGAGCTTATCGAACCACTAGCACTTACTTTGCTAATAGTGCCCTCGTTTTTTCCCACTAAAGCACCAGCTAAATTTGCGTGATTATTCAAATTAATAACACAAATTTAGCTGGTGCTTAAGTGGGAAAAAACGAGGGC
>DAIUDF010000006.1:0-34538 GCA_036845785.1 Candidatus Moraniibacteriota bacterium | reverse complement strand
TTTTTATTTAAAAAATATATGAAAAATAAAATTGTTATAACAGTTATTTTAATAGGCATAATTTTAATGATCCTGGTTGCTATTTTATTTATAAAAAATAAACCGAGCGAATCTATTCCAAAAGAGTCCACGATGTCATTGCCATCAAAAGAATCTAAAGACGATATTATTGTAAATAACTACTATCAAGATCCACGCTCAGAGATAATAGACGAAAAAGATGTTGTAATTGAGAAAAACGAAGCTTTTGATATTTTAGCTTATGATTATAACAACAAAAGAACGTTTTTAATTTATTTATACAACAGAGGCAGTGATGTATTAGAAGCAAATAGACAAGCAGCCGAAAAAACGCTAATGGAAAGACTTAATATAACAAAAGAACAAGCTTGTTTATTGGAGATATCTTTAGTTCTGGCAGACGATATTGAAGGGGCCACGACCGAAGATTATGGTTTAAGCTTTTGTCCTAATGGAAAAGCACTTCCCTTGCCTTAGCAAAAGCAAAGATTTTATTTCTTTGCAAAATAAAAAACAAAAAAGACTGACACTTATCCAAAAAAGAAAAGCAAGGTCGTTTTTCCAAAAAGGCGTATCGATAAGTCCGTGCAGGACAAAATAGATGAAAAACATAAAAACAGGCGCAACGAAAAGCGCTGTTTTTTTATTTTTTAAAACATTCCAAATATTTTTAAATACAAAACATAATAAAAGTAAAAAACCAATAAGACCAAGCAGTCCTGTTTGCAGCCAGAAAGCCAGAAAAATATTGTGCGGCGTTGGTACTGCCCATTCTAAATAAGGAGGGAAATATTTTTGAAACTCCAAATATTTGTTTTGGAAGTTTCCGGGACCAATTCCCAGCCAAGGATTTTTTTTAACCATCAGCATAGACGATTTCCAAATAGTCAGGCGCGAAGCCAAAGAAGATCGTTCAGAAAAAATTCCGGAAAATTTTTCAGTATTTGTCTGAAAAATAAGAAAGGAGAAAACAATAGCAAAAATAATTGCTAACGCAGAGATTTTTTTATTTGAAACAATAGCTATTGTTGTGATCAGCAAAGATCCGACAACGGAAACCCAGGCGCCATAGGAATAAGTAAAGTACAGAGCGATTAATAAACAAGACAAAGAAAGAAGGCAAAACAAAAAACAGTATCTTCTTTTTTGCAATGCATATTTTATTAAAAAATAAGTTCCAAAAAAAACTCCTGGAGCCAAAAACATAGCCAAATAATTAGGGGAATCAAAGAAAGCTTTCAGCCGATTGTCATAAGTTACTATTCCCATAATTTTATAAACAAGAGCTATAAAACTGACTAACAAAGAAGAGAAAAATAGGCTGGCATAGATTTTTTCCAAAAAATTTTCTTTTCCAAGACTGGCATAAAGAGCAAAAGAAAAAATCAAAGGAACCACAAACCATCCTTTAAGAATACCAAGACCAGTTGCTCCTGGATTATTGAAAAACAAAGACAACAACAGTCCAAGCAAAATAACTCCAACGCTAATCAATAAAAATTTTGGCAAAAGGAAAAACTCTTTCCATATATTTTTTCTATTTTTTATCCCCCAAATAACAATAGTTAAAACAGCCAATAATTCCAAGATGTTTGTTGGAAGGCCGAGAAATTTAAGCCGAATCAAATAAAGCGGCAAACAAAAAATTGTCAGCAAAAACAAATTATTTAGAGAGAGTATTTTTTTCATAATAAATTGTAGCAGCGCTCAAGGCCGATATTACAAGAAAAAGCGGCAAAATATGCACTGAATATAAAGGATTTTCCACCAGAGAATGAACGCTAAAAATTGACAAACTGACAATGCCGGCAACAAAAAAAGAATTTTTTTTGGCAATTTGCCGAAAGTTTCTAAAAGCTAAAAATAAAAAATAAACAAAAATCAATAAAGCAGGGATTCCCAGTTCGGCAGCGATGTCTAAATATAAATTATGCGCGTAAATCGGTTCACGATAACTCGCCTCAGGCTTTATAGTCAAAGAATACATGCCAATTCCAACACCTAATGGATGAGAAGTGATAATTTCAGCCGCTTGTTTCCAGTTAAGAAGCCTTCCTTGATTGGAACCTTCCTGCGGATCAAAACTAGAAACGAATCTGCCCGTTACCGGTCCATGCGGCATTGTTATCAAAAGAAAAATAAATATAATTATGCCAAAAAGAAGTTTTTTAGCGGTTTCTTTGGAAACAATGGGCAGAATTATTAAAGAAGAAGCTATAATGGCCACATAACTGCCGCGAGTAAAAGTCATGATGTCGGCGATAATCAGCAAAAAAGAAAAAATTAAAAAAACTTTTTTATGGTTTTGAGATGTTGACCAAAGCGCCAAAGACCAAGGGATCAATAATCCGAAGTAATAAGAAAGCATGTGCGGATCAGGAAAATTAGCCACGGCGCGCATGTAAGTTGTTCCTTCGCTATTGACCAGCCAGCTAGGATAGGTTAACACAGCTTGAGAAAAAGAGTTGCCCAGAAAAAAAGGAGCAATATTTTTAGCCAAGAAATCGTAGACAGAATCAATGCCGAAAATAAACTGCAAAATAAACTGAATTATAGCTAGAAAAGCCAATAAAGCTGCGCCAGCTACCAGCATAACAAGTATTTTGCGCCACCTTTCCTGTTTTTTAAAAAAATAAGCCGCTACGAAATATATAGGGAAAATAGACAGAAAAAAAGACAATTTTCTGACAGACCAGGATAGATTATCAGAAAAGGCGAGGGAAGCAACAGCCAAAAAAAGAAAGGCCAAAAGGCAATAAGCCATTTTGTTTTTTAGAAAAGAAAAGGAGTTTTTTTTAGAAATTAAAAACAACCCAATTATGAAAAACAGAGGAATTATAATTCGGACAATAGCCAAATCGACTCCGAGAAACGGATTGAGGGCGAATTGAAAAGGCAATAAAAAGCAAAAAATCAGAAAAAATTTGTAAAACATGCAGTTTTAGTTAAATAAAAATTTTTCTTAAAAATCTAATAACAAAAGACCAAAAATTTCCAAAATGTTTTTTAAGATAATAATCCTGGGATTGGTAATAATAGCCTTTTTGTTCTTGCGTGTTTAAAAAACTTTTTCCACCAAGATGCAAAATGTTGAATTGTGGAAAAATGAACACTTTTTTGCCCAAAGACCGAATTTTTTTGCATAAATCAACATCTTCAAAATATAAAAAGAATTTTTCATCAAAACCACCACAAGTCAGAAAAAATTTTTTTGAAATAATAAAACATCCGCCGCTCACCCAGTCGAATTCAAACAACGTGTTAGGATCCATGGAAAGCTGTCCATTTTTTTTGAAAACATTATTTAAAATAATGCTCAAAGGCGTTATTTCACGGCCGGCACTCCAGGGCTCAATCGTATCGTGAGCCGAAAGCATTTTTGGTGCAAGAAGCCCCGCTTTTTCATTTTTTTTCAAAAAATTCAACATAGTGTCTATTTTGGCAGAAAGTATTTCCGCATCTGGATTCAGAAAGAAAAGAAATTCATTTTGGCTTGATCTGGCGCCTAAATTACAAGCTCGGCCGAAGCCAACATTTTTGTTATTATTGATGATTTTTATAAAAGGCTTGTCTAAAAAACCATCCAAAGGATAGTTGTCGTTGTTGACGATTATGATTTCATAGGAGCAAGCAAAAGATTGTTTATATATGGAAGCAAGACAGCGTTCTAAAAAATCACGACTTTGATAATTGACAACAATAAAAGATAAAGATGTTTTCATAAATCAGAATTGATTTTTTTAAAATCAACATAAGCTTTTCGGACTAAAAAAGCAGCGTCATTTTTTTTGAAAAAAAGATCAAAGCGGTTTTTTGTTTTTCGCAGCTGTAAATAGAAAAAAAACCACATTTTTTTCAGAAAGCCGGAATGCAGGTAGAAAAACAGAAGACCGGAAAAAACAAGCCAGTAAAACTTTTTATGGTTAACCATAGTGCTTTGTTCCAGGTGCTGAAGCTTGGCTTCTGGCACAATGCAAAGGTCGAATCCGGCTTTTTTAGCGCGCAGAGAGAAATCCGCATCTTCATAATAAAGAAAAAACCTTTCATCAAATAGGCCTATTTTTTTAAAAACATCTTTTCTGACCAGCATGGAACAGCCGCTTATATATTCTGTTGCATACGGCGAAGCCGAAAGCATGTTCTGTAAATGCAATGCCTTCATGCGCAGCCAGCTTAGTTTTCCTCCAGCAAACCAAACTTTGTCATTAATTGAAAAAATCAGAGGACTGGCAATTCCGATGCCAGGATTTCTTTTCATTGTTTGTATGAGAAAAGACAGTGTGGTTTTTTCAATAACAGTGTCATTGTTTAAAATAAGAACATATTCAGCAAATTTCTCAAGAGCAAAACGGATTCCAACATTATTGCCTTTGGCAAAACCAAGATTAGTCGGGTTTTTTATAAAATGAGCGCGAGAAAAAAAGCTCTTGGCTTGTTCAAAAGAGCCGTCTTCAGAATTATTGTCTACTACGACTATCTCCATATTTGGATAGTCGGATTGATATAAAGAAGCCAGGCAATTATTCAAAGTATCCTTGCCGTTAAAATTAAGCACTATAACGAAAAGAGAGGGTTGTTGGGTATAATTTTCCATATCAAAAAAAGAAATCTAGAGTAAATAAAATTTTTATTCAGCCCAAAAAATACTGGATAATTCTTTAATTGTAATTGTGCGGGTAAGCCAAAGAAAAAAAGCATAAATCAAGGAGCCGAAGAAAACACAAAACAAAAAGCCTGTGTTTTTAAACAAATACAGAAAAATAGCCATTGCGCCTCCTGCAATTAAAATGCGCCAAAGAGACTTGAAAGAAGGGATATAGTTAATATATTTTGCTGTTAATGCAAAGCCAGTCACCATGACAAAAAATTCTGTTAAAGTAGAGACAACTGCAGAACCGTTATAAGAAAAAATAGGGATAAAAATAAGGTTGGCAGTAACATTGAAAATTGCGCAAACAACGGCTGCCAGCAATAATTTTTTTTGATGATTGCCGGCAATCAGAAGGCTGTTGAACAAGTTTCCAAAAAAGATAAAAGCCAAGGAAAAAATAAGAATGCGCAATGTATTGGCTGATTGAAGAAAAGCTTCGCCGCCAATCAAATTAATGATGTTTTTTGAAAGAAAAAGCGTTCCGATTACTATGGGTACGATCAAAATCAGAAAAACCTTAGTGGTTTCATCAGCAATTCGGGAGAACTCTTTTTTATCAGAAAATATATAGCGGGAAAAAATAGGGAAAACCAAGCCGACTATCATAGCTGGAAAAAAAGAAACATTTTCAATTACCTTATAAGCGGCATTGTATATGCCAACTTCTGTGTTTGTTTTCATAACTGAAAGCAGAATAGTATCGATTTTAAAATAAATGAAAATAACAACAGCCGAAATTCCCAGCGGCAAAGATTCTTTAAGGAACTTTTTCCAATAGACAAAATCAAACTGCAATTTTAGGCGCGCATATTTTCTCAAGAAAAAAAGAACAGTAGAAAAATTGAAAATCATGGCAGCAAGGACCGAAAGGATAATGGCCGTAAATCCCCAATTATTTTTGACTGCTAAAATTATTATGGATACCTGAAGAACTTTGCCTAAAACTTCAGCCAAAGCCACCCGATCCATGGCTAGATTTTTTTGGAAAACACCATTAAGCACGTTATAAGTTGAAGAAAAAACAAAAGAAGCGGCCGCGATCAAGATGCCCATTTTTACATGACTTGAATAAGGAAGAAAAAAAATTAAAACAGGAGTCAAAATAAAAACAATGACTGAGGAAAACAATCTTAAGGTAAAAGCATTATTAAGAATGCTTTTTTCATCTGCATCAGGGCGTGAAATTTCACGGGTGGTTATTGAATAGAGGCCTAGATCAGCAAAGGAACCGAAAAAAGAGAAAAAAGCCAGAACAGTTGAATAATCACCAAAACCGCTTGTGCCAAGATAGCGAGTAATAAAACCGATTGCAACTAAAGCTAGAACAGTCGAAATGATTTTTGCTGTTGCGTTGAAGACGACATTGTAAGCAATTTTACGAGCGATAGCCATAGAATTATAATAACCAATAACCAAATAACAAGAAACAAACAAATCACAAATTCAAATAATCAATGACCAAGCGTTTGGAATTTTGAAAATTGGTCATAATAATTTGTTTGGAAATCGTATCTTGTTTCTTGGTTATTTTAATCTATTATATCAGATGGTTTGACTACGATTTTTCTCTCTTCTCCATCACCAACGCTTTCGGTTGAAACATTAGGATTTTTGGAAAGCTCCAAATGAACAATGCGACGTTCATAGGTAGACATCGGCTTCATAAAAACCGCGCGATGCTGAGAAATGGCTTCATTAGCCGCGGCGTGAGCTTGTTCTATATTGGATTGATTTTTTTGCTGGCGATAAAAATTTACGTCCAAAGTAAAACGAACCTTGTTTGATAATTTTTTCCTGATAATCAGGCGAGCCAAATGCTGAATAGCCTGAAGATTGGCTCCAAATTGTCCGATCAGGAAATTAGAATCAGTTTCGGTGGCAATATTACAGCTAACGCTTTCTTCATCATTGCCAGAATCAGCCAGGGCAACTTGACCAGAAAAACCCATTTTTTCAAGCAATTGTTCAATTGTGTTTTTAATGATTTCTTTTGATTTTTCATCCATAGTATTTGTAAATTTACGAAATTAGTTTTTAGATTTTTTTTCAAGGTGTAGTTGTTGAAAAATCATAAAAATTGTTCCCGCTAGCCAGTAGAGGGGCAATCCGGCTTGAAGCTTGAATCCGAAAATCAAAAGCATAAGTGGTCCAAGATACATCATCTGTTTGCTCATCATTTGCGTGAGATCAGGCTTTCCATTATCATTTTTTTTCTCAGGCTGCGGCTGGTTTTTCATCATCATTTTTGTTTGAAAATACTGTGCAATCGCAGCTAAAACGGCAATAAACATGTTTGGTTTGGTTAAATCAACAACAGAAAGAAAATAAGGATTGATTGTTCCCGGGTTAGCAACAAAAGAATACAGCTCCGAAGCGTCTATATTGAGGCTGCCGCCATTGCCGGAAATTTTTAGGAGAACCTGATAAATAGTAATTAAAATAACCATTTGAACAACCAGAGGAAAACAGCCGGAAAAGGGATTGGTTTTGTGTTCTTTGTAAAGTTCCATCATCTGGCGGGTTTGCTGCTCTTTGTCTTTGACTTTTTCTTGCAATTCTTTTATTTTCGGCTGCAATTCCTGAATTTTTTTCTGCGATTCAAGCTGCTTTTTGTATATCGGAATAAGCGCTATTCTTAGAAAAATAGTCAATAATATGATTGAAACACCAAAATCTTTTCCCGGCACCACATTATAAAGGAAAACCAGGATATTATAAAGAGGCTGATAAATAGTAACGTGAAAAAAATCCAACATTTTTGTTTGTCCCCATTAATCTTTGGAGAAAATTATTTTATTAATTTAGCTTTCTTAAAAAGATTTTCTAAAACATCAGCAATGGTCTTAAGATCGTATTTTTTCGGAACAGCGTTTCCAATAACAACAATATCAAATCCGGGCTTCAGGGACTCAATATGTATTCGAACTGCGTTTCTTAATAATCTTTTCAATCGATTTCTTTCAACAGCTTTTTTGGAAAATTTCAGCCCGACAGAAAAACCAATCTGAGTTTTTGAGTCTAGAGAAGGAAAATATCTTAAGGCAAGTCCATTCAAAGATAAAAAGTTTCCTTTAGTGCAAACCCTTAAGAAATCTTCGCGCCTGGTCAGTCTGTTTTTTTGAGCCAACATAACTTATTAAAGTAAAAACTAAACAGTTAGTTTTTTGCGTCCAATTCTTCTTCTTTTTTTGAGCACGGCTGCTCCAGTTTTAGTGCTCATGCGCTTTAAAAATCCATGACGGCTTTTGCGACGGCCCTTTTTTGGTTGATATGTGCGTTTCATATGATAAATGTTAATTTATTAGCTATAGTTAATTTTAACAGCATATGCCAAAAAGTCAACCTGATTTTGACCGAAAAAAAGCTTAATAAAGTCATTTTTAACCAAAAAAAATTAACATCGAAAAAGAGCTTTTGTACAAAGGTCGTTATTGCAAAAGGATTGACAAAATATCCAAACCAAGGATATCCTATAGATATATTCAAAAAGTACGGCATTTAAAAAGACTTTATTTAAAAGGCAATAGGCACTTATCCACTTATTAACAGCTTATTAACAGCAAGAGTCATTATTTTGTAGCAAAGTCGGCCTTGACGTGCTATAATTTTCCATACAAAAAGACCAGCGGTGTTTGGGAGATAAAATTAAAAAATAAAAAACAAAAAATATCGACGTAAGCCAGGATATTTTTTGTTTAATATTAAAATTCTAAATGATTCAATAGGATTAGAATTATTTGAATTTTTTAACAGGAATGAATAATGCGGAACTTTGGCAGGCAGTTTTGGGAGAAATAGAACTGTCAATTTCAAAAGCTAATTTCAGCACTTGGTTTAAAAATACCACTATAATTTCCAATGAAAATGGAAAAGTAGTTATTGGCGTGCCAAACGGTTTTGCTAAGGAATGGCTGGAAAATAAATACAACAGCTACATTTTCAAGGCTCTTCGAAATTTTCAAAACGAGGTCAGGGAAATCAGCTGTATGATTTATAGCTTAGACCAATCTCCGTCTTCCGACATATCCAAAAAGCTTGATTCAGTCGTTTCAGTATCTCCAGAAAAAAACAAGGAAATCGCCCAAGGAGTTGTTTTTCAGCCGCTTGTTCCGCAGCAAGCGCAGGAAAACTTTGAAAACAACATAAACCAGCGCTACACTTTTGAAAATTTTATCATCGGCGAGAACAATGAGTTGGCACGTGCAGCCTGTTATGCTGTTTCCCAAAATTTAGGCAAAACATACAACCCGCTGTTTATTTACGGCGGTGTTGGATTAGGAAAAACACACTTGCTTCAATCCATAGGCAATGAAGTGCTGAAACATGATCCAGCTAGGAAAGTAAAATATATAACCTCGGAACGCTTTGCCAATGAGCTTATTAATTCAATCCGCAACCAGACAATCAATGATTTTAAAACCATTTACCAGAGCATAGATTTGCTTATTATTGACGATGTGCAATTTTTGGCGGGCAAGGAAAAAACCCAAAATGAATTTTTTCATATTTTCAATGCTCTCTATCAGATAAACAAGCAGATTGTTATCAGCAGCGACCGTCCGCCCAAAGCGATTGCCACTCTGGAAGAAAGGCTTAGATCGCGTTTTGAAGGTGGCATGATTGCAGATATCGGCAAGCCTGATTTAGAAACGAGAATTGCTATTTTGAAAACAAAATCAGCCGAAAGAAATTTTTCCATTGACGAAGAAGCCATAATCTATATTGCTGAAAATGTAAAAAGCAACATCCGGGAATTGGAAGGGGCTCTGAATCGGATTATTGCCGAATGCGAGTTTAATAAAAAAATGCCGACACTCAAATTCGTGGAGCAGGCTTTGGCTGAAATAATTTCCAGTGGCAAGAAAAAAGGCGTACAACCCCAGCATATAATTGCGGCAACAGCACAATATTTCGGTATAACCAATAAGGAACTGACAGAAAAAGGACGCAAAAAAGAAATTGCTTATGCGCGTCATTTAGCCATGTATCTCATGCGCAGCGAGCTTAATATTTCCTATCCAAGCATTGGCAATCATTTCGGAGGAAGGGATCACACCACAGCTTTGCATGCTTTTGAAAAAATAAGCAAAGACATAGAAACGAATGAAAAAGTGCGTGAAGATGTCAATAAACTCAAAGAAGCTATCTATACTGTTTAAGGCTGAGTGTGCAAATTATAGATGTTATTAAAATTAAAAAACTAACCTTTTAAAACATATTCATATGAAACTAACTTGTACCCAAGAAAATTTTAGAAAAGCTATTTACAGTACAGAAAGAGTTGTTGGCAAGCAAATAACTCTGCCCATTTTGGAAAACATTTTGCTGCAAACCGACCACGGAATGCTAAAAATCTCAGCTACCAACCTGGAAATCGGGGTTTTCCTGAAAATTGGAGCTAAAATTGAAAAAGAAGGTGAAATAACCATTCCGGCCAGGCTTTTGAGCAGTTTTGTTAACAATTTGCCTGCAGAGGGCACTGTGTCTCTTTCTGTCGTTGATCAGACACTGCATATTGAAAGTGGCTCATCTAAGGCTCAAATAAAAGGAGTTTCGGCTCAAGATTTTCCAATAATTCCAGAAATGGAAGGAGATTTCCTTTTTTCTTTGCCGGCCCAAGAGATAAAAGAAGCCATTCCAAGACTGGCAGTTTGTGTTTCACCGGATTCCACCAGGCCTGAGCTTTCCGGAATTAATATGGTTTTGCAAAAAAATGAAGTCAGATTGGCAGCCACTGACAGTTTTCGCCTTTCTGAGGCTGTAATAAGCCTAAAAATAGAAAATGAAACAAATCTGAGTCTCCTCTTGGAAAAGAAAAATTCAATCATCATACCCCTAAACGCCGTTATGGAAGTTTTGCGGGTTATTGATAATAATACGCAAGAAATCAAAGTGGGAATAGAAGAAAGTCAAATATTTTTCCAAGTGGACAACGTGAGGATTGTTTCAAGGCTTATTAACGGCAAATATCCGGAATATAGCCAGATTATCCCCAAGCAGTTTGCAACTAAGGTGGTTTTGGAAAAAGACAATGCTCTTCGAGCGGTTAAGATTTCTGGTGTATTTGCCAGCAGCAAATCCGGAGAAGTTAAGTTTACTGTCGACGATGGAAAAAACAATGTTACGGTTCAATCGAAAACTGAGGATGTTGGAGAAAACAGCACGGTTCTTAAGGCAGAAATTAGCGGTCCGGCTCAGGAAGCAGTTTTCAATCCGCGCTATATGGCTGATGGGATTCAAGCAATTTCAACTCCGAAATTTCTCTTGCTTATGAACAGCGGTTCTTCGGCAGCGGTTTTGCGCATGGCTGAAGGCGAGAAAAACGAAGAAATTGCGGCTTATACCTACATAATAATGCCGATAAAAAACTAGGAGAGATTTATTAAAGGCTGTTATTTTTCTGCGAAGCTAACTCGAACTCTATATTTTCCAGCTGAAATTTTTCGTGGTCAACCATGGGAAACAAAAAATTTCAGGGAAAATATGAATTCTCAAACAAGAGCTTCTTGAAAAATAACAGTCTTTGATAAAAACAGTTTTCTATAAAAGTTTTATGAAAAAAATCGGAAGCTTATTGCATAAAAGAAAATTAGCCAAAAAAAATATAGATCCCGAAACTGTTTTTTATGTTTTCAGGCAAGTCATTAAGGAAGAATATGGCAAACAAGGCGCGGCCAATATTGTGCCGGTTTTTTTTCGGGACGGAAAAATTTCTATCAAAATAGCTGCTGCAAATTGGAAAAATGAAATACAGCAGAACGACCAAATGGTTGTTCAAAAAATCAACCAACACTTGGGCGGAGAGGAAATTAAGAGTTTGATTCTTGAGAAATAAAATATTTTATTTAGGATAATATAACAAAAACACACTGAGAAAAAGTGTGTTTTTGCTTTGATTGTCAACAATCGTAGACAGTGTTAGAATTGTGTTTTAAGAGAAAAATGAGTATATTTATATACCAGATTTAAATCAGCAGTAAAATATGATATAATTTTGGTGTAAAAAGCTAATTTTAAAACAATGAAAAACAAAAAAGGGAATATTGTTGTGATTACAGTCATTATTATAATTGTAGCAATTACGGCAGGAGTTATCGGTTGGCTATTTGCAAAAAAATCGCAAATGCCTATCCAACAAAACATAACACAAAAACCAGCAACAACTTCAACAATTTCAACACAATCACAGGTACAAGACACGATTTTAGTTGATAGAAATAATGAAATTTATGAAATAAATTTGGCAACAAAAGAATTGAAACCATACAATAACCCATTTGGTAATCTTGCTGAATTTTCGGGACTGCCAAAAGAAATCAAAAATAATCAGATCAGTATATCCAACAGAACAAATCTCTTATCAAAAGATGAGAATAACGCTATAATCGTTTCTATTACTTATGATGAAACTAAAACGCCAAGTGAATTTGATGGCTCTCTTCCAATTTTAAAAGCAGAGGAATTTATTTGCGAGACAGCAACAAAAAAATGTTCATCAACAGACATACTTGCTTCCGCTTATAATGCAACTGGATTTGGTGGTAATTGGTATGGGTATTCAAGTATTTGGTGGTATGGCTGGGACACCACAAAAAATCTTTTGTATGGTCATTTGACTGGTGAAGGTGTAGGCAACGCCTCGCCAGTGTATATCTTTGATATAAATAAAAAAGCTCTTCAACAAACAACAGGATATAATTCCCTGAATGATAAGGAAAAAAGAGCGGAAATCCCTGCTGGTGCTTTCAGCCCGTCATTTGCAAAATTTATTATGGTTAATGAAAATTGGAATAATAATAATTCTGGTAATAAGTGGGATTTGCTACTTTATGACAGCACAAATTTATCTGCTCCACTTAAAAAATTTGATATTTCCACAATGAACAATGGTGGCGACAGTAGAGTTAGTTCAGTTGCTTGGTCAGCAGATGAAAAAACTTTGGTTTTAGAAACTGGAAAGCAAATCTTCACGCTCAACTTGGATACAGGAAAGATTGATTTAATATACACGGATACCACCAAAGATAGTAGTGGATTGTGGCTTGATTTTAATGCAGTTGATTTATCACAAAATGGACGCTATATAGTTTTTGTTGACTATGATAATAGAACCACTCCCGTTGACGAAAATAAAATGGAAACTGTTTTGAAAGCCATAGACCTTCAAAACAACAATTCAGTAATAGAATTATTACGAGAAGAAGGACTTACTTTAGATTACAGATTTTAAAAATTATTGTATAACGGTTAACAATAGTTGCATTCTTCAATAAGAAACTTTGTAGAAATAAAAACTTAAAAATATCCCTTTATTAGGGGATTATTTTTTATGTCGGGGTGCAGGGATTCGAACCCTGTCTAAATGGTCCCAAACCACTCGTGCTAGCCGTTGACACCACACCCCGATTAAAAACTAATATATACAATACAGGAAAAAATATCAGAAGTCAATATTAAAAAGTTGAGAAATTGCAAGTATTATGCTTATATTAATATATTAAGAAAAAATCTGCCCTCATAGTTCCCTGAAGCACAAATGCTTTGCATTTGGCTACAGGGCAAGCAACGAATTAATTTGTCCTTATAGCTCAGTGGATTAGAGCGCCCCGATTGCTATCGGGGAAGTCGCAGGCACGTCTCGTCACCAATGAGGCCCTTGTAGTTCAATGGATAGAACATGAGTTTCCGGAACTCAAAATTTAGGTTCAATTCCTAACAAGGGTACTATTGGTGATGGGGTGAAAGTCCTCCAAAGGACACCATAAGTGACAGGAAGAAGTATAACAGGGCATTTTCACCCCGCACCAAAAACGGACGTATGGTATAGTGGTAGCACATCGCATTTTTACCCCGTACTAAATTTTGGGGATATAGTTAAGCGGTATAACAGGACATTCGCATTGTTCAGTCTCGGGTTCGACTCCCGGTATCTCCACAATTAAAAATTTTAGTGCGGGGCGCATTGCACGAACGGCGGTTCGATTCCGCCTAGGTCCACCCCGTAAAATAAATTTTCTAAACGAAAATTTATCACGGGGTAGCTGCGTGATTTACCTTCGGCAAATTTTACGCAGCACCAACAAAATGATTTTTTAATTTTAAATTATTTGTATATGTTATCTTATATCGAAATTTCTCAAAAAAATCTAGTTCACAATTTTCGGATGATGAAATCTTTGCTGCGGCCGGGTGTGAAAATTGTTTCTGTCATCAAAGCCGATGCTTATGGGCACGGACAAAATGTCGTGGCTAAAATTTTGGAAAAAGAAACAGATTATTTTCAAGTCGATGATTTTCAAGAACTGAAAGAATTGAGAAAAGTTTCCAAAAAGCCGACATTCGTTTTTGGCTATGTCGGGAAAAGCGAAATGGCAGAAGCGATCAAACTTGGAGGAATACTTTGCGCTTACGACGAAAAACAAATCAAAAACATAAATGCGGCGGCCAAGAAGTTAGGCAAAAAAGCGATCGTGCATATCAAAATAGACGCGGCCTTGGGACGGCAAGGAGTGCTGGTAAAAAATTTGCAAAAATTAATCAATGTTCTCAAGAAATGCCAGAACATAATTGTTGACGGAACCTATTCTCATTTTGCCAACATTGAAGACACGACGGATTTTTCGCATGCGCAAAAACAATTGAATTTGTTTGATCAAGCTTACCAAATATTTTTAAAAAACGGATATACAAAAATAAAAACCCACATTTCTGCCAGCTCGGGCATCATGGCGTATGAAAATAAAAAGGGAAAATCATCTTTGGCAAGGACAGGCATAAGTCTCTATGGTTTGTGGCCGTCGGAAGATTTGCGCAAAAAACTGGAAACGAAAAAATTCAGATTAAAACCGGTTCTGCGCTGGATCACTCATGTGGCGCAAATAAAAAATTTGCCAAAAAATCATCCAATCGGCTATGGTTTGACCTATGTTACCAAAAGGCCTATGAAAGTGGCGGTTACGCCCCAGGGCTATAGCGACGGTTTTGATCGTGGACTTTCAAATTCAGGCGGAGTTTTGATTCAAGGAAAACGCTGCAAAATCTTGGGAAGGGTGGCTATGAATATGTTTGTTGTTGATGTTTCGCATCTTAAAAATATAAAAAATGAAGAAGAGGTTGTGCTTTTAGGCCGGCAGAGAAAGGCAGAAATCACAGCAGAAGAAATCGCCGAACGTTTGGGTACTATAAACTACGAGGTGGTGGCGCGCATCTCTCCGCTGCTCCCAAGGATTATACGCTAAGAAATAGCGCCAGGGCCTAATTTTTAAAGGCAGATTCGCATAATTTATAAAACTGAAACGATTTTGCCGGGCTAGGCGTATATAATTATGCAAAATGCCTGAAAGGATTGATGAAGAATAAAAAAAACAAAGAACTTAATAAGGTTACCGAAAAAACGACAGATGAAGAGCTGGTGGCCAAAACGCTGAAAAATCCTGATGCCTATGCGCTGATCGTTGAGCGTTATGAGGAAAAACTTTTGCGGTACATTATGCGTATTCTTGCAGGAACAAAAGAAGACGCGGAAGACATTTTGCAAGATGTTTTTTTAAGTGCATACAAAAACCTGAATGATTTTGATCAGGACCTGAAATTTTCTTCCTGGATCTATCGCATTGCCCACAATAAAGTTGTTAGTCATTTTAGAAAAGTTACCGCGCGGCCGAAAACTATGACCTATGAAGGCGACTCGCAACTTTTAAATATTTTAGCCAGCGAAGAGGATATTGCTAAAAGTATGGAAAAAAGGCATGATGCCGCCAGGGTCAGGGACATCATAGATAATTTGGATGAAAAATATCGCGAAGTACTGGTCTTGAAATTTTTGGAAGAAAAAGACTACAAGGAAATTTCAGATATTTTGGAAAAACCGATGGGCACAGTGGCCACGCTCATCAATCGCGCCAAAAAACAGTTCAAGGAAAAAGTTGAAGCGAAGCAAAAAATTAAAAAAGGCTGAAATATAAATTTAAATAGATAATTTAATTTTTTCAATATTCTTTATGACAGAAATCAGCGACAAGATAATTAAAGACATCAAGGAAAAAAATATTCACCCCAAGCCGCGTTGGTTTTTTGCAGCTAGAAATTTAACCTTTTGGATTTTATTTGTAGCGGCGATTTTTGTTGGCGCTCTTTCTTTTGCAGTTATTCTGGACGTTTTGACCAACCATGATTGGGACATCTATCTGCGCCTGCACAAAACTTTCGGCCAATATATCTTATTATCTTTGCCATATCTCTGGATTGTCTGTCTTATTTTTTTCGCCTGGATCGCCTACTATGATTTCGTGCACATCAAAGGCTGGTATCACCACAGTGTCTATTTGATCGTATCCATCAGCATTCTGACCAGCTTGTTACTGGGTGGACTGTTTTTTTATTCCGGCGTCGGCAAAAAAATAGATCACGCGCTAGATGCCAGAATTCCTTTTTATGGAATGATTAATATTAACAAACGGAAAATCTGGTGCCAGCCGAAAGAAGGGTTGCTTGGCGGGGAAATTATGCGCATAGAAAAAGAAAGGCCGGAGAGAATTATTATCAAAGACTGCAAAGGACAAGAATGGGAAATCATGAGGCCAGCGTCGCCACCAATCCCTTTTATTATAGGCGAAAGGATAAAAATGATCGGCCGGGAAATTGAACAGCACAAATTCAACGCCGAAGAATTCCGGAATTGGTAGAAAATGTAAAATTAAAAAAAACCATCCTTAGTCGGATGGTTTTTGTTTTGTAAAAATTTTTATTGTCGAACGAAGCGAGAGAAACGATCCCGCTTAGCGGGACATTTCCGAGCGAGTGATGGCAACAAAGAGGTAAGTACCCCGCGGCTTGCCTGCCTCTCCGAAGATGGCGAGTCGAGGCAGGCTGCGGAACCGATAGGGTCCAGGGCTTGCCCTGGGGTAAATGCCGATTTATTTCACAATAATCTTTTCAGTTTTCCCCAAAGTTTCTTGAATTATTTTTTCAATGTCGAGATTTTTTTCAGCTTCCAGAACATCTTTGAGTTTGGCGCGGGTTTCCGGATTTTTCGGCATGAGTCTTGTGCAGCAATCATCGTGGGGAAGTTTGGAAATGTCATACGTTCCGATTTTTCTGGCGATTTGCATGATTTCTTCTTTGTCAGTGCCGATGAGCGGACGGAAAACCGGCAAAGTGGCGGCTTCATTCACGGCTAAAATATTTTCCAAAGTTTGTGAAGCAACTTGTCCCAGACTGTCGCCAGTTACCAGTGCCAAGCATTTTTCTTTTTTAGCTAAGCTTTCGGCAATGCGCATCATAAATCTTCTGTATAAAATCACGCGTAGAGGCGCTGGGGCTTTAAGCATAATTTCTTTTTGCGCATCAGCAAAAGGAATGGAATATAGATTTCCATTAGCGCCGAATTTTTGCAAAACTTTTATCAAACTTTCTACTTTTTCCAGCGAAGCCTTGGAGGTGTAGGGCATAGAATGAAAATGAGCGAAGTGCACTGAGACGCCGCGTTTCAAAAGTTGCCAAGCTGCGATTGGAGAATCAAAACCGCCGGACATAAGCACCATGGCGTGGCCGCCAGTGCCAACTGGAAGACCGCCGGGCCCTTGAATTTTTTCGGAAGAAATGAGAGCAGAGCCATGAAGAATGCTAATGAAAATTTCGAGATCCGGATTTTTGAGACTGACTTTCTTTTTTCTTTCTAGTTTTTCAAAAATATATTCGCCTACTTGTTCGTTTATTTGCGGAGAATTAAGTTTATAATTTTTGTCAGATCTTTGTGTGCGAATGCAAAAAGTTGCAAAATCTTTTTCAGTGGAGAGTTCAAAAGCGGATTTTTTCAGAGTTTCCAAATCAAGCTTGATTTTTTTGGCGAAGAAAAAATTGGCAATGCCGAAAGTATGCAGCAAAGCATTTCTAATTTCAACACTATTTTTCACTTCTTTTTTATTAAGTTTTACCAATATTCCTCCGGAAGTTTTGGAAACACTTTCAAGACAACCAGGCGCAAAAGCCTCGAGCTGTTTTTTGATGTTTTGCATGAGGCGCGCTTCGAAAAAGTTCCGATTCTTGCCTTTAAGTGTGATTTCTCCGCAATGGATTAGAATATGATCAAAATTCATGTATATCATATTGAAACTTGCAAACGATTCTTTTTGCTTGCCTTTCATTCGCGCACTGCAAACCTGATTTGCAGTGCACTCATGCGGAAGCCGCAAAAGAATGTTTGCAAGTTTCAATAATTATAAAAGTATAAATTTTCAAAATTTCAAATTATTTAATTCTAATAATATTTAAAAGCATCAATTATTCATAGCATATAAATTGGCAAAAGAAAAGGGCTGATTACAATAAGCTTAAGCAGAGCCTTGAGCAGTGGCCCTTCGTCGTGTATAATTGTAATTAGCATTACAGGTAACGATTAATAAAGAAATAAAAAATATGAGAACTTTAGCGGAGGTTTTGCAATTGCGGGAAATTAAAATCGACAGGATCAGCGAGAATACCCAAAGCCTTTTGTTTGCCATGGCTGCCTTTCTTTTGCCTTTTACAATGGGCCATCCGCAAATCGTTGTTGGAGTTGTTGTGAATGCTTTGCTGTTTTTGGCGGCCTTTAATTTGAAAAAATACAAAATTTTGCCAGTAGTGCTTTTGCCAAGCTTGGCGGTTTTATCGCGTGGTTTGATTTTCGGGCCTTTTACCTATTTTTTAATATACACGATCCCGTTCATTTGGATGGGAAATTTGTTTCTGGTTGCTTCTTTAAAATATTTGTATTTTGCTAAAAAATTGAACAAGTATTTTTCCCTGGTTGCCAGCATCGCGATCAAGGTTTCAGTTTTGTATTTTCCAACCATTCTTCTGATAAAATCAGGTATTTTGCCTCAAGCATTCGCTGTTTCAATGGGAGCTTTTCAGGTGTATACGGCTTTGGCCGGTTGTATTCTGGCGCTGATTTTGCAAAAAGCAATTAAATCAAAAGATTAAAATTTACCCTGTTAAATAATTTTGATTCGCAAAATTAGGATTTGAATAATAATCTTATTTTTGATAGGGTAAATAAAGCTAAGCAATTAAATAATAAATAAGTTATTTCTTGAACAGAAATTCAAATCTTATTTAACAGGGTAAATGGCAGAAAATATCATAGAGAAAATAAAAAAAGCTAATCTTTTGGGGCGCGGAGGCGCCGGTTTCCCGACTTGGATCAAGTGGGAAGCAGTCAAAAAACAAGAAGGCAAAAAAATTTATATCATTGCCAACGGATCAGAGGGCGAACCGGACATTTTCAAGGACGAATATATTCTCAAAAACCATCCACAGGAATTTATTGAAGGCATTAAAATAGCGCTTCAAGCTTTTGCCAACTCCGAAGCGTTCATCTATTTAAACCATAAGTATTTTGATAAATATAAGAAAAAATTGGAAAAATTCAGCCAAGGTTTTCCGATTTCCTACTTTCGAAAAACCGCCGGCTATCTGGCGGGAGAGGAAACCGGACTTCTGAATCACATTGAAGGCAAACGGGTTGAGCCTCGCGCGAAACCGCCCTATCCGGCTGAAGCAGGTTTGTATAATTTGCCGACATTGATAAATAACATCGAAACTTATTATAGGGTTTTTGAGATTAAAAATGATATTTATCAAAACAAAGCTTTCTTTTCAATTGAAGGCGATGTGAAAAACAGAGGCGTGTTTGAATTTCCGGAAAATTATCCAGTCAGAAAAATATTGGAAGAAACTGGAAATTGGCCGAGTTTTGATTTTTTTGTGCAATATGGCGGAGGTGCAGCTGGCGCAATTTATCTTCCCGAAGAACTGGATGAGCCCAAAAAAGGCGCCGCCTCAATCATAGTTTTCAATCATAAGAAAACTGATGCGCTGAAACTCATGCGGAAATGGGCGGAGTTTTTTTCCAAGGAAAATTGCGATAAATGCACGCCTTGCCGCGAAAGCTCAATCAGGATTTTGGAGATGATGAAAAAAAACCATCTGGATTTTGACAAATTAGAAAAGATGTTCTTTGTTTTGGATGAAACGTCTTTTTGTCCGCTGGGCAAAAGCATGGCAACGCCGTATAAAACATTGATTGAAAAAGTTTTAAAAAAAGAATATTAAATTATAAAATTTTAAAATTTATTCAGATGAACAGCTTTAAAATATATATTAATAACAAGGAAGTTGTTGCCAATGAGGGTGAAAGAATTTTGGATATTGCCCGAAGAGAAAACATTCACATCCCTTCGCTTTGTCATCACTCAGACCTGGAGCCGCATGAAAGTTGTCGGCTTTGCATGGTTGAGGTGGAAGGCGATAAAATTTTGCGAGCTTCTTGCGCGCTTTTGGCCAAACCGGAAATGAAAATCCATACCGACACGCCGGCTACTCGAAAAGCTCTTAAAATCAACTTGGAACTTCTTTTTTCTCAGCACGAAGGCAGCTGTGAACATTGCAGCCGAGTTGAAAAATGCAAATTGCAGGAATATTCCGAAAAACATGCGGCAAGTGGGAAATATCATATCAATCGCAAGCTGAAGCTTTCTAAATTTCAATTCGGTCCGTCTATATTTTTGGATCAAAGCAAGTGCATCAATTGTCAAAACTGCTCAGACATGTGCGCCAAGCAAACAAAGGGCGGTTTTATAATTCTGAAACAGCACGGAGAAACTTTCGAAATGTTTCCTTCAGAGGAAAAAGACAGGGACTGCATTTATTGCGGCCAGTGCATCATGCATTGTCCGGTAAATGCTTTGTCTGAAATTGAGAGTTATAAGAAAGTTAAAAAACTTTTGCAAGATTACAAGAAAAAAGTCGTTTTTCAATTCGCACCTTCAGTTCGAACCAGTTTTGGAGAAGAATTTGGGATGCCGTTAGGCACCAACGTTACAGATAGAATTTTTACAGCCCTGAAAAAAGTCGGTGCCTACAGGGTTTTTGATACCAGTTTTGCTGCAGATGTAACGATAATTGAAGAAGCCAAAGAACTTTTGGAAAAAATTGAGAAAGGTGACAACACAACTATGATTTCTTCCTGCTGTCCGGCCTGGGTCAAATACGCTGAATTTTATGAACCTGAATTGCTCAAAAATCTGACTACCGTGCGTTCGCCACAGATAATATTGGGAGGCTTGATCAAGACTTATTGGGCGGAAAAAGAAAATCTTAATCCAAAAGACATTGTCAGCGTTTCTATTATGCCATGCACGGCTAAAAAATTTGAAATCGAAAGAGAGGAACTTTTTATAAATGGCAAAAAAACAATCGATTATGTTCTGACAGTCAGAGAAATGGCCAAATTACTCAAAGAGTTTGATGTCCATCTAGATAAAATCGAACCGGATGAATCTGACAAAGAAATTTTAGCCAATCCTTCAGGCGCCGGTGAAATTTTCGGCGCCGGTGGTGGAGTTTTGGAGGCAGCCCTTCGGACAGTTTATCAAAAACTGACTGGCCAAGAACTCCAAAATCTGGAATTCAAACCGCTGCATGAATTTAAGCGAACAAAAATGGCCAAAGTAACGATCGGCGGAAAAACAATGAAGGTGGTGGCGGTCAGTGGCATGGAGAATGCCAAGAAAATTCTGGAAGAAGTTAAAACCGACCCGACTAAATATGCTTATGTGGAGGTTATGGCTTGCCCGGGCGGCTGTATCGGCGGTGGCGGCCAGCCAATTCCGATTGATGATGAAATCAGGAAAGCCAGAGCGGCGGGATTGTATTCAACTGATGAAAAAAGAAAAGTTCGCACCTCACACGGTAATCCAGGAATCGATATTATTTACAAAGAATTTTTGAATGATGAGAAAAATTGCCACAAGGTCTGCCACACGACTTATGAAAAAAGAAAGAAGGGAAAGGTAAAGAAAATTTAGAAAAAATTTAATATTAAAGCCAGCTGCACAGCTGGCTTTAATTGAATAATTGTTGTATCATACGAAATACTAAATACAATATACGAAATACAATTCTATGTCTCTAAAAATAGGTATAGTTGGGTTGCCAAATGTAGGGAAAAGTACGCTTTTTAAGGCTCTAACCAAAAATCCGGTGGATATTAATAATTATCCTTTTTGCACGATTGAACCGAATGTGGGAATTGTGAAAGTGCCGGACGAGCGTCTTCAAAAATTGGCTAAAATGTCTGAGTCAGCTAAAATCGTGCCGGCGGTGGTGGAATTTGTCGACATTGCTGGAATTGTCAAAGGCGCATCCGAAGGTGAAGGGCTGGGCAACAAGTTTTTGGCTAACATAAGGGAAGTTGACGCAATTGCCCAAGTCGTGCGGGTTTTTGAAAATGAGAAAATAACCCATGTTAACAACAAAATCGATCCAATTGGCGATATTGAAGTCATAAATACCGAACTTATTTTGGCTGATCTGGAAACCGTGACCAAGACGGAAGCTCGGGTTGAGAAAGAAGTGCGCGGCAATAAAAAGGGGGCTGACAAGCAGTTAGAAATCGTCCGAAAAGTAAAAATGGCTCTAGAAAGCGGAAAATTGGCTAATGAGACAGAAGAAATCCAAGAAATGTTAAATTCTCCGGCTGGCGATGAAAATGGCAAGATTATTATTCGCGAAATGTCGCTTTTAACTATGAAACCTTTTTTATATGTATATAACGTAGCGGATGCTTGCCCCGTTAAATCCGATGAAATTGGAGCGCTTTCAGCGCAATTTAACGGGGTGAACCAAAAATTGGCGGATGAGCTGGAAAACAGGCCACATGTTAAGTTAGATATTAAAATTGAAGAAGAACTTATTGACATGAGCGAAGAAGAAAAGGCTGAATTAGGCCTTAATTCGCACATTAATGATCTTATTATTAAGGCTTATGACCTTTTGGGACTTATGACTTTTTTGACAACTGGCAAAGATGAGTCGCGCGCTTGGACTGTAAAAAAAGGCGCAACTGCCCCGGAAGCTGGCGCAGCTATTCATACTGATTTTCAGGAAAAATTCATCCGGGCAGATGTTATTTTCTGGGACAAGCTTTTAGAAATTGGTTCTTGGGGCAAAGCCAAAGAGTTAGGCGTGATCAAAACTGTTGGCAAAGAATATGTTATGCATGATGGAGAAGTGGTGGAATTTAAAGTATAGTTATCAAAAAAGAGATGCTTGTCCCGTAGCGAATTGAAGTGGGACTAATGATTTAAGTTTTAAAACAGTAAAGAATAAGAAAAACTGCCTGAATTGATTGGGTAGTTTTTTAAATTAAAAATATCTGAAAAACTTGTCGCCAATTTTTGATTTGTATGTTATAATTTTAATATGAAACATTTAAAACATTCTTCCAAAATAGGAACAACATTAGCACGCATAAAAAAATGCATTCTTGATGAATTCAACCTGAAAAAACAAGCTGACGAGCTTGGCATCAGCGTTTGGCAGACGCCCAGTTTTTTGTTTATTGTGATGGGTGTTATCATAATTGCCGCCATGACAGGCGTTTATGTTATATCCAAACATTATGATTCCATCGAGGTTGTGGTCATAAGTGAATCAACGGTCGTTGCCCTTCTATTTACTATCGGAAATTTTATTATTAAAAGCGTAGAAGAGGTTGCTAAATCAAACAAGATGAAAAGTGAGTTCGTTTCAGTCGCTTCTCACCAGCTGAAAACTCCGATTTCTGAAATGAAATGGGGAATAGAATTGCTTCTGTCTAAATTTTCTGAAGGACTGACTGAAAAACAAAGAGAAGTTGTAGGGGCAATTGCGCACTCCGGCGAAAAAATGGCGAGGCTTGTCAATGACCTTTTGGATGTCGCCCGCATAGATCAAGGCAATTTGGCTTTAGCCAAAGACAAAGTCAATATGCGAAAATTGGTTGAAGATGCAGTTGGGATGCAAAAGGAATTTGCTTTAGCTTCGAATGTGAAAATCAAAGAATCCTATAAAAGCAAGCATTTAGATGTAATTGCCGATAAGCGTCGTATTTCAGTAGTGCTTGATAATCTGATTTCTAACGCTATTAAATACATTGACGGCAAAGGTATGGTAGAAATTATTTTAGAAGATGCTGAAAAAGACATGATTCAGGTGAGTGTCAGGGACAATGGAGTTGGGATCCCGCGCGCGGAACAACAAAATATTGCAGAAAAATTTTTCCGTAGCAATAATTTAATTAAGAACAAAACAGACGGCACTGGCCTTGGCTTATATATTGCCAAAAACATCATAGAACAATCCGGCGGTTCTCTCTGGTTTGAATCGATTGAAAATGTCGGATCCGAATTCTATTTTACTCTTCCAATACCTGAAAAAGGCAAAATTAAAAAGTAAAAATATTTTTTAAAACCCGAAAAATTCGAAAATTAACCCAAACTACTCGAAAATATTTTCGAGCAATTCGAGTGATCTTTCGCAGTTTCGAGTTATCACACAAATATGGCAAAAATTTTAATTGTTGAAGATGACTTGGTTTTGCAAAAAGCTCTGGCAGATTATTTGAGCACAGAAGGATTTGAAATTAAAGTTGCTTCTGATGGTGAAAACGGAGAAAAACTGGCAATAAGCGAAAAACCAGATTTGATTTTGCTGGATATTATTTTACCCAAAAAAGACGGTTTTGAAGTTTTGCGTTCTGTTCGGGGTAGCGAAAAAACCAAAAAAATTCCGATTGTGTTGCTGACGAATCTGGACAGCATAGATGATGTGGAAAAAGCCCTGGAACTCGGAGCCACAACCTATTTAGTCAAAGCTGATTATAAGCTCGAAGAGGTGACAGCAAAAGTAAAAGAGCTCTTAAATATCAAATAGGCTGCAAAAGTTCGGAAAATTTTTGAAAAACCCCTGGTTAATTTACAGAGCAAAATAATTTAACGGGATAAATAAAAAACAAAAATGCAAATAAACAACAAACAATTAAAAGAGTTTCTTCTAGACTCCAATTTATTAGAAGACAACGTAATTGAAGAAAATTTTGTTGAAGCAGAAAAAGCCAAGAAAAAACTGGGCGATTTGCTGGTGGAAAAAAAATTAATTAATGAAACAGAGCTCCGAAAATTATATTCTTATATTTTAGGAATTCCTTTTGTTAATTTGGAAAAAGAAATGATTGCTCCCGATATTCTTCAAATTATTCCAGAACCAATCGCCAAAAAATATAGCATTGTTGCTTTTGAAAAAGAGGGCAAGAATCTGAAGGTGGCTATGAAAAATCCTGAAGATCTGCAAACCATTGATTTTATCAGAAAAAAAACAGGATTGAAAATAATCCCTTGCCTTACCAGCGAAGAAAGCATTAAAGCGTCTCTGAGACAATATGAAAAAAGCCTGAAAGCTGAATTCGGGGACATCATCAGCGCTGACTCAGAAGAGGCTTCTGCTAATGCTGAGGAAGAAAATGATTTGGAAAAAATAGCCCAGGATCTGCCGATTATCAGAATTGTGGATACTCTAATAAAACACGCAATTTTACAATCAGCCAGTGATATTCATATCGAACCGGATGAAAAAGAAGTCAGGGTTAGATATCGCATTGACGGAATTTTGCATGACGCTATGACATTGCCACGGCAAGTGAATGACGGATTGGTGGCGCGCATCAAAGTTTTGTCTAATTTAAAACTGGATGAACATCGCTTGCCGCAAGACGGAAGGTTTAAAATTGAAAAAGACGGATATAAAATTTCTTTCCGTGTGAGCCTTTTGCCGGTTTTTGCAGGGGAAAAAATAGTTATGCGTCTTCTGGATGAGTCCTCTAAGGGATTAACGCTGGAAAAAATGGGACTTATTGGCGATGCTTTGGAAATTGTACATCGTGGCATCAAACGTCCGAACGGCATGATCCTTGTGACTGGCCCGACCGGTAGCGGAAAAACAACAACGCTCTATACGGCGATGGACATTTTGAATACGCCCGATGTCAACATCAGTACAGTTGAAGATCCAGTGGAATATCGCATGATGCGCGTTAACCAAACTCAGATCAATCCGAAAATAGGCATGACTTTCGCTTCTGCGCTCCGCGCGCTTCTGCGTCAGGACCCTGATATTATAATGGTAGGCGAAATACGTGATGGAGAAACAATGCAGATTGCCATTGAAGCGGCCATGACCGGGCATCTTGTACTTTCAACTCTGCATACCAACAGCGCTGCCGCAACTTTGCCGCGCCTTTTGGACATGGGAGCGGAAGCTTTTCTTATTGCTTCAACAGTCAATGTGATTATCGGACAAAGATTAGTCAGAAAATTATGCAATGAATGTAAAACCACATATACGCTCAGTGAAAAAGAAGTGAAAGCGCTAAATGATGTTTTTGATATGGACAAAATTTTAGCTATGTTAAAAACAGCTCCAGAAATGAAAGGTATTGTTAATGAAAAAAGCACTTGGAAAAATATTAATTTTTATAAACCAAAAGGATGCGATCAATGTTCCAATGAAGGCTATCACGGACGTCTTGGTATTTATGAAGTTTTGGAAATGAATGAAGAAATGGGCAAACTGATAACTGCCAATGCCTCATCGGATGTTCTCGAGGAAAAAGCCCGGGCTAATGGAATGCGCATCATGGCTGAAGACGGATTTATAAAAGCTGTGCAAGGAATAACTTCTATCGAAGAAGTTTTGAGAGTAACAAAAGAATAAATCTCTAAAGATACAAAAACCAAAAAATAATAACCAAACAATTTTCAAATAACCGAATTAAAAATTACAAAAAATTTGTTTATTGATTATTGAAATTTGATATTTGTTTGGTGTTTGTATCTCGTGTCTTGGAATTTTTACGTTTATGCCTAAATATAGTTATATCGCCAAGGGTTACAATGGCGAAACAAAAACTGATGAAGCGGTAGCTAAAGATGAAAAAAGTTTGGCGCAACAACTACGTGGTGAAGGTTTTTTGGTAACCTCAATCAGTTTAATTGAAGACGAGAAAGAAAAAAAATCAGGCAAAAATTTTCTGGATAATTTTATTTCCATTCCGCTTAAAGAAAAAATGATTTTTGCCAAAAATTTAGGCATCATGATAGCTTCCGGACTGACAGTTTCACGTGCGCTTAGCAATCTAGCACTACAGACAGAGAACAAAGCATTTAAGAAAATTTTGACAGATGTTTTTGATGAAACTCAAAGCGGAAATTCTTTTAGTGATAGCTTGGCCAAATATCCGGATGTTTTTGGCGATTTGTTCATAAATATGGTCAGAGTCGGCGAAACTGCCGGTAATCTGGATGAAGTTTTGGGGATTATTGCCGTGCAATTGGAAAAAGAGCATGAACTTAAAAGTAAAGTCAAAGGAGCTATGGTTTATCCAGCCGTAATTTTGACAGTTATGTTTTGTATCGGAATAATTATGCTGGTTTTTGTGTTGCCGAAACTTACTGCTGTGTTTAAAGATATGGGCGCTGAGCTTCCTGTTATGACAAAAGTCGTTATTGGTATAAGTGATGTTTTGCGTAATAATAGTTTGGCTGTGGGCATAGGCTTTGTCATTTTTGCAATTTTTATGCAGTATTTTCTGCGCCAGGAAATCGGTAAAAAAGCTTTAAGCTGGGTTTCCATTAATTTTCCTTTATTTAGCCCGCTTATAAAACAGACAAATTGCGCGCGTTTTGCTAGAATATACAGCTCGCTTTTAAAAAGTGGAGTTGGGGCAGTAGAAGCATTGAAAATTATTTCCCGAACATTGACCAATTATTATTATCAAAAAGCTCTCCTGGGCAGCGTAGAGGACATTCAAAAAGGAGTGAGTCTAAGCAAAGTGCTATCGGAAAATGAAAAAATATTTCCTATTTTAGTTTCGCAAATCGTGCAAGTTGGTGAGGAAACCGGAAAAACAGAAACGGTGTTGTTGCAACTGGCTGAATTTTATGAAGCTGAAGTTGATCAGATTACTAAAAATATGTCTGCTATAATAGAACCTTTACTCATGGTTATAATCGGCGTGGCTGTAGGTTTTTTTGCCGTAGCCATGTTGATGCCGATGTATAGCATGATGGATACAATAAAATAAATAAAAAACATGAATTTCAAATTTCAAATTTCAAATTTCAAATTTCAAAAAGCTTTTTCACTAGTTGAAATTTTAATTGTCGTTTTTATAATGTCAGTGGCCTTTTTGGCTTTTTATACTGTTTCAACGGTTGGAACTAAATATATCATCGAATCAAAAAATAGGCTGGCGGCCGTCGCTCTGGTAAATGAAAAAATGGAAATAGCCAGAAATCTGGCTTACGATGATATTGGGACAGTTGGCGGTTTTGTTGAAGGAGATATTCCTGAAGATGAAGATGTAACAGCCAATGGAAGGTCTTATCATGTGAATACTTCCGTTACTTATGTTGACGATCCTTTAGATGGAAAGGATCTTGCTGACGCAATTCCAAATGACTATAAAACAGTAAAAATAATCGTATCCTGGACGGATAGCAATGGCCAAAACCAATCAGTTTCTTCCTTGTCGAATTTTATTCCGCCTGGTCTGGAAAGTTCTGTAGGAGGAGCTCCATGGGTTATTAATGTTAGTGAAAGCGATGCTTCAGGCGTTCCACAGTCATCAGTGCATATTGTCAATAATGATATTTCTCCTGTAAAAAATACTACCATTCAGACCGACAGCAATGGTTACATATTGGTTACTTCCGCTCCCGAGTCTTTAGGCGGGTATCATATAACAGTGTCAAAAAGCGGATATGAAACAGTAGAGACCATGGATTCAACTGCTACATTTTCTCCCATATATCCGCATGCAAGCGTCGCTCTTGGATCACTTAACACATATAACTTTGTTCAAAATGAACTGTCAAATCTTACCGTCAAAACCGCTGATTATCAAAATAATCCAGTTGGCAGTATCGGATTCTCAATAGAAGGTGGAAAGCTTATTGGACACGATTATGTTGAAAATCCAGTTGGCTCTGGCTCGTTCTCTTGGGTTAGCAGATTCAATATGGCCAGCACAACAGACACAACTGGTTCAACAAGCGGGGAAAAAGAATATGCTGGTATTAGTCCGGGAAGTTATAACATAGAAATGGCAAGCGATGCACAATATGAGTTCATAGATTTTGATCCGTCAATATCTCCGGCAGTTTTAGTTCCAGGAATAAGTCTGACATATACAATTCGCGTTGCGCCTAAAAATGTGAATGCTTTGTTTATAAAAATCACAGATGCCGCCGGCAATCCCGTGGCTGGAGCTACGGCCAAACTTTCGGATGTTAGCGGAAGCACAGAGATCTTTTCCGGCAAAACCAGTTCTTTGCGGGGCGTGATTTTTTATCCGGACGGAGCCACACCTTTAGTTGCTGGAAATTATACCTTAGTGATAGAAGCCATAGGATTTGAAACAGAAACTAAATCGATTACGATTGTTGATGGCAATATTACAGAAGAAAATATACAACTAACCACCAGCACTTAAAATGCAAAGCAAAAATAATTTTTTAAAAAAAGGGTTTACTTTGGTTGAAACAATTGTTGCAATTGCTCTCTTCACTGTGGGCACCCAAGCCACTGTTCTTCTTTTTTCTAAAATAATGAGAAGTAAGGCTTATTCCATGGAAATGGGGAAAGCTTCTTTTGTTGTTTCCAGAAGCGTTAGTGATCTGACTAAATATATCAGAAAAGCCCGCCAATCAGATGCTGGGGCCTATCCAATCGTTTCAGCTGATGATAATGAGCTAACTTTTTTTTCTGATTATGATAATGATGGCCAAACTGAGCGTCTGCATATTTATTTTACTGATGCTGAGGACACTGTATATATGGGAGTGCGCGATCCATCCGGAACATTTCCAATAACTTATGCTTCTGGAGATGGAGAAACAATCAAAATGGCAGAGCATATCGTCAATACGACAAGCGATCCCATGTTTTTGTATTATAATAAAAATTATCCGGGAGATTTGGCCAATAATCCGGTTGACACATCCGCGGACGTTTCAGAGATTCGTTTGGTAAAAATATTTTTAAAGATAAATATCGATCCAAACAATGCTCCGGACAATATCCAGCAGGAAACGTTTGTAGAAATGAGGAATTTAAGCGAATAATAAAAATTTGAAAATATGCGGAATTTTCTAAACATAAAAAATATTTTATTTAACAAGACAAAAAAAGGCAGCGGTTTGGTAATGGCGCTGGTTATGGTAGTTGTTGTGTCCATAATTCTTACTTCGCTTCTGGGGTATATAACTTCTCAAATAAGTTTCAGTAAAGACAGAGTAGAAAGAGAAAGAGCATTTCAAGTTGCTGAAGCCGGAATACATTATTATAAATGGTATGTGGCGCATCAGCTTTCCGGAAAAACGGCGGACCAAATTGAAGATTTTTGGACAAGCGGTAGTCCGCTTGGAGTCGGCACTCCATATGAAGCTGAATTTTTTGATCCTGAAGATGCGGCAATTGGAAAATATAGCCTGGAAGTCGAAGTTCCCGAAGAAGGATCAACTTTTTTTACAGTCACTTCGACTGGATGGACATATAAAAAACCGACAGCCCAGCGTGTTTTGCGGGTACGTTTCCGCCGGCCATCATGGAGCGAATACATATTTTTATCCAATAGTTATTTGAATTTTGGAACAGCAGCGGTGGTATACGGCAAAATCCATTCAAATTACGGAATTCTTTTTAATGGAACAGCTTATAATATGGTCAGTGCTTTACCGCCTAGATTTAACGATCCTAACACAAATATAAACCAATTAGAATTCGGAGTTTATACGGGCAAGTCTGATGGTGGTAGCTATCCAAGTGGCGATCCTTCAGCGCCGTCTTATCCTTGGCCCGATGGAACAGTTCCGGTTCGCGCCGATGTTTTTATCGGTGGAAGAGAATTTCCTGTTTCCGAAGTCAGTTTTACTGGAATAACAACAGACCTTTCTTTCATGAAAACTAAAGCTCAAGCCGGCATTGGTAGATATTTTGACAATTCAGGACTCGGCAGGCAAATAACTCTTAAAACTGACGGTACATTTGATGTTTGCACGGTTAATGCTGCAAACAGTAGTACTCATGCCATAAGCAGTTCAAGTGGGTATTTGGGAGTGGTTACTGGTGCTACAGGTTCGTACAGTGGAGATAATGGTTCATCTTGCACTACAGGTTCATGCTGCTTGGAAAATGATTGTCCATTGATTAAAAACGGTAATTCTGCACGAGGAAAATGCGTGACCAAAACAAATTATCCAATTGTAAATAAAGGGGTGATTTTTGTTGAAGATAATATTTGGTTAGAAGGATCTCTTAATGGAAAAAGAGTTTCTGTTGTATCCGGAAATCTATCTGGAGGAGGAGATACTACAGATATCTATATCGGCATAAGCAATAACAACATACGTTTAGCGGCTTATGATTGCAATAATATGCTTGGGTTAGTTGCTCAGCGAGACATACGTATTTTAGATGATGGGCCAAATGATTTTATTATTGATGCAGCTTTGCTGGCCCAAACAGGCCTGGTTGGAATAACGAACGGCATGTCGGGTGATTCAATCACATTTAATGGTGCTATCGCTTCATATCTTCAGCCTTATTTTAAACAGGGCACTAGCGGATTTGAAGACAGAGTATATAATTTCAACAACAAATTGCTTTATTGTCCGCCGCCATATTTCCCAACCGGAACAGAGTATGCCTTGGATCTCTGGGAAGAGTTATAGATTTTATATATGATATAATGTATAATGTACAAAGTATAAACAAAAAACAAAAATGGGATTTTTGAATAAAAAAATTTTTAATGAAATGGGTGACGTTTTCGGACTGGATCTTAGCGATCTCTCGGTTAAGGTTATAAAATTGGAAGACAAAGGATCGCAAGAGCGCATAGCTGGGTATTCTTCAGTCAATCTTCCAATAGGGTGTATAAGCGATGGTGAAATAAAAAAGAAGGAACAGGTTGTTTTGACTATAAAAAAAGCCCTAAACTCAGCTATTCCAAAAAGAATTAAAACAAAAAAAGTCATCTGTTCTCTCCCTGAGACCAAAGCTTTTTTGCGTATAGTGTCTGTTCCAAAAATGGATGAAAAAGAAATGGCCGAAGCAGTTAAATGGGAGATGGAAGCTAATATCCCACTGCCTCTCGAACAAGTTTATTATGATTGGCAGGTAATACCCGACGAACTGCTTGTTGAAAAAAATAAAACAAACTTGCTTGTCGCTGCTATTGCCAAAACAACAGTAGATGAAATTATAGAAGTTTTAGAAATGGCCGGTTTAGAACCAGTGGGTCTAGAAATAGAGTCAATAGCACAAGCCAGAAGCTTGCTTGAAGAAAATAATAAGCAAACTGTGCTGGTTGTGGATATCGGAGACAGACGAACTAGTTTTTCTGTTAATAAAGGAGGTTTGCCCTGTTTTACATCGAGTGTTCCTCTTTGTGGCCAAGTTCTGACAGACGTGATTGCTAAAGGCATGAATATCCCTTTTGAAGAAGCTGAAAAATTAAAATTTAATTATGGAATAGGAAATGATTTTAATGACGATCCATTTTTTAAGTTGCAAAAGCCCGTACTGGAAAATTTGGTTCAAGAAATCGAACGTTCAATTGATTTTTATCTGACTTGCCTTAAATATTCCAAAAATATTGATAAGTTGGTCTTGTGTGGAGGAGGAGCCAATACGAAGGGCATTTTGCCTTACCTTGCAAAAAAATTAGGGCGCGAAATAGAATTAGGTAATCCATGGACCAACATAAGACTGGGAAAAAGTTTGCCTGCCATTGAAAAAAATCAATCATTACAATATTCAACAGCCATTGGTTTAGCTTTAAAAGGAATGCATTATGAAGATATTTATTGACCTACTGCCAGAACAAAGAAAACAGGAAATAAGGAGAAAAAAAATTTTCCATGGAATTTTGCGTGGCGAGTTTTTATTTTTTTTGCCAATTTTTATTTTTATATGCATATTGCTAAGTACATACTATACTATTATTTTGCAAAAAAATTCATCCAGCATTGTTCATATGAGTCAGCAGTCTCAGGACGAATATCAAAAACTCGATAAATATGAGAAAAAATTTAAAGAAATAAATGAGAAGGACAGCTTGTTGGCAAAAATTCAGAACGGACATGTCCATTGGAAAAATGTGCTACTGGAGTTTAGTAATATAATTCCAGACAGCGTATATTTGAATAATATTTCAAACAATGATTATAAAGTTTTTTTAGCAGGCAAAGCCAGGTCACGTGATGATCTGATAACATTTAAAGAAAGATTAGAAAACTCTGCCTGCTTCCAGGATGTTAATGTACCATTATCAAATCTTGTAGTAAAAAATGATATTGATTTTCAAATAGACCTGGTGTTAAAGGAGGAATGCTTAAAACAAAAAAAATAACCCAGCAGTGAAATTAAAAAATAATTAATTTTTTTATTTTACTAATTATATACAAGTGGAGATTTAAAGGAATAATTAAAATTTATTTGAGCAAAGCTCATTTGAATTTATAGCGACGGATGAAAAAGATTTTTCAAAAACAACGCGAACTGCTAGCCGTTATTATTTATGTAGGTTTTATTTTGGCAATTATATATTTTATTATTATGCCTCTTTTGTCACGTATCAATAGTGTGCAGGATCAAATTCAGGAAGAAAAAATAAACCAAGAAATAAAAGAGCAAAGCCTTGCAGATCTTCCAAAGATGCAGGAACAATATGAAAATTTGCAAAACAACGAAAAAATGATCGATGTCTTGTTTGACAAAAACAATGCAGTAGAACTTATTGAAAAATTGGAAAAATTGGCTCAAGACTCTGGAAACGTTATCACAATTTCAGTGCAGGAAAAAGAACCAGCGAAAGATGTTTCATCTAAAGCAAGAAAAAAGACTAATGACACTGAAGAAAAAAAGCCTGTTTCAATCGTGGAAAATCTGCCCAGCTCTGAGTACATGCAAATCAAGCTGGAACTCAAAGGAGGATTCGATACGGCAGTTAATTTTATTCATAAGCTTGAAAATTTTGAATATTACTGTGATATCATAGGTATTAAAATGCAACAGGCCGAGAAAGGCGATAAAAAAATCTCAAATACAGAATCTTTTGGATCTATAAACATAAATTCAGTTGAAAATCCCGAGGGTTTATTAGAAAATATATCCTCCAATAATGTCGTAACTACAATAGATGTAGTTTTTTACACAAAATAATTATGAATCTTAAAACACAATTTGATTTTAAAAATATAAAAAAAATAAATATAAAACAAGCTACAGAAAAAGTAGCTCAGATATGGCAGAGGATAAACACGACACTGTTTTTTATTTTTTTGTTTTCAATTATTGCATTTGGCGGATACATTTGGCAGAAAAGTCTGTATGGAGAGGGATGGAGTGAAGATAGAAAGCAAGAATACAAGGCATCACAAAATAAGAGAATTTTGTTTAAGGAAAATGATTTCAAAAAAACATTAGCTGATATTCAGCTGCGCAAAGATGAAAGCGAAAAACAACAAGAGCCGATAAAGGATATTTTCAAGCCATATTAATTTCATCTTTTTGATTTATAAATAATAAAAAACACCCCTTGGTGTTTTTTTGTTTGGTGCGCTCTGAGGGATTCGAACCCCCGACCTTCTGGTTCGAAGCCAGACACTCTATCCAACTGAGCTAAGAGCGCGTCATGTTTTATTGATTAAAGACAGAAATCTACACAGGGGTGGTCACTCGCTTCGCTCTTTGAAAAACCACGGTTTTCAATGCTTTCCTCTCGCGGGAAACTCACCATTTCGTCGTCACTTCGTTCCTCCTTGAAACCTTGCGGTTTCAATACTTCCACAACGGTGAAACTATCGTTTCCCCGACCCCCTTCCATTGTCGACCCCTTCACAATGACCTTTGATTTTTTATTTTGAAATCTACACAGGGGCGGTCACTGGGAATCGAACCCAGATTCTCGGTACCACAAACCGATGTCTTAGCCGCTAGACGATGA
>DAIUDF010000005.1:0-39783 GCA_036845785.1 Candidatus Moraniibacteriota bacterium | reverse complement strand
ATGCACTTGCGGAAAGCTGGAGAGAACAATAAATTGCAAAATTAAAACGGGCTAAGTGAATTTTCACCGCCCGTTTTTTGTTTGAAAAAAGGCTCCAAAGCTGTATAATAGGTATATGAATAAAGAAAAAAAGAAGCTTATTTTAATCGACGGGAATGCCATTATTCATAGGGCTTATCATGCCCTGCCTCCCCTTTCCACCAAACAAGGCGAGCTGGTTAATGCTGTTTATGGCTTCACTTCGACATTGCTTAGCGTCATAAGCCAATTTAAGCCAGATTACGTGGTCGCCTCTTTCGATTTGGCCGGACCGACTTTCCGCCACGAAAAATTTGATGATTACAAGGCCAACCGGGTCAAAGCCGATGATGAGCTCTACGCCCAAATTCCACGCGTCAAAGAAGTGGTTGAGACTTTCAATATTCCGATTTATGAAAAGGCTGGCTATGAAGCTGATGATATTATTGGCACCATTGCCAAGCAGGTCAAAAAAGAAAAGCTGGCAATTGAAACAATCATCGTGACCGGCGATATGGACACTTTGCAACTGGTTGATGACACGACCAAAGTTTATACCATGCGGCGCGGCCTCAGCGATTCGATTTTGTATGATGCTGAAAAAGTTTTTGAGCGTTATGGCCTCAAGCCGGAACAACTTATTGATTTCAAGGGCCTTCGCGGTGATCCGTCAGACAATATTCCCGGCGTCAAAGGAATCGGCGAAAAAACCGCCGTCGCACTTTTACAAAAATATAAAACTCTCTCTGGAGTTTATGAAAATATTGAAGAAATCAAGGGCGCAGTGAAAGATAAATTGGAACGTGACAAAACCAATGCACTGCTTAGCAAAGATTTAGCCACAATTCGTTTGGACGCGCCGGTTGAATTGGAACTAGAGAAAACCAAACTGCACGATTTTGATCGCGAAAAAATTGTGAAACTTTTCGGAGAATTGAATTTCTATAGTTTGGTAAAACGCTTACCATCTAATAGCGAGGGCGCTTGCCCCGTTAAATCCTCGCGAAGCGAGGGCACCTCGGGCGCATTTAACGGGGTGAAAGATTTTAAATATTTTATCGCGGAGGAAAAAAACTTTACGGAATTTCTATCTGAATTTCAAAATGCTAAAGAAGTTGCGATTGCCATTGAAGAAAAAAATGATTCTTTGGCTGGCGTTGCCCTCTCACAAAAGACCGGCCGCGCAACTTTTTTCCCTGTTTCTGAAAAAAATATTGGATTATTAAAACCGATTTTAGAAAACTCCGCAATAAAAAAAATTGGTTATGATCTTAAATATATTTCGAAAAGCCTGAAAAAAACAGGCGTAAATTTGTGTGGAATTTTTTGGGATGTGATGATTGGTGCTTACGTCTTGAATCCGGGAGAGAAAATAACGCTGGAGAAACTGGCACTTTCAGAATTGGGAGAAGAAACAAATTTTGCGGAAAAATCCAAAGGGCAATTGTCTTTGGTTCCTGAAAAAGAAGATTCTATAGAGGCCTCTATAGAAGCCTCTAAAAAAGCTGACTATTCTTTGAAGATCAAACAAACTTTGGAAAAAAGAATTGCGGAAATCAGCGTTGAGCAGAAAAAAGCTGCCCTGACCGACGGCGCATTGGCAACGGTTTTTAGCGATATTGAAATGCCCTTGGTAGAAATTCTGGAAAAAATGGAACTCACTGGCATTGAAATTAATCCTGTTATTTTTGCCGGCATTTCTGAGACAATTTCCGGAAAACTCAAAAATTTGGAAAAATCAATTTATAAGCTGGCGGGAAAAGAATTCAATATAAACTCGCCTTCACAATTGGCTGAAGTGCTTTTTGTAGATTTAAAACTGCCGACTTTCAATATCAAAAAGGGTAAAACCGGATTTTCCACGGCCGCCGATGAACTGGAAAAATTGAGAGATTCTCACAAAATTATTCCAAAAATCGAAGAATACCGTGAACTTTTCAAATTAAAAACCACCTATCTTGATCCGCTGCCAACCATGATTGATGCCAATTCGCGCCTGCACACGACTTTTAATCAAGCTGTAACTGCTACAGGCCGCCTTTCTTCAACCGAACCTAATTTGCAAAATATTCCCATAAAAACCGAATTAGGACAACTTCTCCGCACCGCATTTGTCGCCCATGAAGGATATAAGCTCATCAGTGCTGACTATTCGCAGATTGACCTCCGCGCTGTCGCACATGTGAGCGGCGATCCGAAAATGATTGAAGCTTTTCATCGCGGCGATGACATCCATCGTTTGACTGCCGCTGAAATCAATAAAGTCACGCCGTCACAAGTCACGGAAACCATGCGCCGAAATGCTAAAGCTTTGAACTTTGGAATTATTTATGGCATGAGCGCTTATGGGTTTTCACAGTCAGCCGGTATTTCCAGAGAAGAAGCGCAAAAATTTATCAACACTTACATGGACAAGTTTTCCAAAGTAGCTGAATATATGAAAGACACGCGCGCTTTCGCCAAAAAAAATGGCTATGTGGAAACGCTTTTGGGCCGCCGAAGAAACATTCCGGAAATCAATTCGCCCAATATGCAGGTTGCAAATGGCGCCGAACGCATGGCCATCAACATGCCGATCCAGGGCTTGGCCGCTGATATTATGAAAATGGCAATGGTGAAAGTGGCTGATGAATATAAGGATGATCCTGAAATAAATATGATTTTGCAAATCCACGATGAAATTATTTTGGAAGTTAAAGAAAAGTTGGCCGATGAAGTGGCGAAGAAAGTTAAAGAAATCATGGAAAATGTTATTAAACTTAAAGTGTCTCTTATTGCTGATGTTAAAATTGGCGATAATTGGGGAGAAATATAACTTATTCTTATGCCTGAATTACCAGAAGTCCAAACCATAGTTTCAGATTTAAACAAGAAAGTTGTCGGCTATGAAATAGTCGATTTTTGGAGTGATTGGCCGAAAGCTATAAAAAATTTATCGCTGGAAAAATTCAAACGAGAAATCAAAAACCGAAAAATTTTGAACGTGCGCCGCATTGGCAAAAATATTTTTATTGATTTATCTGGCGAGAAAACTTTATATATTCATTTGAAAATGACAGGACATTTATTAGTTAAAAGTGAAAAGTTAAAAGTTAAAAGTTATTTTAATGACAAGGTTAATCAATATATTCATCATATCTGGAAACTAAGAGCTAATAAAGTTAATGAAGCTACACTGGAATTTTCTGATGTTCGTAAGTTTGCTAAGATTGTTTTGGATGATACAGCTAAAATTCAAGAACTGCCGGAAATCAAAAAATTAGGCATAGATGTAATGGACAAAAATTTTACTTTTAAAAAATTTGAAGCAATTTTAGATAAAAGAAAAAATAGGGCTGTCGGACTTGTCCTAATGGAACAAGAACTCATAAGCGGCATCGGAAACATCTATCGCAGTGAAATTCTTTTCGACGCCGGCATTCCACCGCAAAAAATCGTTGAAAAATTGTCAAAAAATGAACGTATTAAATTATATCGGACCATTTTAATTGTGCTCAAAAAAGCCATTAAAATGCGCGGGACTTCCGACAGTGATTATCGCGACACCAATGGCGCGCCGGGCAATTTTCAGAAAGTTCTCAAGGTCTATCGCAAGACTGGAAAAAAATGCCCGAAGTGTGCTACAATAATCAAGAAATCAACTTTGGGCCAAAGAAGTGTTTTTTATTGTCCCAAGTGCCAAAAATAAATAACAATAAAATTCAAATCTACTAATTGATTCCAATCTACAAATATCGAATTTGTTGATTAGAATTTCATTCGTTGATTTGAATAATATCAATCATGAGTAAAAAACAAATAGCCATAGTCGTTCTTATTGCCGTCATTATCGCTGGTGGAATTTTTTATTTCACTAAAGGACGCCAGATACTGCGAAGCAAAAACACCAAACAAATTGAACTCAATAAAAAACTGGCGGAAACTTCTGGTCCAGCTAACGCTGGTGACGTCAGTCCGATTACCGGCATAGCCTGCAATAATTGGAACAAAAGAACTTATGCTGTTATGCAACCGGCCGATGTTCCGGCTCGACCATTAGCCGGTCTTTCTCAGGCTGATATGGTAATTGAAATGCAAGCTGTCTATGGCAGCATCACGAGACTTATGGGAGTTTATGGCTGTACTTTGCCAGAAGAAGTTGGTTCTCTTCGCAGCGCCCGTCATGATTTTGTGCATATTGCTAAAAGTTTGAATTCGATTTATGTCCATTGGGGACGCGCTGACATAGAACAATTCAAGGATGTTCTTAATAGCGGATTGGTTGATGATTTAAATTGCAATAATGACGCTGGCAAATCAGCCGGCCAATATTGCTTCAGAAAAGAAGGCATGGACCGTGGAGTTGATTCAGGTTACGCCAAATTTACAGATTTAGTTGAAGGCGCTAAACATTATGGTTTTAAAACAGAAGAAAACAACTTTTCCGGCTATCCGCACCAAGAAGAAACTACTTTAGATCAAAGACCTAATGGCGGTAATTTGCGAGTCGCCTATGCCAAACCTTATGATGTTGAATATGACTACGATAAAACTACCAATTCATATAAAAGGACTTGGGGCGATGCAGCCGATACTGATCGAAACACTAAAGAAAGAATTGCTCCAAAAAATGTGGTAGTTATGATTGCCGATGCCGCTCCGATCAAAGTTGGAGAACAATATGTCAACGTGCAAATCGGTGATCCGTGGTTTGACAGCGCTGATTCCGGTTCGGCTTTCTACTATATGAACGGGCAACAATACAAAGGCACTTGGAAAAAAGACAGATCAAGAGTTGAAAGCAAGCTTTTCTTTTATGATGAATCTGGGCAGGAAATAAAATTCGTACCAGGACAGATTTGGATTAATATCATTGATCCAGGACAAGCCCTCAGATGGACTCCAGCAGCATAAATATGTTTATTTTTCTATATGGCGTCGACACTTTCCGTTCCAGTGAAAAACTCAGCGCCCTCAAAAACAAATATCTAGAAAAGAATAGCTCAGGCACTGACCTGAGCATTCTTGACTATGAAGAAAATTCCCGCAGCCAGAAATTGGCTGACGTTTTGCTTTCTCAAGGACTTTTTTCCACTAAGCAATTAGTCATTGTAAAAAATAGCTCGCTTAGTGGTTCAATTGAAGAACAAAAAGAAATTTTGGCTTTTTTAAAAGCCCGCCCAGAACTTGAAAAAGACACTGACACAGTGGTTGTGTTTTTTGAAAGCGGCAGTCCCAAGAAAAATGGCAGCCTTTTCAAGTTTCTGATTGAGCATTCCAAAAAACAAGAATTTGCTCACCTGAATGGGGCACAGCTCACCAACTGGGCTTTGGCTTACGCCAAAAATATCGCGTCGAAAATTTCCTTTTCCAGAAGCGCTCTCGATCTGCTTCTTTCAGAAACCGGCAATGATCTCTATGTTCTCAGCAATGAGATAATGAAACTTGTGAATTACAAAAACACCGGAACTATTTCAGAAGAAGATGTTAAAAAATTAGTTAAAGGCAAAGTGGATTCAACTATCTTTGAAACCATTGAAGCACTTTTTGGCGGCAACAAAAAACTGGCACTCGACCTTTTTCACCAGCAACTCAAAAAAGGCGAGGATATTTTTTATATCCTATCTATGTATACCTACCAAATGAGAACGATTTTAAAAATTGGGGATTTCTATTGGCAAGGAATGACTAGCGCTTATGATATCGCCAAAGCCTCCAAGCTCCACCCTTTTGTGGTACAAAAAACTTTAAATCAAGTGCGCAATCTGAATTTAGAAAAAGCCAAAAAAATTCTGGAAAGGCTTGCGCAAATCGACCAAAACGCCAAAACCGGCAAAGTTGACCCGGTTCTTGCCCTCGACACTTTCATTGTTTCCATCTAAAATTTCAAAAAAACACCCCACCTACGTGGAGTGTTTTAATATTCAGAATATCTATTTCTTGAACGCGACTTTTTTGACCAAAGCATTGAGGCGGGATTTCTTTCTGGCCGCGGTGTTTTTCTTGATCACTTTTTTCTGAGCGGCTTTGTCGATAGCTTTGATGGCAGCTTTGAGTGATTTCTGCGCTTCATCAATCTTTCCGGCTGAAAGGGATTCTTTAGTCTGCTTCACGGCATTTTTGAGCACACCTTTAACCTTTCTATTTTTGAGCGTTTTCCTGTCGGTCACGCGCATATACTTTTTAGCTGATTTTTTGATTGGCACTTCAGTGTTGGAAATTTCGTTTCCTGAGAGCATTAGGAAAGCAAAATTTACTAAAAATTATTAATTACAAGCTTCTTTAATTATTAACACACAAAAAAGCTTTTGGCAAGCCCCTCAGACACAATAAAATCCCGCTTATTTGGCAGGATTTTATTTATCTAAAAAGATTTGAAAAACAAATCTATTTAACAGCTTCTTTGAGAGCCTTTCCAGCTGTAAATTTAGGCACAGTCATAGCTGGGATTTGGATTTTTGCCTTTGTTTGCGGATTAATTCCTTCGCGGGCAGCTCTATTGGAAACTCTGAAAGTTCCAAAACCAGTTAGAGTCACTTTGTTTCCTTGTCTGATTTCAGTGGTGATTTTTTCTTCCAAAGCTTCAATAACGCTTTCCACGGCCTTTTTTGCCAAGTCAGTTTTAGCAGCAATTGCGTCAATTAAAGCATCTTTGTTTACATTAGCCATAATATCACCTGCCTTTCTAGTTTGTATATTAGGTTATCGTTTTTGTTATTATACTCTTTTTCCCACAAATAAAGCAAATAATGTTATACACAAGGTCGTGAAACTTGAAACGTGTTTTTAAAGACTTTCGTTATGCGTTTTAAGTTATGCGTTATGCGATTATCTTGCGTATTCTACACTCCTGGTTTCCCTGAGAACATTGACTTTGATTTCACCGGGATATTTTAGATCTTGCTCGATTTTGTCTGCGATTTCGCGAGCCAGTTTGAGCGCGCCTAAATCATCGATTTCTTCAGGTTTCACAAACACGCGGATTTCTCTGCCGGCCTGAATAGCATAAACTTTTTCCACTCCTGAAAATGAAGTGGCTGTTGCTTCCAATTCTTCCAAACGTTTTAGATATTTTTCCACTGTATCTTTTCTGGCTCCGGGACGACTGGCAGAAATGGCATCAGCCGCCGCAATGATGAACGATTCCGGCGATTCAAAAGGATAATCTTCGTGATGAGATTTGACCGCATCAATAATTTCTTTTGGCATTTTGAATTTTTCCAAAATCTTCATGCCGATTTCAATATGCGTCCCTTGAATTTCATGGTCTACAGCTTTGCCGATATCATGCAGAAGTCCGGCTTTTTTGGCCGTAGCTACATCCGCACCTAATTCAGCCGCCAAAGCTCCAGAAAGGTGCGCAACCTCCAGCGAATGCAATAGGACATTTTGTCCAAAACTAGTCCGGTAGCGGAGTCTTCCCAGAAGATAAACAAGTTTTGGATCAAGTCCGGCAATTCCAAGATCATAGGTAGCTGTTTCACCGGCTTCTTTTATTTTGTTGTCAATTTCTTTTTTGGCAAAATCAACAGCATCTTCAATGCGAGTCGGATGAATACGTCCGTCATTTATCAGTTTTTCCAAAGCTATTCTGGCAATTTCACGCCGCACCGGATCAAAACCGGAAATAACCACAGCCTCAGGAGTATCATCTACTATGATTTCGACTCCGGTCATTTTTTCTAAAGTTTTAATATTGCGCCCTTCACGGCCGATAATTCTTCCTTTTACCTCGTCTGATGGAATCGCTACGGTTGTCGTGACCACTTCAGCCGCATGCGATCCGGCATATTTCTGGATAATGCTGGTCATGAGAGTTTTGGCTCTTTTTTCTATTTCTTCAGCCCCTTCTTTATCAATTTTAGCAATGTGCTTGGCAATATCTTCGCGATTTTCTTCTTCAGTCAGCTGCAATAATATTTTCTTAGCTTGTTCCTTGGAAAGTCCGGCTATTTTTTCCAATCTAGCCAATTCTTTTTTGCGCACTTCTTCAGATTCTTTCCTTATTTTCCTGATTTCTTCGGCTTTTTGTTCCAATATTTTTCGCGATTGCTCAACTTCTTCAGTTTTCTTATCAATAACCATCTCTCTTTTTTCCAGCCTTTGTTCAGTGCGAATTATTTGATCTTCGCGTTCTTTTTCAAGTTTTTTGGCTTCTTCCAAAATTTCGACTGCCTTATTTTTTGCATTTAGAACGGTTTCTTGAGACTTCTTTTCAGTCTCTTCCATCATTTTTTCTATTTTGCCTTCAGCCGTATCCAGACGCTTTTTGGCAATTGACTGCCTGACGATATAGCCCACAAAAAAACCAAGCCCGATTCCAACAAGAACGCTTGTGATAATTGTTATTGTCATACATTTTCATTCCGATATGAAATGAAATGCAATACAAAATTAAAGCAGTTGCTCCGTGCTTCTATGATTGAATGCAAATATATAATATTTCTGAAGTAAAAATAGACTTCATATAGTATGCAAAATCGCTCAACCAAGCCTTTTCTGTATTGCCAATCAATTCTAATCGGTCAATTTATAATTTTATTTCTATATTAATATTACCGCAAAATTAAAATTTTGTCAAAATACTTTAAAAATGGTACGATAGACATAACAACCAATAAGTAAGAAATAAGAAGTAATTTTAAAGAGACAAGACGCAAGAAACAATAATCCCGCCTCGCCATCGACAAGGCAAAATCGAGTCGAGGTGGACAAACAAACTACAAAAACCAATTTTTCAAAATAACAACTGTTTGAATATTGGCAATTGATTGTTGAATATTGTTTGGTATTTGTATCTTGGTTATTGTATCTTGATTATTTATAACATTTATGTATAAACCAGTAGTCCTTATTGTTCTTGACGGTTGGGGCGTCAGCAATAATAGCCGCGGAAATGTTTTGAAAGAAACTGAACTTCCAACTATTGACAAATTAGATGCTCATTATCCGATGACAACTCTGCAAGCATCCGGCGTTTCTGTCGGCCTTTTTTGGGGAGAACCCGGCAACAGCGAAGTTGGCCATATGACATTGGGGGCAGGAAAAATAATCTATCAGAATTTGCCCCGTATAACTTTGGCCATTGAAGACAGGTCTTTTTTTAAAAATCAGGAATTATCTCAGGCCATGAGAAAATCCAAAGAAAAAAAATCGGCTTTTCATATTATGGGACTTGTTGGCCAGGGAAGTGTGCATTCTTATTTAGACCATATTTATGCTATTTTGGAAATGGCTAAAGAGGAAGGAGTTGAAGAGGTTTATATTCATGCTTTCATGGATGGCCGCGATTCACCGCCAACTTCCGGAATTCAGACTCTAAATACTTTAAATGAACATACTAAAAAGATCGGGATCGGAAAAATAGTTTCTCTTTGCGGAAGGAATTGGGCCATGGATAGAAACAACAATTGGGATCGCGTTGAAAAAGCCTACCGGCTTTTGACTGAAGGCAAAGGTGAAAAGTTTTCTGATCCAATAAAGTGTTTGGAAGCTTCTTATGCTAAGGATCTGACTGATGAATATGTCGAACCTTCGGTCATAACCGACGAGAAAGGCTCCGCCAAAATAATCAAAGATGATGATGTTGTTTTATTTTTTAATTTCCGGGAAGATCGGGCAAGAGAATTAACTAAAGCTTTTGTTCTGCCGGGATTTGATAATTTTAAACGAACTCCCTTAAAAATTGATTTTGTGACCATGGTTGAATATGAAAAAGATTTGCCCGTTAAGATAGCTTTTCCGCCAGTAGATTTAAGTGGCGGAATAGGAGAAATTTTAAGTGAAAGAAAGCTCAAGCAACTGCGCATTGCTGAAACAGAAAAATATGCGCATGTTACATATTTCTTTAACGGAGGAAAAGAAGATGCCTGGCTGGGCGAGGATAGAATTCTGGTTCCATCTCCAGCTGTTTCTAAATTTGACGAATCTCCGGAAATGAGCGCTTCTCAGATAACTGAAAAAGTTCTTGAAGCTGTTGAACAGAATAAATATGATCTTATCGTTATAAATTATGCCAACGCCGATATGGTAGGCCATACTGCCAACAGAGAAGCTTGCATTACTGCCGTTAAGGCTGTTGATAAAAACCTTTCCCAGCTTATTCCGACTGTCTTGCAAAAAGGCGGCTGCCTGCTCATAACAGCCGACCACGGAAACATTGAAGATATCCAGAACTTCCATACGGGCGAAAAAAATACGGAGCATACATCCAATCCGGTTCCACTTTGGTTCGTTACTCCAACAAATCATCGCGAAAAGGCTGCTGAGGAAATCGTCCGTCAGCAAAATGAAGTCGGCGGACTTCTGAGCGACGTTGCTCCGACAATTCTCGATTTATTAGGCATTGATAAACCAGAAGATATGAATGGTGAAAGCCTGCTGTCAATGCTGAAATAGCTTATAAACTATACTAAATAAAAAAACCCGGCTGCAAAGCTGGGTTTTTTGTCTAAAGATATTTTATTTCCTATAAGCTAACCAAGCTATGGGTTAGCTAATTACCTTATCCGCGATTCCATATTCAACCGCTTCCTTCGCACTCATGAAATAGTCACGATCAGCATCTTTTTCTATTTTAGCAATTTTTTGTCCTGTGTGTTTGGACAAAATCTTATTCAAAGTGTCTTTGGTTTTCAAAATATGTTTAGCGTGGATGTCGACGTCGCTAGCCTGTCCTTGCGCGCCGCCCATGACCTGATGGATCATGACTTCCGCATTTGGCAAAATACAACGTTTGCCTTTTTTACCAGCTGCCAGCAGTAATGACGCAGCTGAAGCCGCCAATCCTACGCAAATAGTCTGCACGTCAGCACGCACATATTGCATTGTGTCATAAATTGCCAAAGCGCTGTTTACCATACCGCCTGGAGAGTTAATATACAATTTTATATCTTCTTTGTTGTTTTGCTGATCCAAAAAGAGCAGTTGCGCAATAATCGCATTGGCCACACCATCATCAATCGCCGTACCCAGAAAAATAATTCTGTCTTTCAAAAGACGCGAATAAATGTCATAGGCCCGTTCGCCATAGCTGGTTTTTTCAATGACGGTTGGAATAAGATATTGATTTTGCATAAATTTGAAATTAAAAAATTATTTAATCTCTTCGAGCATAGTTAGTGCTTTTTCATTCTGCATCATGCCTTTGACATAATTATACAATCTAGCCAGATCAATATTCTTTTCCACATCTTTGATTTTTTTATACTGCGCCAAAGTCTTGTTCATTTCCGCTTCAATTTCTTCAGCTGGAATTTCGATTTTTTCCTCCTTGACCAATTCTTCCAAGGCCAAAGCGGCTTTTACCCGTTTCTCAGCCTGCGGTTCCCATTCTTTTTCAATGTCATCTATGCTCTTTTTGATTTGCATTAAATATTGATCGAAAGTCATTCCCATTCCCTGGAGCTGCATTTCAAATTCACCAATCATTTTGTGCAATTCTTCGTGCACTAAAACTTCCGGAATCTCAACTTCAAGTTTGCTTATTAATGCTTCAATAAATTCACCGCGTCTCTTTTCCTTGAATTCGTGTTTCTTTTCCTCTTGCATGCCTTCGGCTATGCTTTTTCGCAAATCTTCCAAGTTTTTAAATTTTTCTCCCAAAGATCTAGCAAATTCATCGGAAAGATCTGGGGTTTTCCGCTCCTGAACTTCATTAACTGTCACTGAAAACTGAGCCGGATTGCCTGCTAAACTTTTTTCATGATAATCTTTTGGAAATGTGAGTTCAAAATCTTTGGTTTCGCCCGCTTTCATGCCAACAACTTGTTCTTCAAATCCCGGAATAAAAACCCCGCGTCCCAAAATTAAAGGATGATTTTTGCTAGAACCATTTTCAATCGGAACACCATCTCTTTTAACCTGAAAATCAATAATCACATTGTCGCCATCTTTGGCTTCGCGTTCTACTTTCAAATGCTGCACGCGGCTTTTGGCGATATTTTCCAATTCTTTTTCAATTTCTTCTTGAGTAACTTCTGCTTTTTTCTTTGCATATTCTTTGTTGATTTTTTCAATCGCGCTTTTCCAAGGTTTAAGTTTAGCTTCCGGTACCACCGCTACTACAATTTTATATTCCAAATCATTGCCTTCCGCCAATTTCAAAATTTCCGCTCTTGGTTTGCCGATAGCTTCGATTTTATTTTCTTCCAAAATTTTCGGGAAAGTTCCTTGAATAGCCTTCTGTGCTGCTGCTTCCAAAAGCGCGCCTTTTCCAACTTTTTGTTCCACCATATTTCTCGGCGCTTTGCCGACGCGGAAACCTTCAATTTTAATTTCCTTGGAATAATCAGACGTGGCTTGATCAATGAATTTTTCCCATTCTTTCCAGGGAACACTGATTTTTATTTCCACCTCTGATTCAGGCAGTTTCTTTATTTCTGAATTCATAGCCATAAATTTATTAAGAAGCAAGACACAAGAAACAATAGCCAAACAATCTTCAATAACCAATATTCAAATTCCAAGCGGTTTGATTATTGATTATTTGTTCGCCAGATGGCGAATTGTGATTTGTTTGTTTCTTGTTTCTTGGTTATTGTATCTTTATTTATATAATAAACCCGGCAATCAAAAGTGCGACAATATTGATAATTTTAATCATCGGATTGATCGCTGGACCAGCTGTGTCCTTGTAGGGATCACCCACCGTGTCACCAGTCACGGCTGCTTGGTGCGCGAAAGAACCTTTGCCACCATATTCACCATCTTCAATGAATTTTTTGGCATTGTCCCAAGCTCCACCACCGCTAGTCATGGAAATCGCTAGAAAAATTCCAGTGATGATTGAACCCACCAAAAGACCGCCCAACGCTGTTGGTCCCAAAATGAAACCAACCAGAATTGGAGTTAAAACCGGAATTATTGCTGGCACGATCATTTCCTTAAGTGCCGCTTTGGTAACAATATCAACGCTCGTTGCATAATCAGGCTTGGCTGTGCCCTTCATGATGCCCTTGATTTCTCTAAATTGTCTGCGAACTTCTTCCACCACTGATCCGGCCGCTTTGGAAACGGCACGCATACTAATGGATGAGAAAAGATATGGCAGCATACCACCAATCAAAAGTCCGATCAAAACTTTCACATCACTCAAATCAAAACTGATTGAAGCACCCTTGTCCATAAGTTCCTGCGCATAGGAAGCAAAAAGAACAACTGCGGCAAGTCCGGCAGAAGCAATTGCATAACCTTTGGTCACAGCTTTAGTTGTGTTGCCCACGGCATCCAAGGCATCTGTTACTTTTCTAATTTCTGGTCCCAATTCTGACATTTCCGCAATACCACCAGCATTGTCAGTCACCGGTCCGAATGAATCGATGGCCACAATGATTCCCGCCATAGAAAGCATACTCATAGCGGCAATGGCTACGCCATAGAGTCCAGCGAGCCAGAAAGAAGCAATGATGCCGATCACAATGGCTACGATTGGAAGCGCAGTCGCTTCCATGCCCATCGCCAAGCCCATGATTACATTTGTGCCGTGGCCAGATTTTGAAGCCTTGGCAATTTCCTTAACCGGACGATAATTTTTGGAAGTATAATACTCAGTAATAATCACCATGGCAGCGGTCACTAAAATTCCAATCACGGCTGTCAAATAGAGATCAAAAGAATCATACATGCCATTGCCTGCCATTAAAGATTTGGTCACTGGATAGAAACCAATGAGCGCAAAAATTGAAGCGGCAATAAGACCCTTGTACAAAGCTTTCATAATTTTGTCACCATTGTCTTTGTCTTTGTCACTAAGGCGTACGAAATAGACAGCTAAAACAGAAGCGATAATAGAAACTGCACCGATCGCTAATGGGAAAACAACAGCCGCACCGAAAGTTGCAAAGGTTAGTGAACCCAAAATCATGGCAGCGATTGCAGTCACGGCATAAGTTTCAAAAAGATCAGCCGCCATCCCAGCGCAATCGCCCACGTTGTCACCCACGTTGTCAGCAATCACAGCTGGATTTCTTGGATCGTCTTCCGGAATTCCGGCTTCAACTTTTCCCACGAGATCAGCACCCACATCAGCCGCTTTAGTGAAAATTCCACCACCCAATCTCGCAAAAACACTAATCAAACTGCCGCCAAAACCTACACCAATCAAAGCTTTAACATCTCCTGTCATCCAATAGAAACCGGCAACTACCAAAAGACCCAGACCAATCACTAAAAGTCCAGTCACTGATCCAGCTTTAAAAGCCACGTCCAGTGCCTTTCTGAGGCCAGATTTAGCCGCCTGAGCTGTTCTGACATTTGCCTGAACAGAAACGTTCATGCCAATATAACCGGCTACAGCTGACGCGATAGCGCCGATCAAAAATCCAAGACTGGCATTAAGTCCTAATGAGAAATAAAGGACCACTGCTACAACCACAGCCACATAGGCTACGGTTTTGTACTGGCGATTCAGAAAAGCTTTAGCGCCTTCCTTGATGGCAGCTGCAATCTCAACCATTTTGCCTTCTCCGGCTGGAAGATTTTTAACTTTCCAGCTAAGATACAAAGCAAAAGCGATTGAGAGAAGTGCTGCGCCGATTGCATAAACTTCTACTGACATAGTTTTGCCCATTTTATTTCCTCTTTATGAAATTAAGAAAAAATAAAATGTTTACTTAAAAAAATTAAATAATTAATAACTTAACTTCACTTATTCTTGTTCTTCTGCTTTTTCCTCCTCTGTTTCTTCTTCAGCTGGCTGATTTGCTTCAACAGCAGCTCCAAGCACATCAATTTTCCAACCGGTTAGTTTGGCGGCTAAACGCACGTTCTGGCCTTGTTTACCGATTGCCAAAGACAATTGGTCTTCCGGTACAGTAATTTTAGCTTCGCGACGTTCTTCATTTAATTCTACTGAAAGAACTTTGGCTGGACTGATGGCAGAAGCAATAAATTTTTCCGGCTTCTCGTCCCATTCAATAATATCGATTTTTTCACCGCCCAATTCTTCAATCACTGCCTGCACACGAATGCCTTTCTGTCCTACACAGGATCCGATCGGATCAACGCCTTCTTCATTTGAGGCAATAGCAATTTTTGTGCGTGATCCGGCTTCGCGCGCAACAGATTTTATTTCGACAGTACCCGCAAAAATTTCCGGAACTTCCAACTCAAAAAGTTTTTTAACCATATCAGGATGAGTGCGGCTTAATGTTATCCCGGGGCCCTTTGGATCAGATTCAACTTTGTAAAGATAAACCTTGACCCTTTGCCCAATTCTGAGCATTTCGCCATGCACTTGTTCAGACGGAAACAAAACACCGACTGATTTGCCAAGATCAATATAAACATTGCGACCTTCTATTCTTTGCACTGTTCCACTGACAACCTCGCCTTCTTTGCCTTTATATTCCGCAAACATTGAATCGCGTTCGGCTTCACGAATTCTTTGAATAATTACCTGCTTGGCTGTTTGTGCGGCCACCCGGCCATATTCACTTTGAGATTCCAATTCAATTTCAATCACATCTCCGATTTTAGCATTTTTCTTGATTTTTTTAGCTTCATCCAAAAGCATGTCGCGCTCTGGATTGTAGCGTGGCATTTTTTCTTCGCCTTCAACTTCACTGTCTGCCATATCATGCATATCAGCCGATGCATCACTACGAGCAGACGAAGCTTTGTGGGCAGATGCATGGATTTCTTCTTCAATTTCTGATTCTTCTCCTTCTTTTACAAATTCTCTGGTCGTTTCATCAACCACATCTTTTTGCAGGAAGAATTTAGCACTGCCGTCAACTTCATTGAAATCAGCGCGAATTTTTTGTCCCCGCTTACCATAGTCTTTTTTGTAAGCCGCTGCCAGTGCCGCCTCGATTGTTTCAATGACAATATTTTTTGGAATGCCTTTTTCTTCGGCAATCTGCATAATAGCACTGCCAAATTCACCCAGCCTGCCGGTTGGATTTGTTTCATCTGTTGTTTTTTTCTTGCATGGCATAAGTTTGAATATTTTAATTTTTAAAAAGGTTCGCACACGTGCGAACCCACCAATCACTTGCCTATCTGGCACAAGCTTAACAAAACATTGGAGTCTTGTCAAACTATGCTATTTTTATTTCTTCATAAAATTATTAAAAAGTAGTACTGGTAGCGCCCAAGGCATAAGAAATGGCCTGAATAATCACAAATCCGGAAAGGCCTATGATAACTCCCAGTATTGAATATTTCATATTTTCTTTAGCCCTTTTGATTACTTCATCATCACCAGTTGACACAAGATATTGAATGCCGGAAATTATAAAAGCTATAATTGCTATGGCCGTAAATATGCCCAAAAGCCAAGAGACGATATTTGATAAAATATCCGATACTGTTGCCGAAGAAAGTCCTGTGCCTGTTGGAATGCATACCCCTCCGATTGTTTCACAACTGGTAGAACTAGTAGTCGCCGCCCAAATTGTCTTGACAGCAAAGCTTGCTACTATTGCTACGGCGGTTGTTCCAGTCAAAATAATTTTTGCAAATATTTTTTTATTTTTTATTGTATCCATTTTTTCAAAGAATTTACAAAAATTAAAATGTCTCGCTTCCTGTCAGAAGCGAATCGACCGCCTGAATGATAACAAATCCGGCAAGACCGATAACAATGCCTACGATAGAATACATCATGGCTTTTTTTGCGCGCTGAACAGCAGTATCATCACCCGTTGAAAGCAAATAAATAATGCCTGAAATTATAAAACCGATTATGCCAAAAAACGCAAAAATTGCCAACAACCAAAAAAGAAATCCTTCTACTATGCTCGAAATAGTTCCTCCCGGTAAATTATATGTATTCGAAAGAGTCCAACCAGTAGCGCCTAAAACCGGATTGGCCAAAAATGATGCTGCAACACAAAAAAAAGCTGCGATTATTTTTTTATTTTTTGTTCCCATGTTTTTTTGTTAATTTAATTTTTAATGATTTATTATAATCTTTTTTTATTATACCATATACGTGATTTATTAACAACTAAAAAACGACCTCGAAAGGTCGTTTTTAATTTTGTGTACAAAATTATAGAACTAAATTCCATCCTGCGCACTCAATAATTTCTGAACTGCATTGATTACTACAACTCCTAATAAAGCCACAATAACACCAACAATTGCATAAAGCATAGCCTTTTTTCCTTTCTGGATCTGATCCTCCTCGCCAGCTGCAGTCAAATAGATAATACCCGCTATAACAAAGCCTATAACACCCAAAATACCTACGATTACCAACAGCCATTTCATTCCTCCCGTAAGAATATCAACAATAGACGCGCTTGGAAGACCTGTTCCGCCCGGAGTCTGGAATTGCGCCATAACAGCCAAGGGGGCAACCATAGCATAACCAGCCAATCCATATGCAATTTTTTTAATAATATTCATAGCCACACCTCCTTTCACAAATTTTTTCTAAATCTCTGATTTAGCTAAAAAATTTAGTGTCCCGTAAAATTTTCTCCACAAAAATTCTTTTAAAACAAAACGAGCCGCTAGGCGGATTCCGAGAAAGAAATATTTTGCTACATAAATTTTTCTTCGGAATTTGTACGGGACTACAATTAATAAATTATGCTATACCATTTCTCATTTCTTACTAACTCAAAAAAATACTCAATGTTTTAACAACAATAATCCCGCCAAGAGCCATTACAATTCCGATCACTCCATATGTCAGGCTTTTTTTTGCAATTTCTGCCATTTTTTCATTTCCGGCTGAAAAAAAATAAAGCGCGCCTGAAACTATCATCATAATTATAGCAATTATTCCTACAATTGACAATAAAAAACCTAAAATATTTATTCCCACTTCCTTTAAAGTCAGAGCGTCAGAGATAACCCCGGCATGAGCAGTTTCAATTAGATAAAACATAATTCTAACCTTTAAGATTTACTATGTTGCCGGAATAGTTTGATTCATCATCCGGAATATCGTATTTTGCATTATTATTTTCACTATAAGAAGTGGGCTTAAGCTGCCATTGAAATTTTTGGCTCGGCTGTTTCGTGTCAATTGGTTTTGGACTATTTTTTTCTGCATCAAAAACTTGTTTTTCTTTTTTGATCAATTCATTCCTTTGCTCAACCGGAAATTTTTGAGCTGAAGAAAATCTGATTGGATTGCTTTTAGGAATCGGCTCTTGCTTAGTAACTTCTTTTTTTAAATCAGCACTGGAAAAATTGCCGAAATAATTTTCACTGCCAATATCTGATTTCTTTTCAATGTTTCTGAAATAGTTTTTGTCATGCAGATTTTCGACTGTTTTTGGTTTTTCCTGAATTTCTTTTTTCTTGGTAAAATTCGGAAAAAAATTAGATGGCATTTGCTTTTGGCCAGCTGCGGGATTGAATCTTTGAAAAATGTCTTTTTCTTCTTTTGGCGCTTTTTTGCGTTCTATTTCCGGTTTTTTAGTTTCAACTGCTGTTTGCTGACTGGCAATTGCCGACTGTTTGTCGCCAAAAGACAATTGTTCAAAAACAACGGCTTGTTTTTCCGGATCAATGCTGAGTGGCGTTTTTTCTTCCAATGATTTCAAAATCAAAGAAAGCTTCTGCCTTTCAACTGGAGTCAATTTTTTGCCGTTGTCGCTATGGAAAATGTAGTTGGCGCGGTCCAAAGAGCTGTGCTTGCCGGCCCCCATGTTGTCGTGGAAATCCGTGATCCAATTTTTGATTGACGGGCGAACCGGAGCCGGAAAATATCTGAGTTTCAGCAAGTTAATAGAAATAGCCTGCTCTTCTATTTTTGGATATTGTTGCATCGCTCCTGCCAGTGACATTTGAACTATTTTTGATTTTATATATGATGGATCTTCTATTATATTTTTTATGACATATTCAGAAATGCTCTGAGCTGTTTTTATGTCTATTTCAATTTCTTTGGAAAAATATTCAGCTAGATCTTCCAACTTTATTTCATCAAAATAATAAGAACGAATGCCCCGAGCAATACAGGCTATTTTTAATAAATCCAGATTATTTTGTTTACCTATATTATGTATCCTTTTTGCTGTTTCATCGGAAACCAGTTTATCTTTTATCGCTTCATCTAACTTCAAAAATTTTTCCTGCCTGGCAACAATTTGATCGAAAGTTTCATCATCAGGATTTTTTGTAACTGAAACACACTGAGGAAGGGTGCATTTCTCTATTTTTAAATCATCGTCAAGCTGAGAAAATAATTTTTTTTTAATCATATATTTATTTAAAATGCTTTTCTGTTATTTAAAGATTAAGCCCCATATTTTCAAGAGCCCCTGCATTATTTCCACTAAGTCTTTTTCGTACTTCATTTTTAGCCAGTGGTTTAAGTTTATTAAATGCATCATTAGTAGCGTTTAAAACATCGAGATTTCCGTCCTGATGAATAGCACTCCAGTCTTGACTGTTCCAATCCTCAGCAGACATTTTTCCCATTTCGTGTTTAATAATATATTGTTTGGCTTGCAATGTTGCATTTGGACCAGTAAATCCTTGTTTAGATATAGTATCTGCTATTTTCCCTGCATCATTTGAATTGCTTACAGCAACAATATCTTTTCTGGTTTGTCCAATTTTACTATTAAGTGCTCCGGTAATTGATGGCTGTTTATTATTCTTGACAAAATTATCATAAACATCTTGATCTACTTTCTTGTCCTCTGCTAAACGATACATAGCAGCAGCATCACCCCTGCTAGCTTTGTCTTTTAATTCATTATCTGAAACAAAATTTTTCTTGTATTCTTCTGCTCTTCTCTTCATGTCTTTTTCCATTGCCCCCCTATCTCCAAACGGTCCCATAGCTGCAAACTTTGCCTCTCTTGATTGTTGGGCAGATTTAAACTTGTCCATTTGATTGTTCCATTGTTGCTTTATGCCTCCAGGAATTCCTGTTTTATTTGCTGCCCATTTAGTAGCTCTCCATGGAGCTTTAGCCACCCACGCACCAGCACCCTTTATAATCCCTTGCGCTTTGCCTACGACCATATCCGCTCCCGCAATTCCCATTTTTTTGGAAATTCCCATCCCTATCCACAAAACAACAATGGGCGCGGCAAATTTTGCCATGGCTACAATAACGGTAGAGTCACTAGTTGGGGCATCTGCCTGAGCAGATGTTTTTATAGCTTTCGTAACTTCTGATGAACCAAGAACTTTCATCATTTTCATCGAAATGGCCAGCATAAACACCATTATTGGTCCGAAAAAAGCGTAGTTTAAAAGACTTTTCCACCAATCACCGGCAAATTTTCGAGTTTCCGGAAAAATGTTGGCCACAAACCCAATTGGAGAAAACATTACCAGCAATTGTAAAACAACAAGCCGAACCACAAAAAGAATTGCCAGTACTAAAACAGACATGGCTAAAATAAAAATAAAGATTATAATTGCCAATTCAAATGTAATCGGCGCTTTGTAAAAACCTTCTGGAATAAGTATTTTTGAAAGCTCCGTATAACCTGCCAAAGTGGCCACTATTTCTTTGCCGGAAGCCGCTTTTGACGTTGCTTCAAACATGTTATTCAGGAAATAATACATAGCGACATTGGAAACATCAATAAAAAAACGTGCGATTGGAAAACTGAAATTTACTAAAAGAGCGTTAATCAATACACTAAGCCAAACTTGCTTTAAATTCCATTTGTCTATTTGGAAAATTGTGCAAAAGGCGGAAAAAAGCAAAACTAAAATGAAAAACATGTTAAAAGTATCTCTGGCCATTATCCAAACATCTTTTACTGTTGTAGAATTAAATATCTCCGAAAAAGCCGAGGGATCAACTGCATATTCCAAAATACCCACTGCTCCGGCAAGAAAAAGGGCAAATAAATGTGCGACTCCCTGTAAAGGTTTTCCAATTAATACATCGGCTAACACATTAGCAGAACATTTTTCAGCCGCCAAAGGCGCAAGCGAAACACACACCAAAAACAGAACAATCAAAATTGTTTTTGTTTTCTTATTTTCGAATATATTTTTTAACTTGCAAAAAAGCTTGCTTGTTTGTTTTTTGCAAGGCAAATTTTTGTTTTTAAAAATCCAATTCATTAGGATTTTATCTAATTGGTATTCTTCAAATAAATTATAGCACATTTTCAAAATATCAAGAAGCATTTTTATGCACAAAAAAATCGCAGCCTTGAAAGCGCGATTTCTCCATTTATTATAACAAATAAATTTTTATATTTTAGGCTTTTAATAGATGTATCCCTTGATTACCCGGCTGGAAGTTGAAAGTGTTCGGCGGCTGGTTTTGGCATATCCGACATAATTCATTTCTGAAATAGTAATGGTGCCATTGCCAACTTTTTCCACATAGGCCACATGGCCATAATATCTGTTTTCAGTTGTGACCACGATTGAACCAACCTGCGGAGATTTGCCAGTCGCATAACCCATAGATTTAGCGCGATAGAGCCAAGTTCCAGCGTTTCCACCCCAAGGTACATAGCGTTTTTGTGAAACAAACCAGGTACAATAACCATAAGGAAACCTGTGTCCAGCGCCAGCCTTGCCTTTTGGAGTAACGCCAGAAATTTGCGGAGTTCCCCCGCTAGAAGTTGCATATTGCCTTTTATCGAGCAGTGATTGGCTGCTAGGAGCAGGCTTTGGCGCTTCGCCTTGCCCATCCGGAATAATAATTTCTTTTCCAACTTCGATATCGCCATTGGCCGGCAAATCATTGAAAGCAATAATCTTGTCTTTTTCCGCTTTATATTTATTGGCAATAGCATCCAAGCTATCGCCTGATTTAACCACATGCTTAATTCCAGAAATCGGCAAAATAAACATCGTATCTCCCGGCATGATCGAATCAACATTTTCAATATCATTAGCCCACAAAAGAGTATTGACTGAAATATTATTTTTTTGCGCAATTGAACCGAGCGTATCGCCGGATTGGACAATGTACATCGAGACTCCGCCTTCTTCTTCGGGATCCTGCATTGGACTTGCTCCTCCGGAAGCCATTATAACACCCTGTTCGCTAACCACGCTCTGCATTTCCTCCTCTTTGTATTCAGGATCTACTGCTGTATTTGGTTTGGAAAGCGGCACAAGAGTCAAATCATTTTTTTTGCCTGTTTGTCCACTGATCCGATTTGTTGCAATTTGCGATTGCTCAGAATCATCAAGATAACCGAAAAGAAATCCGCTATTAACCTTACCGGAAGCAACATTAGTTGCCGCTACAAGAAGCGAACTGGACACAACAACTGCAAAAGCCGAGTAGTTGCGCAGGAGATGCAGAATTTTTATTGTTCTATGCTCCTTGATAAATTTCGCTATGCTATGCTGATAGAAATGAAGCTTGGTGTTGAAACCTTTGAAGTCGATTTTTTCCCAAGACTCCCGTATATAAGAAAAGATAGGTTTTTTACTAATAAAAAAGTCCTTTCAGTTGACTGTCAGCAAAGAAAAAACGGCTAGAGAAAATCAATAGTGCCGTAATCTGTTGCTCCCAGTCTTAATTTTTAACTGCTATTAATTGTATCTCCAAGAAGAACTTTTTGTCAAACCCCGCACTAAATTAGCATTACGCTTTAAGCGTGAAACAATACACGAAAAAATAGCTACTAAAAACTGAAAAAATGCTCTAAAATATCAAATTTTTCGCAAAATAAATAAATGCCAATTTAGTGCGGGGTCAAAGAAATTATACACTCAAATCTATTTCTTTGGCTAATATAAGCCATTTTTTAATAAAACTTTTTTATATCTTCAAAAATAGAGTATAATAAAATCATGCTTATCGATAAATTGCTTATAGATTTTTTAGAATATCTTGAAATCGAGCGCAATCGCTCCCAAAAAACCATCGAGAACTATCATCACTATCTCAGACGCTTTTTGGATTGGGCTAAAATATCCAAACCCGGAGATATCACTGCTGAGCTGGTTCGCAGCTACCGCATTTTTTTAAACAGAAAAACCGATGCCAAGGGCCAGGAGCTCAAAAAGGTTACTCAAAACTACCACATGATTGCCATCCGCAGTTTTCTGAAATATTTAGCCAAGCGCGACATCAAAAGTCTGGCTGCCGAAAAAATCGAAATCGGCAAAAACCCTTCCCATGAAATAGAATTTTTGGATGGCGACGAACTTGACCGCCTGCTCTCTGCTGCCAGCGGAACTAGTGTTAAAGCTCTTCGCGATAGAGCTATTCTGGAGCTTCTTTTCTCGGCTGGCCTGCGTGTTTCAGAACTTATAAATATAAACTGCGATCAAATCAATCTGAATCGCCAAGAATTCAGCGTCAAAGGCAAAGGCGACAAAATCCGTATCGTTTTCATTTCTGACACTGCCAAAGAAGCCTTACAAAAATATTTAGACAAAAGAATGGACATTGACCCGGCACTATTTGTCAGGTTTTCCAAAAAGAAAAAAATGGAGAACGATAAAAAAAGACTTACCCCTCGTTCTATTCAAAGAATTGTGAAATTCTATGCCGCCAAGGCCGGAATCGTGAAAGATGTTCATCCACACACCTTGCGCCATAGTTTTGCCACTGACCTACTTTCCAATGGCGCAGACATTCGCAGCGTGCAAACCATGCTCGGCCACTCATCGATAACCACAACTCAGATTTATACCCACATCACCAACCAACAACTTAAAGAAATTCATAAAAAATTCCACGGAAAGAAAAAATAATCACTTAGAAAAAGTTTAACAAAAACATATATTTTTCGATGCACGTATTTTTTCTGCTGAAAAAATACTCCGAGTTCGTACCGTCGTACTCACTAGCCATCTCAAAATATATGTTTTTATTTTTTAAATCAGCAATGTTTTTATTTTGTTTTTTCGTGGAATTCTACGCAGGCGCTCATATAAATGTAAAATTAAAAAATAATTTATTAGGCTGCCGTTTCAATAAATTAGAATAAAATTTTCAGCGCCGAGCAATGGAACGAAAAAACAAATATAAAAACATTGCAATAAACTAGGAAATTTTTTTGAGTTTTGCATACTCCGCCGAAAGTCTCTTGATTCCGGTTTTTTTAAAAGCCACCGTGACCAGATCGCCAGCTGCAGAAACCACGATTCCTTCCCCGAATTCCGCGTGTCTGACTTTTTCGCCACCTTTAAAGGAACCTTTTGGGGTTTTCTTTTTTTTCAGATTTTTATTCAACAAAGATGCAAAAATTTTTTGTTCGGCTTCACGATATGAATTATGCGTTACTAGTTTTTCCGGAATATCCTCCAAAAATCGCGAGGGCGAATTCATTTGCGTTGACCCAAACAAAACTCTTTGCCGTGTGAACAAAAGATATATTTTTTCCTTAGCTCTCGTAAGACCCACATACATGAGCCGCCTTTCTTCCTCCATTTCCGCATGTGAAAGCATGCTGCGCGAATGTGGCAAAATTCCTTCTTCCAATCCGGCAATAAAAACTACGGGGAATTCCAAACCTTTAGCGCTGTGCAATGTCATAAGATGCACCGCTTCTTCATTCTGGTTAATATTGTCTACATCCGATGCTAAGGCGATTTCTTCCAAAAAAGCGCTCAATTTATTTTCTGATTCGTCTTTCATTTCGTCGTACTTCTGAGCGACCGAAACCAACTCCTTAACGTTCTCCCAGCGCATCTCGCCTTCCGGTCCTTCATTCAAAAGCATCTGCTCATAACCGCTTTCCTTGAAAACTTTTTCCACAAAATCAGAAAGTTTTATCCGAGGCTGAATTTCTTTCATCCTCTTTATGAACTCACAAAATTTAGCAATCGCATCTGCTTTGGAAAATGGGATTTTGAATTTTTCCGCCATATCTGATGCCTGCTTCGCAATTTCAGTACCAGCTTCAATTAAATTTGTTTCCATTTTTCTAGCCAAACGCTTCCATTTTCCTAATGTAACCGGACCAATATTCCTCTTGGGATCGTTAATTATTCTTTCCAGTGAAACCACATCAGAATAATTTGCAATCAATCTGAGATATCCCACCAAATCTTTCACTTCTTTGCGCTGATAAAATTTTATGCCGCCGATAATCCGGTATGGAATTGACCTTCTGAGAAAAATTTCTTCAATTGCCCGCGACTGCGCGTTGGTGCGATAGAGCACTACAAAATCAGAATATTTTCTTTTTTCTTTTTTGATTTCGCTGACGATAAATTCAGCCTCGTCGCTTTCATCTTCCGCTTCGAAAGAAGAAATCATGTGTCCAGCCTCTTTTTCCGTCCACAGTTTTTTGTCTTTGCGATTGATATTTTTGGAAATCACGCCGTACGCCGCATCCAAAATAGTTTGCGTTGAACGGTAGTTTTGTTCCAAATGGATGACTTTGGCTTCCGGATAATCCTTTTCAAAATTTAAAATATTTTGAATATCCGCTCCGCGAAATTTGTAAATCGATTGCCAGTCGTCCCCCACCACACACAAATTGCGATGTTTGCCGGCCAGCATATTGATCAGCAAATACTGCGCGTGATTGGTGTCTTGATATTCATCCACTAAAATATATTTGAATTGTTTTTGATATTTTTCAAGCACGCTTGGAAATTTTTTGAAAAGTTCTACCGCGAACATCAAAATGTCATCAAAATCCAGCCCGTTATTTTCTTTGAGAGTGGCTTGATATTTTTTATAAACCTTGGCAACAATTTCTTCATAATATCCATTGGCCTGATTTTCGAATTTTTCAGCCGTCATCATTTCATTTTTGGCTTTGCTAATGTTGGCCAGAATCGCCCGTGGATTGAATTGCTGCGGATCGATTTCCAGTTCTTTCAGAACTTTTTTCATAAGCGCCTGCTGGTCCTGATCGTCCACAATGTGAAATGTTTTGGCATAACCCAAAATTTCAATTTCGCTCCGCAAAATTTTGGCACAAATTGCGTGGAAGGTTCCAATTGTCGGCAATTCCGCACTGCCATAAAGATTGTATTTATAATTCTTGTCCGCTTCGGGATACAAAATATGCACAATCCGCTGCGACATTTCCTGCGCCGCTTTGTTGGTGAAAGTTACCGCCAAAATATTTTTGGGATGAACTTTTTTTTCTTTGATCAAATATGCTACTCGATGAGTTAGTGTTTTTGTTTTGCCTGATCCCGCCCCGGCAATAATCAAAAGCGGCCCGTTGACTGTTTCAACCGCTTTTTTTTGTTGTTCATTTAATTCATTCAGAATAGATGACATATTTTATAAAATTTCCGTTAATTTTTTCCAATCCTCCACTCCTAATTCCTGCGCGCGGACATTTTTCAAAAAACCAATCGACTCGATTTTTTCTTCCACTGTTTTTTTGTCGAGCTTTAAACTGCTGGAAAGATTGTTGGCCAAGGTTTTTCTTTTAGCGGAAAATCCCGCCCGCACAATCCTAAAAAATTTTTTAACCTCATCCTTGTTTCTTGTTTTCTGTTCCTTGTTCCTTATAACTTTTATAACCGCACTATCAACTTTCGGCACTGGCTCAAAAGCGGTTTTCGGCACAGTGAATAAATATTCCGGCTTGGCATAATATTGCACTGAAACAGCCAAGATGCTCATTTCTCCGGCTTTTGCGCAAATTCTTTCCGCCACTTCTTTTTGCACCATTAAAATCATTTCGCTCGGCGGAAACTCGGTTTCCAAAAACAATTTAATAATCGGTGCCGTAATGTAATATGGAATATTAGCCACAACTTTGTATTCATTGACAGGTGGCAGATGACTGGTGACTAGTTTCGGTAAATTTATTTTTAAAATGTCGCCATGAATAATTTCCACATTTTCTTTGTTATGTAGCTTGCTACGTAGCATTTCAATCAAACGATCATCCAATTCAATCGCCACAATTTTTTTGGCGACTTCCGCCAATTTTTCCGTCAGCGCGCCATACCCTGGCCCGATTTCAATCACAACATCATTTTGAGAAAGATTTGCACTTTCAACAATCCGCTTTAGAACGGTTTCGTCTTGCAAAAAATTCTGCCCTAATGACTTTTTAGCTTTTAGCATATTAGTATTCGTAAATATAAATAGTATTCAATTTTCCGGCTTCACCCCGCACAATCATTTTTGGTTCTTTGGATCTTATAGGAAAAGCAGTAGAAACAACCAGTGTTCCCGCCTTCAATTCTTGATTAAATTTATTTTCCAAACTTTTCATGATACCAGGAAAAAGATATGCATAAATTATATCTGCATCACTTATGTCAATTTTAAAAAAATCTTTTCTTTTATAGTCAACTTTTTGTTTCAAAAAAATATTCCTGATTTTTGACAAACAAAAAGATGAAACATTGTATTCAATTCCTGTACATTTTAAATGAGGATATTGATTGGCAATTTGAGATATAAGCTTGCCATTGCCCGAGCCTAAATCATAAAATATAGAGGCTTTTTCAAAATCTACATTTTCCAGAACTTTTCTGATAGCATCATTTTCAGAAGAAAGCATTGGAACTTTCAAATAAAGAGAATAAAAAAAATTCAAATACAAAAAAACTATTAGAAATAACAAGCAAAGAAGCAAAAAAAATAAAAAAATAATTAGCATACTAAAAATATTTTCTGTTTTGATTACATTTTCACAACCTAACTTTTATAATAAATTAATTTAACACTTCCTCTACTTTCACATCAATTACTCCCGCACCTATTGAGGAAATTTTGGCAAAAGCCACTTTATCCAAATCAATAATACGATTAGCTCCGAATGGGCCCCTATCATTGATTTGCACAATCACCGATTTGCCATTGGCTTTATTAGTAACTTTAGCATATGATCCCATTGGCAGCCATGGACTAGCCGCAAAAAGTCCGCCTTTCCAGGCATACCATGTTCCCCAGCCAGTGTGCGCCTTGCCAGTTTTTACATAAGTTCCTTGCGTCACAATTTCTTCAACTGGCTTTTTCGCCACATTGCTCTCCAGAATTTTGCGCGAAATTTCCTTATTATCATGGTACACCACTTTATATTTAATTTCTTTTATGCCTTTCTCTCCTTTTTGTGTAACTTTTTTCGTCCTCCAACTCAATTCATCGTCTTCATTGGAAACCGTTTTAAAATCAATGTCTTGTTTTTTTATTTCTTCTTTTATGATTACATGTGTTACAACAATCCCCATTCCTTCTTTTATCAATGATTGCCGCGATGGGTTGGTAATGTCATCTTCGCCCAAAACCACGCTTTTATTTTCCCAGATAGCTTGTTCAACTGTATTTTGCAAAGTAGATATTTCAAAAATCTTGCCACCTTCTTTTATTGTTATATCCTTAGCACGAAAAATTATAATCTTAGATCCGGAATAAATTTTCATTTCTCTGCTCGGCAAAACCAGGTCGCTTTCTCTGAGAGTAATTTTTTGTTCCGCTAAAAAGTCCCCCACTGTTTCAGCTTTTGACTCTAATTCGAAATCCAAATTTTCATCCGTAAATTCTATTATTTTTTGTTCAGAAGCAAAATTTTTATTATTTTTATCTTGGCTTTCGTGGAATATTAAGAAAAAAAGGATTGCTAGTCCAGTCAAGAAAAAAAGATATGCTATTTTTTTTGATCCTTTTTTCATTCTGTTTTGAACCTATATTGAATAGCTTCAGCCACATGGATTGGTCCTATATTCTCGCTTTCAGAAAGATCGGCAATGGTGCGCGCAATTTTGATGATGCGATGATAGCCACGCGCGCTAAGTTTCAAAGAAACTACCGCGCTCCTGAGCAATTGCAAACACTGATCATCCAAGAAGCAAAAGTTTTTGATTTGATCTGGCGACATTTCGCTATTGGAAACTATTGGCAAATTTTCAAATCTTTTTAATTGTATTTTCCTGGCATTTTCTACCCTTTTTCTGATGTCCAAACTTTTTTCTTCGCTAGATCCTTCCTGCAATTTATCGAAACTGAGCCGAGGCACTTCAATGTGCAAATCGATGCGATCCATGATTGGTCCGGAAATTTTTTGCTGATAACGCGCAATTTGGAGTGGCGTGCAAGTGCAAATTCTTTCCGGATCAGTGGCGTTCCCGCAAAAACAGGGATTCATGGCGGCCACCAGAATAAATCTGGCCGGAAAATGTAGCGAGCCTTTGGCTCTTGAGATTGTTATCATACCATCCTCAAGCGGCTGGCGCAAATTTTCCAGCACGCTTTTAGGAAATTCCGCAAATTCATCCAAAAACAGGACGCCCCGATGTGCCAAGCTTATTTCGCCCGGCCGTGGATAACTGCCGCCGCCAATTAGCGAGACGCTGCTGGCGCTATGATGCGGATTACGATACGGACGGGTTGTTATTAGTGACTGGCCTTTGTGCAATTTGCCGGCTACTGAAAATATTTTCGTTATTTCCAATGATTCGTTCATAGTAAGCCTTGGCAAAATTGTCGGCATCGCTTTGGCCAGAAGCGTTTTCCCAGATCCTGGGGGTCCGTTAAGAATCACATTGTGTCCGCCAGCTGCTGCAATTTCCAAAGCTCTCTTGGCATGTTGCTGTCCTTTGATATGCGCCATATCAATAGGATAATCATTTGTTGAAAATAGTTCATCTCCTGAAAGTTCCGGAAAATAATCAATATGCCTGTTACCGGAAAAATGATCAGCCAAAGAATACAAAGTGTCTACTGGCACAATATTAATGCCTTTTACGACGCTGGCCTCTGAAGCATTTTCATTGGGAACATAAAGTTCACGAAAGCCTTTGTCTTTTGCAAGAAGTGCAATCGGCAAAATTCCTTGTACCGGCCGCACCCTTCCATCTAAAGAAAGCTCGCCCACAATCATCCGTCCAGTAAAATCAAATTGTAGCTGTTTGGTCGCTAACAAAAATCCCACCGCTATCGGCAGGTCATAAATAGGGCTGGCTTTGGGGAGATCAGCTGGCGCCAGATTGACTGTGATGCGCCCGCATTGGTGTGGTGGTTTGAAACCGCTGTTTTTAATAGCGCTGGAAACCCGATCGCGCGATTCTTTTATAGAAGTATCCGGAAGTCCCACGATATTAAAATTATGGAGACCTGCGCCTAAAACATCTACTTCCACTTCCACAACTTCGCCATCCAGTCCTACTGTAGCCGCTGAATATATTTTAGAAGACATAAGATAAAAAATTTGAATTCTCACTAATTTTATTTTTCACTGGCTCTTTCTGAAAGAACTGTAATATAAATCAAAAAAACAGTCAGGGTTTCTATTGGCAGAAATCCTAGTCCCGGTAATGAATCCGCAATTCCTCCACCGATCAGAATTACTGCCTTTTTAACAAATCCTTTAGCTCTTTTTTGTTTTCTACTCGATCCAGCTAACCATAACATCATAAAAATAAAAATTGAACAAAGAATTGAAAAAAGCATTCCCAAAATAATCGTTTCATTGAAAATAAAATCTAATATGTCTTTTAACAATGCAAACATAGCAGCAGCTATAAATGGCATATCTTTTAAAAAATCTACATGTTTTAATGCGGCAAAAACGCCTGTTGGTGTTGCTAAATTTTTTATAGCTTTTGACATACCTTTTGGATTTTGTATGCCCTTTGAAATAGGACTAGACTCCTGCCTAGCCCTTTCTTTTCTAACTTCATTTAAACTTTCACTATAATCCATGCTTATAATTTAAAGTGTTGATAAAATTATTTTTTATTGTCCTTCTTCCGCCTCCAGATCTTTTTTTGCCTGTTCAATTTCCACCAATTGCCTTGGGTCAGAAGTAATGATTTGATCTTCGGCATAAGAAGCGATGACTTTAATGGCCACATGCTTGGCTCCAGCGAACAAAACGCCTTCTCCCACTCCGCTTTCCAGAAGCAAAAATTTTTCCTGATCAGTCAGATAAAATGTGTCAGAAATAGTTTCAATGGCTGCCGGAGACTGGCGCAGCAATAATTGCAAGGAGGAGTTGGTGACAACCGGCTTTCCATAGCGCGAAGTCATAAAATCAGCAATATCCTGAGTAATGGTAGTGAGTCCGGTATAATATTTACGGCAACGTTTGGCGATTCCAAAAAGGAAAGAAGCGGCATCTTCATTTTGCATCATAACCCAGGCTTCATCGACAACCACAATTCTTTTTTTAAGCGATGAACGCATTTCATTCCAAATAAAATGCAATACCATATACATTGCAATCGGACGAAGTTGCTCTTCAAGATCGCGAATATTGAAAACTACCATCTGATTATTGATTTGTATGTTTGTTGTGTGGTTGAGAACTCCGGCGAAAATTCCTTCAGTATATTTTTCCATTCTCTTGGCTATCGATTCTCCACCTTCTGAGTTGCGAATGACTGAATAAAGATCAGCCATGGTTGGAAATGAGTTGGAGGTAAATGTTTTGAAATTACTCTGCGAGGTGATGTCGCGCATAGCATATGTTTCCCGAATGGCCAAATCCAAAATGGAATCCTCTTCCGGAGTCACATTGCCAAGCATAATATGCAAAAGCCCTATTAAGCTGGCAATATTGCTCCTAAGAACATCTTCCGGATCTTCATCTTCTCCAACACTAGGCAAATCAAAAGGATTCAGATGATAAGGCGAGTTCAGGGACATTTTTATAAAAGATCCGCCGACAGTTTCACAAAGATATTTATATTCATTTTCCGGATCTATCACAACTACATTAGTGCCGATCATTAATGATCTGAATATTTCCAGCTTGACCGTATAGCTTTTTCCTCCGCCAGACTTGGCAAAAACAACCATATTGGCATTTTCCATTTTAAACCGGTCAAATAAAATCAAACTGTTGTTATGACGGTTTATGCCATAAAGAATTCCTTCATTAGATGAAAGATCGGAAGATACGAAAGGAAAAGTAGTTGAAAGCGGTGCTGTATTCAGATTATTGGCCACATCTAATTCATCATTAGCCAAAGGCAGGGTTGACATAAAACCTTGTTCGATTTTTAAAACAGCCGGTTTGATATAAACCATTTGCGCTTCCAGTAAAGCTTCGATCTGCCTGTTGAGTTTTTCCACTTCTTCCAGGCTGTTGCCATACAAAGTTATATATAATCCAAAGCGGAAAAACTTTTCTGTTCCTTGCTGCAATTTATCTCTCAATTCTTCTATGTCCTGAATGGCTGTTTCCAAAATCGGATCGCGAATTTTTCCAGCCGCTTCCTCCATATGGATTTGCGATTGAACTTGGGTGGAGCTTTTTTTCAGATTCTTAAGTATTTCAGCGGTATTTATGGGATGGATAAACATGGATGTATCCATAGAAGAATCCATATTTATGATTGGCGCAAACCAATTCGTGTGCAAATATCTAGGATAAGCCACTATAAAAATCGTGCGGGCGACAGTTTCGCCTATTTGTAAATTGTTAGCGCCAATTCTCATAGCCGCCGGCGCAATCAAATCTTTGATAGTAGCTACGCCTCTTTGATAGAGAGCTTCGCTTTGCAAAATCTCACTATCAACCTCGTTCTTTTTGTTTTTATTTAAATTTAATCCCAGCATATCTTTTCTTTTTTGCTTAATTACAAATTAATTTCAGTTATTAGCATGCAAAACTGCTTTTATATTTATAAACTTTTATCTTTGCCAATTCGATTATTTTAATTCTAGCCTTCCAATATCCTTCAATATAGCATTATTGCGTGTTGACGGATTATATGAATTATACAAAAGTTCAATTAATTCTTCGGTTTTCAGCGGAACAATTTTTACCCCCGTACCACCTAAGCCGGCGCTGATCTGATCAACTCTTTGCCAAAGCTGGTTTTTATACGTATCAAAAAGTTCTCTTCTGCGTGCTATGGTCATCTGTGTGTTGGCTGAACCTAAAAATCTGTCCAAAATTCCGGTTTTTACATTTTCTACTGGATAAAAAGGAACGACGATATAAAAGAATTTGGACATAATATTGGAAACTTCAGCCAGATTTTTGATAAAATTTTGATATTCAGCCAATTGAAATGCCAAAAGTTCGTTTTCAATATGAGCTTCTTTTTCTTTCAGATAATTAATATAGGGAGTTATGTTTAATTTTCGCGAGTTTATCATGATCTGAATTGGAAAATCCAGTGAATTAAGGAAGTTTTGATATTGGCTGATGATTGTATCTTGTTCCTCTGTCGACTTCAAATCAAAGTTTATTGAAGAAACCAAAAGTACTGATCTTAATGATCCGTCTTTGAGCACAATAACCCCATCGCGCACTTCTTCAACATCAACATATTTTTGCGTGCTGGATCCGCCTTCTCCGCCAGAAAGTTTTTTTGAATGCAATAATTCCATACTTTTTTACTTTAATTTAAATCAAACATTATTTATAACCTACGAAATTAAAAAATTTACAAAAATACAAATATGCAAAAAATAAACTTTTGTTTTCGTGCTTTCGTAATTTTGTATTTTATTTGTAATTATGTAGGTACTATTTTTTTACCGGAATCTTTTTTAAAACATCTTCCAGGCCTTTGTCGTATTGCTGGCCTTCGCTATCCAGAAGCACAGCCAATTCTCTCAGTGATTCAGCTGATATTTGTTTTTTTTCAATGTTGTTCTCAACAGTCTTCTTTTTTTGCGCAATGGGGATTGTTTTTTCCGGTGTTCTTTTCCAAAAATAAATTTTGGGACGGAAAAAATATAATACGCCAAATATCACAAAACTTCCCAGTGGTTGTCCATATGGTTTGTAAAAAGCCAAGGCGATAAACAAAAGCGTGACTGGTATGCCAAGAATGAAAAACATCGGCCCGGAAAGCGTTTTCCACATAATGAGCAGGATTATTCCCATTGCAACAAGCCAGCCAAGCTGTTTGGCAGTAAGAGGACCGACAATTTTATCCTCAATATCTATATATTGTGGAACATTGATCAACATTTTTGTTATTTTTTAACTGCTTACGAAAAATTGGGCGATTTGACGGACGATAACCAAGGAGGCTAAAACAATAATAATTCCTATTACTGAATATGTAAAAATACTCTTTCCTTTCTTTATTCTTTCTTCATCTCCGGTTGAAGTAAGATACATTATTCCGCCAATCACCATCATAATAATCGCCAAAACTCCGGCTACACCCAAAAGAAAGTTCAAAACATTAACAGCTATTTCCGAAATAGTTAGAGCTGAACTGGTGGTTGAAGTTGAATCTGTCCAGCCTAAAATAGTTGACAGTTCTTTTAAAATCGAAGGAGCTGCAATTGCAATTACCATTCCCATAATAGCAGCGGTTATGGCTTTCTTTGCCCTTTCAAGCATTTCTGATTCTCCGGTTGAAACAATATACATAATCGCTCCGATAACCAAGACAACCAACGCCAGAACAACAACTATTTTTTGAATAGCCGACAAAACATTCGTCAATAAATCTTCTACTGTAGTATATGACAATGGATTTGTGAAACTAGTGCTATCGCTTGAACTACTTTTTTTGCTGGAGTTATCAGTTGTTTCTTTAACTGTATTATCTGTTGCTGATACTGTTTTTGTGCTATCTATGTTTCCAAAGCTACCCGTCGTTCCTGTTGTGCTGCCGGAATCCCCCCATGATTCAGTGCTAGTTGCATCATCAGCAGCATAAGCCTTATCAACTAAAACCTGTTTTAAAAAATTTCCATCATGACCTGCTCCGCCATAAAAACTCAGCATAAATCCGATAAAAACAACTACGAAAAATAATTTTTTGTTTTTTAATTTATTCATTTTATTTAAAAATAATTTTTATTTCTAACTACTACTATTGGCCGAACAATTGAATTGTGACCATCCTTGAACTCCTATGCCCAAATCAGTGTTTGTTCCGATATAAGTCATAACTACATTAACAATCAAATAGGCTGACAGAGCAACAACAAATCCAATTATTGCATTTTTCATAGCCTTTTTCCCCATTTCAACTATTCCGGGCTCGCCTACCGAAACAACATATAAAACTCCGCCTATACAAATTGCCAAAACAGCAATTCCAATCGCTATTTTCAACAAATAATCAATAATCCCGTGTATTCCTACAATCAGGTCGCAAAGGTGACACATTGAACCTCCGGAACGTCCACATGTCACAAGTCCGCCACCAGTGGCTGTTCCAGATATAGAATCATCAGCTTTAGTATAACCTGTACCCGAAGTGCCAGTACCATCCGTACTTGTAGTATCAGTAGTAGCGGCCTTTGCCACACATTTCTTAGTGTTCTGATCACAAGTTGTACTTACACATTGCTGGTCTGAAGTACATGCTCCACCAGTAGATTTTTGTGCAACACAACTATAGTTCTTAAAACTTCCCGTAATTCCCGTTTTTCTTTCAGATAAACCACTAGCGCATATTGCTGCACAAACCGAATCATCACCATCCACATTGCTACACACAGAACCCCCTGGTAATTCCGTGCCCGTAACGCCTGCCTTAGTTTCACATTTTTTTGTAGTAGAATTGCAATAGCCACTTGTACAATTTTTATCTTCGCTACATGTTTTGTCATTGCTTGCCTTATCACGACATATCCAACCAGAAAAAAGGCCATCATCCCCATATTTTTTGTCAAACAAACCGCTTGCACAAAGTGTTGCACAATTGCCGGAAGTTGTTTCTACACTACTGCACATATGATCTCCGGCCATGGTAGCTGCATTAGTTTCTTGAAAACAAAAAGTAATAATTGTAAAAACTATAGGAAAAATCAAAAAAATTTTTTGTTTAAAATTCATCATTTTTTTATTTTCAAAAATTTTTAATTTTTATAAACCATTTATCCTATTTCTTGCCAAAACCAAAGCATCGTGCAAAGAAGAACTTCCGAAATTGATCGATTCTATCATTGAAGAAAAAATCACATCTACAGTTTCAGGATTTTTTTGATACCAGCTTGTGGCGAATAAATTACCAAGAGCAAAAACTCCCAGGAAAGGATCGGTTTTTTGTTTTTCAATGAGATCTCGCCTGGCTGCCGGTTGAGAAGTTCTTTGCAAATAATCCGCAGCCGGATCAAAGTCAAGCGGAAAATCCTTGGTATTGCCTGTGATTACATTGTACAATCTTATTACTCCTGAATTTTTTAGCGTTAAAAATCGCAGAAATTGCCAAGCCTCACGAGCCCGCGTATCGTTGGAAATCGGTTTTACGTTGGCAGCCTGTCCCAATGAAGCAGTTGGCGTAATCTTATTTAAAGAAACTGTATAACCCCAATAATCAGCAATCGTAACCGGACTGTTGGGATCAACTTGAGGAATCGCTGTTACATCATAATTAAGTTTTGGATTTCTGCCTTTTATGTTTGAGTTCTGCCACGCATAGTTGGCCATCATTGCGACTGAACCACCAGCAAAAGCATCCACAGCCTTTGGCTGTTTGGAATTCCAGGTGTAGAGAAGGTTACTGTCCCCATTAGAATCACTAGCTTTTGCAAATTGAGTATAGAAACTCAAAGCCGCTTCGCCCGCCTGTTTATATTCCATTCTATTAGAAGAAGATACGCCTTCGTCAAACTTGGCAACCTCTCCTTTTTTCATTGGTAATGGAACTCCATTTTGCAGCATTAATAAACTCAGAAAATCTGTTGACTGATTGATGTTGTGGGCTGTTCCGATGGCAGCGCCAGCTCTCACAATTTTTCCTTCTTCATTGACATTGGTCAGGATTTTCACGTCTTCTTGGAATTCCTCCCACGTTTTTGGAGGAGAAATTATTCCAGCAGCATTGAACATGTCCCTGTTATAATAAAGCTGCATTGAATCGATGGAAAGAGGAACAGCATAAACACTAGTGGTATCATTATTGCTGCTTACAAAATTAGCCGAAACAACATCCGGAAAATTATTTTTTATGTCTTGCTGGTTCACGAAAACATCCGGCGCTGGATAAATTTTATTTTCAAAAGATGGAAACCAGGTGTTTTTTATTAAAAATATGTCCGGACCTTGGCCTGAAGCCAAGGCATCAATCAATTCTTGCTTATAAGTATCCTGGCTGAATTTTCTGTATTTTATCTCTCCGATATGCGTGTTTAATTTTTTATATTGGCTGATTATTTCACCGTAAATATTTGAGTCATCAAAAGGGCCCCAGATTTCCAGATTAACTTTATAATTATCGTTAGCCTTGGAACCTCCGCAACCTGAAAAAAGCGGGACTGCTACAACAGCCAGCACTGCTAAAATTATTCGGAATTTATTTTTTATAATGTATTGCATATTTTTATTTTTATTTCTTATTTTTTTGTTGCCACAAAAGCATAATGGAAGTCTCCGGCATTTATGTCTTTTTCTATGGAAAAATTCTGATCAGTGAACATTTTTTTCAAAACCTCCTGATCAATTCTCAAGCTGTCTTCCGGTCCGACGCCGTAATCTTTCTTTTTCCACTCGACTACAATGATTCTGCCTTCCGGTTTTAAAATTCTTTTAGCTTCAGCAATAATTATTTCTTTTTTCTGGTTTTGGAACAGAATATCTTTAAGGATTACCCAGTCGAATGAATCTGATTTCAATTTGGAACCGTTTTCTTTTTCCACATTTGCCCGCATTAAAACCACGTTTGGCACGGCAAAATTCCGCACCTTGCTTTTAACTGATTCCAAAGCCTGTGGCAAAACATCCAGTGCATAAACCTTTCCTTCCTCGCCGACAGCCTTGGCAAAAGGTATGGAAAAAAATCCCGGCCCGCATCCGAAGTCAGCGACCATGCTGCCATTTTCAATTTCCAATTGCGCGATAATCAAATCCGGATCAATGAATTTTCCGAATTCTTTTTTTGTTTCTTCCATATAAAATTTTTGCTTTTTTCTACATAATCATTTTACAACAAAAATGAAAAATAACCAAATACTTGTTATGTATAATGTATGATGTATCATGTAAAATATATACCGCATGAATTAAAAAACTGTTATTTGGCCTTTTATGCCTGATCAAGAATGATTTTTATGGAAAGTTGCCAGAGTGGGCCGAATGCGAGCAAGTGCGAGTATTTGGCGGGTTTCAAAAGAAACCCAGGCGAACACTCTGCTCGGTTTTTAAAATTTGCGAAGCAAATATGGAAAGTTGCCAGAGTGGTCGAATGGGCCGCACTCGAAATGCGGTGAGGAAGTAATTCCTCCGGAGGTTCGAATCCTCCACTTTCCGCCAAAATTGGAAATCTGAATCAGAAGCAGAAATGGGGTCGGCGCGAAGCGCCGACACAAACACATTCCCGCCAAGGATTCCCGAATTCAAAAGGTTTTTCCACGCTCCGCGTGGCTCAAAAAGTACGGTTCGATCTTTAATTAAAAAGTTCGAACCGACTTTTTTGAATAAATGAAGTTTCTCTTCATTTATTCCCTCGTTTGCCAATTCCACATTGAATTTCAAAAACTTTTCGGTAAGTTCGAACCGATTATTCGCTTTTTGCTCAAAAGCCGATAATTTCTCTTTGAGAAGCTGTTTTTGATTAACCAACGCACTTTTGGATTCTCTAAACTCGTCTAGTGAAAGTGCGTTCTCCAAATAGGCGTTCATCAGCTTCTCAATTTTAGAATCCAAAAGAGAAATTTCGGCTTTTGTGTTGTCTGCAAAAAGCGTAGACGATTGGACTTCCGATTGCCGATCTTTTGCGTTTTCGGCAATCATCCAATTTGTCCAATCGTCTGGCAAAGAAACTTTTTTGATTTCCTTTTGAATTTCGGAAGTGATGATTTCTTCACGAGTATATTTTTGCGAACAAGGATTTTTCCGTTTGGTACACCTCAAATAGTTATGACCTTTTTGTGTTTCGGTAGTAATAAAACATCCACATTCTCCACAACGGAAAAATCCTCTATACAAAAATGGTTTAAGCCCTTTTCCTTTCGGCTTAGACTTTCTCATCATCACTTCCTGAACGGAATCAAAAAGTTTCTTTGAAATAATCGGTTCATGTTTACCTTCGTGGATTTCACCATTATAAAGCATTAAACCTGTGTAAATTGGATTTTTCAAAAGTTTTTGATAATTCGACACCGCAAGTTCCTTTCCGCTTTTTCGTTTCAATCCAAGTTCGTTAAATTTGTCACGGACTTCCCGCAAAGTGAAGTTTCCAGTTGCATAGGCCTCAAATGTTTTCTTGATAAGAGGCGCAATATTCTCATCAGGCACAATTCGCTTGTTTTTGTTCACATAGCCGAGCGGCGACATTTGAGGCCATATTCCATCCTTCACTTTGTTACGATGACCACGCTTAATGTTTTCAGACAAATTGTCCACATAATACTTGGATTGCGAAAAAGCGATTGAGAGCATGAATTTGCCTTGCGGTGTCGGATCAAACCAAAAAGTTGGGAATTTCATTTCTGAAATTACACCAGTATCAACGAGGTAGATGACTTTTCCTCCATCTACCGAGTTTCTCGCAAGTCTATCGGGATGCCACGCCAAAATACCAGACGCTTCGCCTTTCTCCATGCGCTCCAACATCTCACCGAACACGGGTCGGCCTGGTATTTTGGCGGTCTGCTTTTCGACAAAGACATCCACCACTTCCAGTTGCTCTTTCAGTGCGAGTTCTTTTAACTCTGAAAGTTGGTCGGCAATACTGCGGACTTGCCTGTCTTTGTCGTCCGTAGACTTGCGAGTATAGATGAAAAACTTTTTGGTTTGATTATTCATAGAATTGTATTGGCAAACGAGGAGCCACGCGGAGCGTGGAAAAACCTTTTGAATTCGGGAATCCTTGGCGGGAATGTGTTTGTGTCGGCGCTTCGCGCCGACCCCATTTCTGCTTCTGATTCAGATTTCCAATTTTGGCGGTGTGTATTGGACGAAGTTCGAATGTATTTCGGACAAAATCCGCAGGATTTTGACGAATGATACTTGCGCCTCGCACGCTCCCTTTGGTCGCGATCCCAAAACCAAAAATTTCCTTACAATTCCTCTTTCGGCGGGGGGTGTGGGGGGAGCCGGCAAAAAATGGAAAGGAAAATTTTTGGTTTTGGTTCCGACGCTT